>DATABY010000221.1:0-12973 GCA_036259355.1 Nocardioidaceae bacterium
CGTTGACCGAGATCGCCCGGGCGATGCCCTGCTTGGCCGACCGACCGACGTCGGGCATCGGCGACTGCCGGAACGCCCGGAACAGCGACGCGGCACCCTCCACCTCCCGCCGGCCGGGCGGGTGCGCCACCACCAGCAACCCGGCCGCCATGCCGGCGATGGAGGCGTGCAGCCCGGCCTGCACGGTCGCGACCCACAGCACCAGCAGCACCCCGACATAGGCGGAGCTGCGCCACACGGCCACCCGGCTCAGCAGCGCAAGTGCCGCGAGACAGGCCGCGGCCGCCGCCAGCGGACCGGCTCGCAGCGAGTCGGAATAGACGACGCCGATAACGGTGACGGCCACGATGTCGTCGATCACCGTCAACGTCAGCAGGAACACCCGCAGCTGGGTCGAGCATGACGGACCGACCAGGGCCAGCGCCCCGAGCAGGAATGCGGTGTCCGTGCCGATCACGACGCCCCATCCGCGTGCGGCCTCGCCGGTGGGATTGATGGCCAGGAACAACAGCGCGGGGACGACCATGCCGCCGAGCGCGGCCACCATCGGTACGACGGCACGGCGGCGGTCGGTCAGCTCTCCCATCGAGAACTCCCGCCGCACCTCGAGGCCGATGACGAAGAAGAACAGCACCATCAGCCCGTCGTTGACCCAGTGCCCGAGGTCCATCGCGATCTCGGCGTCGCCCAGCCGGACCGATCCCTGCGCGCTCCACAGCGACGCGTAGAGATCCGACCACGGCGAGTTGGCCCAGAGCAGCGCGACGGCGGCCGCGACGAGCAGAATGCCGGCGCTGCCGGCCTCGGTGCCGAGGAAGCTGCGCAGCGGCCCGGACAGCTGGCCGAGCAGGACGCGTCTCCTGGTGCGGGTCTGACCACGTCGGACCGCGTCGAGCACCCTCACGCGGTCATCGTACTGAGCGCTCGATGCTGCGCAGCACCTCCCACACGGTGCCCCACGTGACGACACGGCCGCCTCTGGTCTGGGTGGCCCTGGGGACCGCGACGGCACCCGGCATCATGCACCGCCTCGTCCGTCCCACTACACTGACCAAGCAAGTGTTTGGTTGAACAGACGAGGCCACATGCCCGAGCCGTCCCCGTCGCCTCTCCCGGCGGCGCGTCCCGACGTCTTCGCGCCGGCACTGCTTGGCCCCATCCGGCTGCGCAACCGGGTGGTCAAAGCGGCCACCTTCGAGGGCAGAACCCCGGACGCGCTCGTGACCGACGACCTCATCGACTACCACCTCCGGGTGGCCCGCGGCGGGGTCGGCATGACCACCGTCGCCTACCTGGCCGTGGCCCCCGAGGGCCGCACCGACCGGCACCAGATCTACCTGCGTGACGAGGCGCTGCCGGGGCTGCAGCGGCTGACCGAGGCCCTGCACGCGGAGGGAGCTGCGGTCGCGGGGCAGCTCGGGCATGCGGGACCGGTGGCCAACGGCCGGTCCAACCGGACGCGTGCGCTGTCGGCGAGCCGGATGCCGAGCCCGCTGAGCATGCAGATGGTCCGCGCGGCCACGGAGCCCGACATCGCCCGGGTCACCGCCGACTACGTCGCCGGCGCCAGGCTCGCCGCACGCGCCGGCTTCGACTGCCTCGAGCTGCACATGGGCCACAACTACCTGCTCAGCGCCTTCTTGAGCCCGCTGCTCAACCGGCGTAAGGACCGCTGGGGCGGCAGCCTGGACAACCGCGCCCGTTTCGCCCGACAGGTCGCCACCGCGGTGCGGGAGGCGGTCGGCAGCGACGTCGCCGTCACTGCGAAGCTCAGCATGAGCGACGGCGCCCGCGGCGGGTTCGGCATCGAGGAGAGCATCCAGCTCGGGCGGATGCTCGAGTCCGACGGCGCTCTCGACGCGCTCGAGCTCAGCGCCGGCAGCTCACTGATGAACCCGATGTACCTCTTCCGCGGTGACGCGCCCCGCCAGGAGTTCGCATCAGCCATGCGCTTTCCGGTCAACCTCGGCATGCGCCTCCTCGGCAGACGGTTCCTGCGCGAGTACCCGTTCGAGGAGGCCTACCTGCTGCCGTACGCGCGCCGGTTCCGGGAGGCCCTCGACATGCCACTGATCCTGCTCGGCGGCATCAACCGCCGCGACACCATGGAGCAGGCGATGGCGGAGGGCTTCGAGTACGTCGCGATGGCGCGGGCGCTGCTGCGCGAGCCCGACCTGGTCGTCCGGATGCAGCAGGACCACGTCGGCGCCGGTGTCTGCACCCACTGCAACCGCTGCATGCCCACGATCTACACGGGCACGCACTGCCCGCTCGCGGAACCGGCGGCAGATAGCCTGCGGTAGGTCAGGCCGGGATGTTTCGGAACACCGCCGGCGTGCCACCGCGCGGAGGAGGCCAGGCATCGACCGGTACCAGTACCTGCTGCTGATGGCAGGCTGCCTCGCGATCACCCTGCCGTTGGAGCTGGTCCTCGGCGCGCGCGTCTACCGGCGGCCGCGCCGGCTGATGCGCGCGCTGCTGCCGGTCGTGCTCGTCTTCTCCGTCTGGGACGTGGTCGGCATCCTCCGCGACCACTGGACCTACTCCGGGACTTTCACCACCGGCTGGCATCTGCCGCTGTCGATGCCGGTCGAGGAGCTGGTGTTCTTCGTGACGGTCCCCATCTGCGGGCTGCTGACCTACGAGGCTGTGGGACGCGTGCTCGAGACGGCCCGGGTGCTCCGCGGCCGCCGGGCAGCGGACGAGGAACCGGCATGAACGGCCTCCCCGAGTACACGCTCCTCACAGCAGTCGCCGTCCTCGCGGTGGTCCTGCTCGAGGTGCTCGTCTGGCGAACGGGCGTCTTCACCACCGTGCGGTACTGGTTCGCCATGGCCATCGTCTTCGCCTTCCAGGTGCCGGTCGACGGCTGGCTGACCAAGCTGTCCTCCCCGATCGTCATCTACGACGGGAGCCAGATGACCGGCGTCCGCTTCCCGTGGGACATCCCGGTCGAGGACTTCGGGTTCGGGTTCGCAATGGTCACGCTGACGATTGTCCTGTGGGAGCGTGCCGCGGCGCGTGAGGAACCGGCCGAGACCGAGAGGTCCTCGGCATGAGCGCCCGTCCACCCGCCGGTAGCGACCCGGCCGACGTGTCGGCGGGGTTCGACGCGGCTGCGGAGCACTATGACCTGCTGGTGCGGCTGAACCCCGGGTACCACAAGCACCTGCGCATGTCGGCCTGCCGGCTGCACCTTCAGGCGTCCCCGCGGCCGCGCCTGCTCGACCTCGGCTGCGGCACCGGCGCGAGTACGGCGGCCCTGCTGCGCGTCCATCCCCGCGCCGAGGTGGTCGGAGTCGACGCGTCCGGCGGCATGGTCGCCGCCGCCCGGGCGAAGCCGTGGCCGCCCGGAGTCCGCTTCGTCCACGCGCGGGCCGAGGACCTGAGTACGGCGTTGCACCGTGAGGGCATCGAGCCCGGCTTCGACGGTGTGCTGGCGGCGTACCTGGTCCGGAATGTGGCCGACCGCGACGGCGTGCTGGCTGCGGTCCGCGACCTGCTCGCCCCGGGAGGCCGCCTGGTGGTGCACGAGTACTCCGTGGCCGACTCCGGGTGGGCGCGGGCCCGGTGGCGGGTGGTGTGCCACGGGGTGGTCGTGCCGCTGGCGTGGGCAGTGTCGCGCGACACCACGCTCTACCGTTACCTGGAGCGCAGCGTGCTGGCGTTCGACGGTGTCGGTGCGTTCGAGAATCGGCTGCGGCGCGCGGGGTTCACCGGCGTACGCGCGCTGCCCGCGACCGGCTGGCAGCGCGGCATCGTGCACTCGTTCGTGGCCACGGCCCCCGGCAGCGGCACCCAGGCCGGTCCAGCCGCGTGAGCACCGTGGCGGCACTCGCGCAGGGTCCGGCTCGGCCGGGCCGCGACCCCCGCGCGGAGCTGCATCCCGGCCCCGCCGGGCTGCCCGACGTCGCGCACCTGGACCGGCGCCCGCACGTCGCCGTCGTCGGTGGGGGCGTCGCCGGGGTCACCGCTGCGGTCGCGCTGGCGGAGCGGGGCGTTGCGGTGACGCTGCTGGAACGCGAGCCCTACCTCGGCGGCCGGGTCGGTGCCTGGCCGGTGACGCTGGCCGACGGCGACCCGGCCACCATGTCCCGGGGCTTCCACGCGTTCTTCCGGCAGTACTACAACCTGCGGCTGCTGCTGCGCCGGCTCGACCCCACACTGTCCGCACTGGTGCCGCTGCCGGACTACCCGCTGTGGCACTCCTCCGGCGCGCGCGACAGCTTCGCCAGGCTCCCCGCACGCCCGCCGCTGAACGTCGCGGCGTTCGTCCGGCAGAGCCCCACCTTCACTCTCCGCGGCCTGGCCGGCGTGCACCTGCCGACCGCCCTCGGCCTCCTCGACGTCGCGTTCCCGGAGACATACGCCGAGCTGGACGGTGAGTCGGCCGCGGCCTACCTCGACCGGCTGCGGTTTCCCAGCGCCGCCCGGCACCTCGCGCTCGAGGTGTTCGCGCGCAGCTTCTTCGCCCACCCAGAAGAGCTCTCGGCGGCCGAGCTGGTGGCGATGTTCCACGCCTACTTCGTCGGGTCGGGCGAGGGGCTGCTGTTCGACGTGCCCGCCGACACCTATGCGGCCAGCCTGTGGCAGCCGGCCGCGCGGCTGCTGCGCCGCCTGGGCGCGACGGTGCGCTGCGGGGCCACCGTGGCGTCGGTGCAGCCGGTCGACGCCGGCGTGCGGGTGCACTGCGGCGACGAACCGGTCGAGGCCGATGCGGCGGTGCTCGCCGCCGACGTGCGCGGGCTGCAGCGCCTCGTCGGCGCCTCGGCTACCCTCGGCGATGCATCTTGGCGGGCCCGCGTCGCCGCGCTGCGGACGGCGCCGGCGTTCGCCGTGTGGCGCCTGTGGCTCGACCGGCCCGTCGACCCCGGCCGGACGGCCTTCCTCGGCACGAGCGGGTTCGGGCCGCTGGACAACGTGAGCGTGCTCGAGCGGTTCGAGGGCGAGGCCGCGGCCTGGTCGCGCCGCGCGGGCGGGTCGGTGGTCGAGCTGCACGCCTACGCGCTGCCCTCCGGGTACGACGAGCCGGACCTGCGCCACGCGCTGCGCCGGGCGCTGCACACCGTGTACCCGGAGACGGGGTCGGCGGGCGTCGTGCACGAGGAGTGGCTGGTGCGCGACGACTGCCCGCTGGCCGCGCCCGGATCGTGGGCGACACGGCCGACGGTCGGCACACCCGAGCCGCGGGTGGTCCTCGCCGGAGACGGCGTGCGGTGCGACCTTCCGGTGGCGTTGATGGAGCGGGCGGCGACCACCGGCTTCCAGGCCGCCGACGCACTGCTGGCCCGCTGGGGCGTGGCAGGCCACGACCTGTGGAGCGTGCCGACGCGGCCGCGACTCGCGCCGTTCCGCTGGGCCCGTGCTCTCCGGAGCATGCGCGCCGCTGCTCCACGAGACGTTCAGCCGGGGAAACGGCCGTTCGTGCGCAGGGCGTAGCGGCGCTCGGCGTACGCGAGGTCGTCGGCCCACAGCCGCTGCGCGACCTTCACCATCAGCGGCCGGACCGCGGCGGCCGCGCGGGTGGATGCGGCGAAGCCCCGGCGCGGGGAGTAGGCCACGGTCGCCTCGATGACGGCGGTGCGCGGCGTGCCGTCCGTGCCCACGCCGAGAGGCGTCGCGTGCGTCTCGACCACGCTGCCCGCGCCCTCTCCGTCGGTGATGCGCATGACGATCGTGCGCCGGTCCGGTGCCGTGAACTCCGTCCGCACCGGCACCCCCCAACGCCTGGAGAGGCGGAAGGTCACATCGACGACAAGACGGTCCGGGCCGGATGCCGCCTCGTCGACCGTGAGGTGGCTGAACGAGTACGGGTGCAGCCACGAGCCGTGCCACGGGTCGAGCCGGTTGGCGACCACGTCGTCAGGCTCGCAGGTGCCGACCTTGGTCATCACCGCGTCGATCGACCCGGTCACCGGCGGCCGGTCCGGCACCAGCGGCCGCTCGCTCGGCTCCTCACCACCGACCCGGTCGAGCCGCACCCAGGCCAGCACGCCGTCGTCGTACGCCGGATAGGGCGACCAACCGGGGAAGCCCTCCTGCCCCAGCGCCAGACCGTGCCACCGGCATACCACCCGGCCGTGCATGACCTCGCCGTCGCACAGCGGCGCCCCCAGGTGCGGACAGACACCCGGTCCGGCAGCCAGCGCGCCGTCCGCGGTGCGCCACAGCACCACCTCCTCGCCGGCCACCGTCGCGCCCTGGGGCCGGCGCCGTCCGACCTCCCGGCTCGCCGCGACGACGTACCAGTTGCCGGCGGGACGGGCCAGCGCCCGCCGCAGCGACTCGGCGATCCGCGCGGGCCTCGCCTCCTGCCAGGTGGGCCGGAGCCGGTCGCGCGGCGGCATCGGCACCAGTTCCACGGGGACCGACCCGGGTGGTGCGCTGATCTGGGCGCTCGCGGCGACCGCGGCCTTGCGCCAGGTCGGGAGCCGACACCGCGTACCGAACACGTCGTAGTCGGCCGCCTCGATGCGGTCGAGGATCCCGGAGTACAGGAGCCGGGCGGTCCGCACGCAGCGCGCCGAGCGGGGCGGGAGCAGCGGGATACCCACGTCGGCGGCGAGGTAGAGCTCACGGCACCGCTCGATCTCGAAGGCCATGAGCTCCCGCCACGCGTCGTCGACCCGCCGCCGCCACGGGTCGGCACCGAAGCGGCGCAGGTCCGCCTGCGGCAGGTAGACCCGGCCGCGGTCGAGATCCTCGCCCACGTCGCGCAGGAAGTTGGTGAGCTGGAACGCCAGCCCCAGCGACCGCGCCGGCTCCCGCGCGGCCGCGTCCAGCGGCTCCAACACCGGCAGCATCATCTCCCCGATGACCGCCGCGGACCCCTCCATGTAGCCGCACAGGTCCTCGAACGTCTCGTACGTCGCGACGTCGAGGTCCATGGCCATCGCATGGAAGAACCGGTCGAAGCACTCGGGATCGATCTGGCAGACCCGGACCGTGTGCACCACCGCGGCCAGCACGTCGTCGTCGCAGCCGCCGGCCGCAAGTCCCGCCTCGAACCGGCGCCGGAACGCAGCCAGCGCCTCCCGCCGCTGCGGCACCGAAGGCACAGGCCTGCCGTCGTCGTCCCGGGAGCCCATGTCGTCGACCACGTCGTCGGCCAGCCGGCACAGCGCGTAGATCGCGTGCACATGGCGGCGACGCTCCGGCGCCAGCAGCCGTGCGCCCCACCAGTACGTCGTCCCGTGGGCGCGGGTGATGCGCTCGCACCGGCGGTACGACCGGGCAAGCCGGGCGGCCGAGACCGGTCCGCCCGTGGGCATCGCCGCTGTGTCGCCGGCCGGGACCCGCCGCTGCAGCCCGGTCATCGCCGCCACCGCTGGTGTTGGCCGCCAGCCGTCGCTCCCCGGCCGGCGGCACGCACGTGCTCGTCCACCCGGTCGGCCGCCAGCCGGCCGGACAGCACCACCATCGGCACGCCCACACCGGGCACCGTGCCAGAACCGGCGAAGACCAGTCCAGGCGCACGCGCGTCGACGTTGCCGGGGCGGAACGGGCCGGTCTGCGCGAACGTGTGGGCGAGCGCGAACGGCGTACCCCGCTCCATGCCCTGCCGCTCCCAGTCGAGCGGGTCGACGAGCTCCTCGGTGACCACGTCGGTGGGGTACCCGAGGTCGGCCAGCCGTGTCGCCAGCCGCTCGCGCACCCGCGGCCGCTCGGTCGTCCAGTCGACGCGGCCGTCGAGGTTGGGTACCGGCTCCAGCACGTACAGCGCAGAACCACCGGGCGGGGCCAGCGCGGGCTCGGACACGGTCGGCACACCCACCAGCAGCGAGGGGTCCGGCATCAGCGTGCCCCGGTGCATCAACGCGTCGAAGGCGTCATCCCACATCCGGCCGAAGTGGATGTTGTGGTGCGCCGCGTCCGGCGGCGGCGTCCCCCGCACACCGACGTGCCACACGACCGCCGACGGGGAGTACCGGCCGCGTCGTACGGCCCGCGGGGCCGGCAGACCGGGCAGCAGTCGGGCGTAGGCGACCGGGACGTCGACCGTGCACACCACTTCGTCGGCCGGCATGGTCTCGCCGGTGCCGAGCCGCACGCCGCGGACGGGGCCGGTGGCACCGGAGCCGAGCAGCACGCGTTCGACCGGCGTGCCGTAGCGAAACTCCGCGCCCGCCTTCGCGGCCGCCACGCCCAGCGCCCGCGGCACCGCATGGATGCCGCCCTCGGGGAAGTAGACGCCCTCGACCGTGTCCATGTAGGTGATCACGGCGTACAGGGCGAGCGCCTCGCGCGGCGGCAGGCCGGCGTACATCGCCTGGAAGCTGAACAGCCGATGCAGCCGCTCGTCGCGAAACGTCCGGCGCACCCGGGCGCCGAGCCGGCCGAAGCCGCCGTGCCGCAGCAGCCGCAGTGCCGCTCCGGGCGGCACGGCCAGGTCCAGCGGCGAGTCGAAGTTGCGAGCGATGAACGGGCCCATCTCCAGCCGGTACAGCCGCGTCAGCCAGTCGACGAACTCCTCGAACGCCCGGGCGTCGTCGGGCCCGCTGGCCCGCCGGATCTCCTCGGCCATGGCGTCGCGGCCGTGCCGGACGTGGATGGTGCTGCCGTCGGCGAAGCATGCGCGGTACGCCGGGTCCAGGCGGCGCAGCGTCAGCAGGTCGTCCAGCGACGCACCGGCGGCGGCGAACGCCTCCCTCAGCAGCACCGGCATGGTGAGCACCGTCGGCCCGGTGTCGAAGGTGTAACCGTCGCGGCGCAGCCTGCCGGCACGCCCACCCGGCTCCTGCTCACGTTCGACCACGGTGACGTCGTGACCCCGGCCCGCCAGGTGACAGGCGGCGGTGAGCCCGGACAACCCGGCCCCCACCACGACGACGCGACTCACCACGACCGTCCGGCCGGTCCGTCGCCACGAGTCGGCTGCACCCCGACGAGTCTGCCCTACGAGGACGTGGCGCGGGAGCGCTGGCCCTGGGCCGGGCGCCCCTGGTCGGTCACCGCCCACACCGTCTTGCCGCGGCCTCGGCTGGGGAACACTCCCCAGCAGCAGGTGAACGCCTGTACCACCATCAACCCGCGGCCGCCGAGCAGATGCTCTGCGGCCTCCCCACCCGGTGCCCGGGGACTGCCGCCGCCGTGGTCGTGCACCGCGATCCGCAGCTTGTCGTCGGCGACGCTGAGCGTGAGCTCGATGACTGTCACCGCGTGCACGATGGAGTTCGTCACCAGCTCGCTGACCACCAGGCTGGCGGGCGCGACCAGCCGCGGCAGCTGCCAGTCGAGCAGCGTGCGGGTCACGAACCTGCGAGCGTCGCGCGAGGCCGTCAGCAGCGGGGAGAGCTGCACGGCGGCGTGCTGCACCGGAGGCACCCGCTCGAGGGCGTGGTCGAGACCGGACTCGACGGACTCGTCGACCAGCAGCCGATCGGAGCCCTCGGCCGCGAACAGGCCGTCCCGCATCCGCGGGTCGTCGACATGTACGACGACCACCGTGCCCGGCCAGTGCGCGAGGTAGGGGCCCACGGGCGCGAACACCTCAGACACCGAAGCGCCGGCAGCCATCCCCTGGAGGTCGCAGAGCACGATGCTGGGCTCGTCGGCGAGGACGTCCATCAACTCGCCCGCGAGATCAGTGGGCAGCCGACCCTGACCGGTGACCGTAGCGACGTCGGTCATCGGACCCGGCTCGACACCCGAACCCTTTGCTAGCCGCCCCACGCGCGTTCGCCAGCTTTCTGCGGTGCCGTGCCCCCCACCAGTGGGCGTCGAGTCCCGAGCCGCGGGCCCGCTGGCTACGTTGTGTCATCGAGTGTAGTCCCGATGGCATCACATCCGGAAGGCACTTCACCCACATGCACTAGTCCGTTCACCGACCGGTCGCCGACCCCCTTGCCGCTCCCGGCGATCCTCCGTCGACGCCGTCAGCGGACGGCGTCAACGTGATCGTCATGGGGCGTCGTCGACGACGTACCGGCGCAGGGCCGGATCCCGGCGGATCTCTGCTGCGGCGAAGGGAAAGTCCACCCAGCGCTCCCGGCTGAAAAGCCGGGTCTGGTCGTCGGAGTACGGCGACGTGGGGTCGCTGGCCTGCCCGTACGTCAGGATCGACGCGGCCTCCACCCCGGCGTCGGTGAACGCCACGGCCTGGATGTGCGAGGACCCGTAGCTGATCGGGTAGAGCCGGTCGAGGTTGGTCGCCGGATCGGTGCTGGTGACGACGTTGGCGTTGCCGGTGGCGTGCTCGCCGCCGCCCACCGGGATCGGCGGGGCGCCCTCGTCCCCGGCGACCTGCAGGTCACCCAGCGGTGCGTCGAAGGGCACGTGCTCCGACTCCAGGTACGCGAGCGCCTCCTCCATCGCCGCCACCACCTGCGGGTTCTTCTCGTTCAGGTCGCGCGGGGTCTGCACGGGTCGCGCGGGGTCGAACGGCACCTCCCAGCGCATCTCAGCCGGTAGGCGCAGGAAGAACTCGCGGAAGACGTGCGCACCCGCGCTGTCGGTGTTCGTCCGGCCGTCCCAGGCCGCCAGCGCCGTACACGCCGCACCTCCGCCCGCGGACTCACACACCTTCTGCAGGTCGTCGCCCTCCCGCGCCAGCTCGGCGCCGAAAACGCGGTTCTCGTGCTCGACGGCCTGCAGCTGCCGGTGGCTCATCGCCCCGCCGACGCCCATGCCGTCGACGCCGGCGAGCCGGTCGAGCACGTAGGTGTAGACCATGCGCGAGCGCAGCGACCGCTCGCACCGCTCACAGCCGATGATCCGGGCGAAGCCCTCCAGCCGCTGCTGCGGGTGGGGCAGCCAGTAGCTGTCGTTGGCGTTCATCACCCAGTCGCGGCGCACCGTCTGCGGCAGGTTCGCCGGCCCGAAGATGCCCGGCCGGGAGGCGTCCGGGTCGTCCCGCCAGGCACAGTCACCGGAGGCCCGGGTGCCGTCGAGGACCGGCAGCCCGGCGAGCTGGAAGAGGACCCGCCCCACCGGGGTCGCACACTGCTGGACCAGCGCGTCGGGCACGTTGGGTACGACGGAGTGGTCGGCGTACAGCGCATTGCCGTCGCGGTCGGCGGCGATCGTGTTCACCCACGGCATCCCCGCGGCCCGGTCCTGGGCGGCGAGGAGCTCCTCGACGCTGCCGGTCTTGGCCATCTCGTGGAACACGTCGATCGTGCGGAGGTGCTCGGCCTTGGCGTCGCGCAGCGCGAACACGCTGGCCGGCGTCCAGCCCATGAGCACCTCCGGGGCGTCCAGCACGTAGCCCTCGTCGGTGCGGTACAGGTCCTCGGTCACGGTGTGCACGCCCCCGTCCCGCCCGCGGACGGCGATCTGCACCTGCCGCCGCTCGAGCTGACGAGGACCCTCGGTGGTCAGGTAGGTCGTCGGCGCCCCCGGCACCGTGCGGTACTCGTAGGGGGTGAACCGGTAGGCGGTCGAGACGGTGTGGCTCCAGGCCACGTCGTGGTTCCAGCCGATGTTGACCACCGGAGCGCCGACGAGCCCGGCGCCGGCCACGTCGTACTCCCCCGGGATGGTGAGGTGCATCTGACTGAACCGGTACCGGCCCCGCCACGGGAAGTGCGGGTTGCCCAGCACCATGCCGCGGCCGGTTGAGGTGGCCTCGGCGCCGAGCGCGGTGGCGTTGGAGCCGAAGCCGGAGTCGGGGTCCTTGCCCAGCCGCGTCCGCAGCGCCTCCGGCCTCGGGAGCCGGTCCGGCACACGGGCGAACCCGGCCCCGCCGGACAGCGGCAGGCCCGCGTCAGTGGCGGTCGGCGGAGCCGCATCCACGATCTGCGGCACGAACACTCCCGTGGAGGCCAGCAGGTTGGCGGCGTAGACGCCGTACCAGAGGTCGAGCACGGTTGCCGGGCGCACCCAGCCGGCCCCGGCGCAGGCGGGGTCGTCGATGCCGTCGGCTCCCCCCACCTCCTGCAGGTATGCGTTGACGCCGGCGACGTAGCCGCGCACCAGCGCGCGGGCCTCGGCCCCAGGCCCACGCTGTTCGTCGGCGAGCAGCCGCTCGACCACCCGGCGGTTGCGCAGGTCGGTGAACAGGGCGTCGGTCTGCAGGTTGGTGGCGTCGAGCGTCACCTGGTCGGAGTAGCGGGCGTCCGGCCCGAACCAGCGGGACCGCTCGCCGCGGGCGGTCACCAGGGTGTCGGCCAGCACGCAGGCCGACGTCTCGGCCGTCGCATAGCCGTTGCCGAACCCGAGTGACTCGTAGTCGCGGGCGACGATGTGCGGGATCCCGTGCGCCGTCCGGCGGATCGTCGCCCGGTGGACCCCGTCGGAGGGCGCCAGCGGCGTGGCCTCGGCTCGCCCTGCGGCGGCCGGATGGCCGGCCGCACCTGCTCCAGCGGTGAGAGCAGCGCACAGTGCCAGCATGGTCAGGGTGACGAGTACGACGGCGAACCAGCGCGGAACGGGCCTGGGCACGGGTGCAGCCTCCGGATCCTCGGGGGGAGCGTTGCACCGCTCAACGACGTATCGTTGCCCAGGTCACTCTGGGAGCCCGGTCGTATGTCCCAAAAGGGGGAACTATGCCGTTGGGAACTTAACTTTGATTTCGTCCGTTTTGGGGTACGTATGTCACTGAGAGGCATACAGTAGACACGTACCGCGATCCCGCCGGTCGCAGTGCGTAACCGCCGCTAGCAATGCGTCACGGACGACCCGATACCGCGGAATTCGGTGATTGACGCGTTCGTTCCAACGCTGAATAATCCAAGTAACTCTTCCTCAGAGGAGCCCCTCCATGAAGTTCCGTCGCATAATCGCTGCTGCCGTCTCGACGGTGGCCCTTCTTGCCGTCAACGTCGGTATGGCCGACAGCGCCGCCGCCGGCTCGTCGTGGGGCATCGCGCCGAGGGACGGTCAGGTTCAGACCACCGAAGGATCGTCGTGGGGGACCGCGCCTAAGGGCGGTCAGACCCGCACCCTCTACGGGCCCTCCTGGGGCTGAACGCCTCGAGGGACCAGTTTCAGGGCCGCTCCCCGCACGGGGGGCGGCCCTGAACCATGTCTGGCG
>DATABY010000222.1:0-3451 GCA_036259355.1 Nocardioidaceae bacterium
CGAGGTCCGCACCCTGCTGTCGGGTGAGTACGACGAGCGCGAGGCCCTGGTCACGATCCGTTCGGGCGCCGGTGGTGTCGACGCCGCCGACTTCGCCGAGATGCTGCTGCGGATGTACACCCGCTGGGCGGAGCGGCACAAGTACGCCCTGGAGGTCTACGACACGTCGTACGCCGAGGAGGCGGGGCTGAAGAGCGCCACGTTCGCGATCAAGGCGCCGTACGCTTACGGCACGCTGTCCGTCGAGTCCGGGACCCACCGGCTGGTGCGGATCAGCCCGTTCGACAACCAGGGCCGGCGGCAGACCTCGTTCGCCGCGGTCGAGGTGGTCCCGGTGCTCGAGCAGACCGACCAGATCGACATCGCCGAGGAGGACATCCGCGTCGACGTGTACCGGTCCAGCGGCCCCGGCGGCCAGAGCGTCAACACCACCGACTCCGCCGTACGCCTCACCCACCTGCCCACCGGCACCGTGGTCAGCTGCCAGAACGAGAAGAGCCAGCTGCAGAACAAGGCCAAGGCGATGGACATCCTCAAGGCCAAGCTGCTGGTGATGAAGAAGGCCGAGGAGCGGGCCATGATCGACGACCTGCGCGGCGACGTGCAGGGGTCGTGGGGCGACCAGATGCGCTCCTACGTGCTGCACCCGTACCAGATGGTCAAGGACCTGCGCACCGAGTACGAGACCGGCAACACCCAGGCCGTCTTCGACGGCGAGATCGACGAGCTCATCGAGGCCGGCATCCGCTGGCGCCGAGGAGCCGAGAAGGCCGACGCCGGCTGAGACCGGCGCGCGTGAACCGACCCCCGGTCTTGCCTGGCACCTGGCCGCGTGGTCGGCTTGGGCTAGGACCACGTGAACGGGAGGACGAGTTCCATGACAGTCAGTGAGCGCGAGCGGACGGTCGTCGAGTCGGTGAACACCGGCCTGTTCATCGCCGGGAATTGGCGTGACGCCGAGGGCGGCAAGACGCTGGCCGTCGAGGACCCCTCCACCGGAGACATCCTGGCCGAGGTCGCGGACGCGAGCGTCGGCGACGGCAGGGCCGCACTGGACGCCGCCTGTGCGGCGCAGGCCGAGTGGAGGAAGACCGCGCCGCGCGACCGTGGCGAGATCCTGCGCCGGGCGTTCGAGGTGATCACCGAGCGGTCCGACGACCTGGCGCTGCTGATGACCCTGGAGATGGGCAAGCCGCTGTCGGAGTCGAAGGCGGAGATCACCTACGCGGCGGAGTTCTTCCGCTGGTTCTCCGAGGAGGCCGTGCGCATCCACGGGCGCTGGTCGGACGCCCCCAACGGCGCGAGCAAGCTGCTCACGATGAAGCAGCCGGTCGGCCCGTCGCTGATGATCACGCCGTGGAACTTCCCGCTGGCCATGGGCACCCGCAAGATCGGTCCCGCGATCGCCGCCGGCTGCACGATGGTGATGAAGCCGGCCTCCCTGACCCCGCTGTCCATGTTCGCGCTGGCCGGCATCCTCGCCGAGGTGGGGCTCCCGGACGGCGTACTCAACGTCGTCACCACCAGCTCCACCGGCCAGGTGATGGAGCCGCTGATCCGCGACCCGCGGCTGCGCAAGCTCACCTTCACCGGTTCCACCGAGGTCGGCCGCAAGCTGATCGAGCAGTCCGGCGAGCGGGTGCTCAAGGTCTCCATGGAGCTCGGCGGGAACGCGCCGTTCCTGGTCTTCGGCGACGCCGACCTCGACAAGGTCATCGACGGCGCCATGCTGGCCAAGATGCGCAACGTCGGCGAGGCCTGCACCGCCGCCAACCGCTTCATCGTGCACGAGTCGGTGGCCGAGGAGTTCGCCGCCCGGCTGGGGGAGCGGATGAGCGCGCTGCGGGTGGGCCGCGGCACCGACGAGGGCGTGCAGGTGGGTCCGCTGGTGGAGGCCAAGCAGCGTGACAAGGTGCGCGAGCTGGTCGACGACGCCCTGGAGCGGGGTGCCTCGGCGGTCTGCGGCGGGAAGGCCCAGGAGGGCCCGGGCTACTTCTATCCCCCGACCGTGCTGACCGATGTCCCGCAGGAGGCACGGATGTACGAGGAGGAGATCTTCGGGCCGGTCGCGCCGGTCTACACCTTCTCCGAGGACGAGCAGGCGGTGGCGATGGCCAACGACACCGAGCACGGCCTGGTGGCCTACGCCTACACCCGCGACCTGAACCGGGGGATCTGGGTGTCGGAGGCGCTGGAGTCCGGGATGGTCGGGCTCAACCAGGGCATGGTGTCCAACGTCGCGGCGCCGTTCGGTGGCGTGAAGGCCAGCGGCGTCGGCCGCGAGGGCGGTTTCGAGGGCATCGAGGAGTTCCTCGAGACCAAGTACGTCGCGATCAACGCCTGACCCGGCGTCGCCCACGCCATCTCCCGTTTCGTCGCGGCGGTCCCCCACAACGCTAGGTTCGTACCAGGGGACCCCCGCGCCATTCCCGGGAGTGGCGGACGGTGACGGTGCGTACGCCGCTGGTCGCGCAGCGTAAAGCGACGAAGGCCACGGCGGTGCGTGTCGGGACCACCCGCTCGCGTCGCCTAGACTCCCTGCGACCGGCGCCGCCCGCGGGGTGGCGAGTCTCCCTGCACCCGAACCCGGTCACCCGCCACCGTGATTCGCTTCGAGAACGTCACCAAGACCTATCCCGGCCAGCGTCGCGCGGCGCTGGGCGACGTCGATGTCGACATCGAGAAGGGCGAGTTCGTCTTCCTGGTCGGTGCCTCGGGCTCGGGCAAGTCGACCTTCCTGCGGCTGGTGCTGCGGGAGGCGCGGCCCACGTCGGGGAACGTGCACGTCGCCGGTAAGCACCTCAACAAGATGCACGGCTGGCAGGTCCCGGGGCTGCGGCGTCAGATCGGCACCGTCTTCCAGGACTTCCGGCTGCTGCCCAACAAGACGGTGTCGCAGAACGTCGCGTTCGCGCTCCAGGTCATCGGCAAGTCGCGCGGCCACATCGCCCGCGTCGTACCCGAGACGCTCGAGCTGGTCGGCCTGGAAGGCAAGGGCCACCGCATGCCCGACGAGCTCTCCGGCGGTGAGCAGCAGCGGGTGGCGATCGCGCGGGCCTTCGTCAACCGCCCGATGATCCTGATCGCCGACGAGCCCACCGGCAACCTCGACCCCACCACCTCGGTCGGGATCATGAAGCTGCTCGATCGGATCAACCGCACCGACACCACCGTGATCATGGCGACCCACGACGCCGGCATCGTCGACCAGATGCGCAAGCGCGTCATCGAGCTGCATGCCGGCGAGGTCGTCCGCGACCAGTCCCGCGGCGTCTACGGCTACCAGAGCTGACCGCGCCGGCGTACGCCCGCGCACACCAGCCAGCCACCCCAGGCCACCCAGGAGTAAGTGCAAGCCATGCAGATGACCTACGTGTTCTCCGATCTGCTCACCGGACTCAGGCGCAACGTGTCGATGGTGATCTCGGTCGTCGTCACGATCGCGGTGTCG
>DATABY010000223.1:0-1688 GCA_036259355.1 Nocardioidaceae bacterium
CACCGCCCAGTGCGGCTTCGACGTCCTCGCGCACGCCAGCGAGCCCTACGTCTCCCGGCTGAACTTCCAGCCCTCCCTGGGCAACGCGCTGTACGCCATCAAGCTGACCTCGGAGCACCTGCGCCAGGCGGTGTGGAACGGTCAGGACCTCGCCGGTCGTGAGGGGATGATGTACGCGCAGTACATCGCCGCGCAGGCGTTCAACTCCGGCGGCCTCGGCATCATCCACTCGATCAGCCACGCGGTGAGCGCCTTCTACGACACCCACCACAGCCTGAACAACGCGATCGCGCTGCCCCGCGTGTGGGCGTTCAACATGCCCACGCAGTACCAGCGCTTCGCCGACATCGCCGAGGCCATGGGCGTCGACACCCACGGCATGACCGCCCCCCAGGCTGCCGACGCGGCGCTGGCCGCCGCGATCCGCCTGCTACGCGACGTCGGCATCCCGGAGAAGTTCACCGACGTCACGCAGGACAGCTACTCGAAGAACCGGCTGGGCCAGGGCCCGACCACGTTCTACGAGAACGCCGCGGTGATCAAGGGCGACGACACCGACGTCGACCGCATCACCAACCACGTCCTCGGTGACGCCTGCACCCCGGGCAACGCCAAGGAGTGCACCTTCGAGACCGTCCGCCCCGTGGTCGAGCACTGCATGAACGGCGACCTGGACGACCTCCTGAGCTGATCCGACCTCCGGCGGGGCGGGGGAGCCGGCCGCGCCCCCGCCCCACCCTCTTGACGAGGAGCCCCTGTGACCGAGCTCGCGAGGTCACCCAGAGACACAGCACCCCTGGGCGCGCGGACGACGAGCGCCAGCGAGGAGATACGCGTGACCGTCCAGCCCGTGCCCGCCGACGCCGTCCCCACCTCCCCCGACTTCGAGTCCCCCGACGACGTCGCCCGCGCCTTCTCCGAGCACGGCTACATCGCCGACCGGCGGCTGGCGACGACGACCTTCGTGATGTCCCGCCTGGCCAAGCCGCTGCTGCTGGAGGGCCCGGCCGGCGTCGGCAAGACCGAGCTGGCCAAGACGCTGGCCACCGCCACGGGGCGCAGGCTGCTCCGGCTGCAGTGCTACGAGGGCCAGGACGAGACCAAGGCCCTCTACGAGTGGGACTACGGCAAGCAGCTGCTCTACACCCAGATCCTGCGGGACAAGGCCGCCGAGCTGCTGGAGGACACCGCCACGCTGGAGGACGCCGTCGACCGGATCGCCGGCGCCGACAGCGCGTTCTTCAACGAGCGCTTCCTCGCGCCGCGCCCGCTGCTGGAGGCGGTGCGGTCCGAGGAGCCGGTCGTGCTGCTGGTCGACGAGGTCGACCGCGCCGACGAGGCGCTGGAGGCGGTGCTGCTGGAGATGCTGGCGGAGTACCAGGTGTCGGTGCCCGAGATCGGCACGTTCGTGGCCAAGGCGCCGCCCTACGTCGTCCTGACCTCGAACAACACCCGCGACCTGTCGGCGGCGCTCAAGCGCCGCTGCCTGCACCTGTTCCTCGAGTACCCCGACGCCGACCGCGAGCTGGAGATCCTGCGGTCCAAGGACACCGGGCTGGACGACGCCGCGGCGCAGCGGCTGGTCCAGATCGTGCGCGGGCTGCGCGGCCTGGACCTGCGCAAGGCCCCCAGCATCTCCGAGACGATCGACTGGGCGCGCACCCTCGCCGTCCTGGGCGTGAGCGAGC
>DATABY010000224.1:0-6999 GCA_036259355.1 Nocardioidaceae bacterium
CCCTGCCGCCCACCCGGCGCCTTCTTGTCCTCCTTGCGCCGCGCCTGCGGCGCCCCAGACACTGACCGCAGAACCGCCGGACCGCAGGAGCTGATGACATGACCGCGAGCTGGAGCTTCGCCCACGGCGACGAGATCGTCCCTGGCCTGAGTGCCATCAAGCTGCTCGGTGGCGGTAACGCCTACGAGGCCTATCTCGGCTGGGACGAGCACCTGTTCGCTCCGGTGGTGGTGAAGATCGTCCGCCCCGACCAGGTCGACGACCCCGCCACGCTACGGGGGCTGGAGCGCGAGACCGACATGGTCGGCCGGCTCAACCACCCGGTGATCGTCCGAGGGTTCCGGGCCGTCCTCGACGGACCCCGGCCGTACCTGGTGCTGGAGAACCTCGACGGCCCGCGCCTGTCCACGCTGGTCCGCCGGTACGGCAAGCTGCCGCTGCATCAGCTGCTGCCGCTGGGGCTGGAGATGTGCTCGGCGCTGCACTACCTGCGGGCCAGCGGGGTCGTGCACCTCGACGTCAAGCCGAGCAACATCATCATGGGCTCCCCGCCCCGGCTGATCGACCTCAGCATCGCCCGCAGCGTCGAGGCGGCCGCACGGCTGACGCACGTCATCGGCACCGACGCGTACCTGCCGCCGGAGCAGGCCGACCCGCAGCGCACCGGCGTACCCGGCCCCCCGGCCGACGTCTGGGGTCTCGGTGCGACCCTGTTCGAGGCCGCGGCCGGCTACCGGCCGTTCGAGGACGGTTCTCCCGACGAGGAGGCTCCGCTCACGGAGCGGTTCCCGCAGCTGGTGACCGCACCGTTCGAGCTCCCGGAGGACTTCCCGGAGCAGGTGGTGAAGCCGGTCTACGCCTGCCTGGAGTACGACCCGGCGAACCGGCCGACGCCGGCCGAGCTGGCCGGCGTCCTCGAGCCGCTCGTCGACGCGCTGCCCAAGCCCAAGCTGGGCGGGTTCAAGCCCAAGCTCTAGTCCGCGGCCAGGCGGTACCCCATGCCCCGCACGGTCTGGAACCGCTTGGCCCCCAGCTTCTTGCGGAGGTAGCGCACGTAGACGTCGACGACGTTCGACGCGGGGTCGAAGTCGTAGCCCCAGACGTGCGACAGCAGCTGCTCCCGGGAGAGCACCTGTCCCGGGTTGCGCAGGAACACCTCGGTCAGCGCGAACTCGCGGGCGGACAGGTCGACGACCCTGCCGTCGACGGATGCCCGTCGGGTGCGCAGGTCGAGGGAGAGGCCCCCATGCTCCAGCACGGTCACCTCGGGCGTCCCTCGCTCGCTGCGCAGGCGTAACCGGATCCGCGCCAGCAGCTCGTCGAAGCGGAAGGGCTTGGGCATGTAGTCGTCGGCGCCACCCTCGAGGCCCGCCACCGTGTCGGTCACCGAGTCGCGTGCGGTCAGGATGATCACCGGGATGGACCCGCGTGCCTCCCGGAGCCGGCGCAGAACCGTGAAGCCGTCCATCACCGGGAGACCGATGTCCAGCACGAGCAGGTCGAAGTCGCCGGACATGGCGTGCCCCAGGGCGGACGCGCCGTCCGCGACGACGGTCGGGGTGAAACCGTTGGCCCGCAGGCCCTTCTCCACGAAGGACGCGATCCGGGCCTCGTCCTCGGCCAGCAGGATGCGGCTCATCCGACCTCCGGGTGCTCCGGCCGACCGGCCGTGGGGATGTCGAGGGTGAAAGTGGCGCCCTCGCCGGGCGTCGACTCCAGGTGCACGTCGCCGCCGTGCGACGTCGCGATGGCACGCACGATCGAGAGCCCCAACCCGGACCCCTCAGACCCCCGCACCTCCCCGCCGCGCTGGAAGCGTTCGAAGATGCGGTCGGCGTCGCGAGGCTCGATGCCGGGGCCGGTGTCGCGGACCCACCATCGCACGCGCTGACCGTCGACGTGGCTGCCGACAGCGATGACGTCACCGGAGGCCGTGTGCTGGACGGCGTTCTTGGCCAGCTGCACGAGGGCCTGCGTGACGCGCTGCGGGTCGACGCAGACGGCGCCCTCGGCCCTCTCGTCCAGCTTCCACTCCCGGTCCCCGAGAGCGCGCACCTTGTCGAGCACCTCGTCGGTGAGGATGCCCGCGTCGACCTCGGTGGGCTGCAGGAAGTCCGGACGGCCGGACTTGGCCAGGATGATCATGTCGTCGACCAGGCGCGCCATCCGGTCCACCTCGTCCATGACGAGGTCCCGGGTCGCCTCGGTCTCGTCGGTCTGCTCGGGGTCGAGCAGCTCGAGGTGCCCGCGCACGATCGTGATCGGGGTGCGCAGCTCGTGGCCCGCGTCGTCGAGGAACCGCCGCTGCTGGGCGAAGGACTGCTCCAACCGGTCGAGCATCGCGTTGAAGGTGTCGCCCAGCTCGGTGATGTCGTCGTTGCCGGTGGTGTCGAGCCGGCGGCTGAGGTCGGTGTCGCTGATGTCCTGCGCGGTCGTCCGCATCTCCCGGAGCGGCTTGAGCAGCCGCCCGGACACCAGCCAGGCGCCTGCGGTGACGAGCAGCAGCGCGATGGCGGCCACGAGGGCGTAGGTGCTCAGCACCGACTCGAGCTCGGCACGTTCGGGAGCCGTGAAGTACACGGGCACGTACGCGCCGGTGGTGGTCGCGTCGTTGACCGGCTTGACCGCCATCACCACCTCGCCGAGCCCTGTCTCGACGCGCCGGGCGCCGCCGCGGGGCAGGAGGTCGCGCACCGCCTGCTGGAACGCTGGATCGCTGGGCAGCTCGTCGTACTCGGGCCTGGCGAGCAGTGACTGGAACGCCGGCTCGCCGTTGAGGAACACCACGATGTGCTCGTTGTCGTCGGGCACCTGGCGGAGCAGCGACACCTCCATCAGCCGCTCCGCGGTCGTGAACCGGCCCCCGGTGTCGGGGTCGACGCCCGCCTGTCGCAGCGTCTCGAACTCGGCGATCTCCTGCTGGATGGCCTCGCCGATGCGTTCGCTGATCCGCTCCGAGACCACCAAGTAGGCGGCGAGGCCGGCGCCGAGCAACGCCAGCGCGGTCAGCAAAACCACCCAGACCGCGATGCGGGTGCGTACCGCTCGGGCCTGGGTGGAGAGGCGGTGGCGAAGGCTCGGCTCAGCGGCCATCGCCCCACGGCTCAGTCATCGTCGTCGTCGCTGTCGTCGCTCCCGCTGTCGTCGTCATCGTCGTCGTCATCGTCGATCTCCGACGGGGACGGGCCGACCGTGCGCACGTCGTCGTCTCCACCGCGGCCCCGGCCGCGGCCCCGGCCACGGCTGTCGTCGTCGGAATCCCCGTCGTCGGCGTTGCCCGGACCGCTGTTGTCCTCACCATCGTCGTCCTCGGTGCTGCGCGGGCTCGACGGACGGGCGTCGGGGGAGCGGTCGCCGGGGGAGCGGTCGTTGCGCGGACGCAGCGTCGGGGTGTCGGCCGACGGGGTGGGCGAGGTGGTCGCCCCCACGTTGACGGGGTCACCGACGTCGGGCAGCGGGGTCTCGCCGGCCACGACGCGCCCGAGGAAGAACCCACCGAGGACGGCCACCGCGGCGGCGGTTGTTCCGACTTTCCAGATGGTCTTCATGGCTCACAGTGTCGGTGGCATGGACAAGAACAGCATGACACGCAGATGAGAACGTCCTCATGATTTTCGGTGCCTTAGGGTCAGGGCGTGGTGATCAGGAGGACTCCGCGCGAACCCACCGGCGGGGTGGGGCAGGTGCGGCTGCCCGAGCGCACGCGCTCGCCGATCGCCGAGCTCGGCCGGCGCCTGGTGCTCGCCATCGTCCTGCTCTCGGCCATCGTGCTGGTGGTCTCGGTCGACCGAAACGGCTACGTCGACCACGGGGACCCGACGGGCAAGGTGTCCTACCTGGACGCGATCTACTACGCCACCGTCACCATGACCACCACCGGGTACGGCGACATCGTCCCGGTCACGACCGAGGCGCGCATGGTCAACGCCCTGCTGGTCACCCCACTGCGCGTCATGTTCCTGATCCTGCTGGTGGGGACGACGCTGGAGGTGCTGGCCAGCCAGGGGCGCGACCTGTGGAGAGTCGCCCGATGGAGGAAACACATGCAGGACCACGTGGTGGTCGTCGGATACGGCACCAAGGGCCGCAGCGCGGTGACCACGCTGCTCGGCAATGACGTGCCCAAGGAGTCCATCATCGTGGTCGACCCGAGCGGGCCCGCGCTGACCGACGCCCATGGCGCGGGGCTCGCGGTGATCAGCGGCGACGCCACCCGGCGCGACGTGCTGCGCCGGGCCGAGGTGCAGCGTGCCCGCCAGGTCATCATCACCCTCGACCGGGACGACTCGGCGGTGCTGACCGCGCTGACGGTCCGGCAGCTCAACCCCGACGCCTACGTGGTGGTCGCCGTGCGCGAGCAGGACAACGTCGCGCTGATCCGGCAGAGCGGCGCCGACGCCGTGATCACCTCCTCCGAGGCCGTCGGCCGGCTGCTCGGCCTGTCAACGCTGAGCCCGAGCCTCGGTTCCGTGCTCGAGGACCTGCTGGCGTACGGCGAGGGCCTGGAGGTGGCGGAACGGCCGCTGCTCCCCCGCGAGGCAGGCAAGCAGCCGCAGGCGCTGCCCGACCAGGTGGTGGCGGTGATCCGTGACGGCTACGTCTACCGCTACTACGAGCCAACCGTGACCCAGCTCCAGCCGGGGGACCGGCTGATCGTGATCCGGCCCGCCGAGGAGCAGCCGTGGGCGCCGCGGCCGGGCACCCACGAGCACGACCCGACGTAGCCACGGCCGGCGCTAGGGATCGGGTGCGGCGGGCATCAGCTCCCGCGCCTCGTCGACGCTCAGCCCGGTGAGCTGGAGCAGATCGATGACGATCGAGCGGACCTGCGCGAGCACCACGGCAGCCGACAGCCCGCCGTGCAGCCTCTCGATCGCGGTCTGCTCGGCGATGTCGGCCAGATGCTCCCGGGCGGCGGCGGGGAGCCGGCCGGCGGCGAACTCCTCGGCGATGATGTCGGTCGCGTCGGCGATGCGGTCGACCAGCGCGAGGTAGGAGTCGGGGATCGTCTCGCCCGCCCGGGTGGCGGTCACGGTCCGTCGTACCAGCACACGGGTGTTGCGGATGGCCCGGTCCAGCGGCACCACGAGCTGGGCCATCCGCCGGACCGGACCTCGGTGCCGGCGCCGCAGCGGGGAGGAGCTCACCACGTCGACGCCCTCGCGGGCCGCGGTGCGCAGGTCGCCGAGCGCGGCCTCCGTGGCGCGCGCCTGCTGCAGCGTCTCCACGGCATCGTCGACGTTGCCGCTCTCGACGCTGTCGGCGGCGGCGCGCAGGAGCCGTCCGAGGTCCTGCACGATGCGGGCGGCCTGCTCGCGGGGGCGGCGTAGCGGGGCCTGCGGCACCAGGGTCGCGGCCACCAGCGCGACCGCGCCCCCGATCAGCGCGTCCAGCCAGCGGTTGAAGCCTGCCTCGGGCACGGGCAGCAGGATCGCCACGGTCACCGACTGCACCGCCGCCTGCGTCACCATCAGGTTGCCGGCCCCCAGCAGCACCGCGATGGTCATCGACACGGCGACGATCAGGGTGATCTGCCAGAGCCCCGTTCCGACCCAGCGGATGAACACGTCGGCGATGAACACGCCGACGGCAACGCCGACCATGACCTCGGCGACCCGACGCAGCCGCTGCCCGTACGACACGCCCAGGCAGACGATCGCCGCCACCGGCGCGAGGAAGGGCCGCGGGTGGTCGAGCAGGGTGGTCGCCCCCAGCCAGGCGAGCGCCGCAGCGACCGCGCACTGACCGATCTGCCATCCACGGCTGCGCAGGCGGTCCAGCCGCTGGTGCGTGGAGAGCCGTCCCCGGGCCAGCACCCGTGGCCCGAGGTCGCCGAGGTCGGGGCGCATGCCCGCGGCCTGACTGCGCCGGCGCTGGTTCACAGCCGTCATCATCGTCGTTGTCCGACCGCGGGCCCAAGCCCGCCCCCGCTCAGTCGCGGCGAGCGTCCGGGCCGCGGCACCACGTTCCGAGCAGCGGCTGGCGCAGCCCGCCGGCGGCGAGGTCGCATCCGGGCTCCCACGGCAGCGTGCCGCACAGATCGGGCCAGACCAGCTGCAGGAGCGGGCGGGCCGGGTCGCGCCAGCGGCGCAGGTCCCAACGGCCGAGGTCGGCCAGGAACGCCCGGTCGACCACCTCCACCAGCCCGAACCGGAAGTGGTCGTGCAGCCCGTCGAGAGTCTGTCCCGGGCGCAGCGTCGCCCCGGCGCGAACCCGCGCGCCCAGCGCGTCCAGGTAGCGCCGCGCAGACGGCGCCGGCATGTCGAACACCACCACGTCGGCGTGGTCACGCAGACGTCCCATACCGGTGGTGAAGCTGAAGGGCACGGTCGCAGGCGGTGCCGTGACGTGGACCACGCGCC
Source organism: Nocardioidaceae bacterium (assembly GCA_036259355.1). Lineage (GTDB taxonomy): Bacteria > Actinomycetota > Actinomycetes > Propionibacteriales > Nocardioidaceae > JALZDI01. The sequence goes on from DATABY010000224.1 coordinate 6,363, forward strand.
ACGGCGTCCGGGTCCGGGCCGCCTCCGCTGGGTTCGGGGTCATCCGCCAGTGATACGCCAGCAGGGCGCCGTACCGCTGCGGGGTGCCCGGTGCCTGTGGACAACCGGCTCAGGTGGTGACCGCGACCCCGAGCCAGCTCAGGCCCGCCACCAGCGTGCCGGCCAGCTCGATCACGATGGCCACCCCGGCCGCCCGCGCGGCCAGCAGTGTGGCGCGCCAGGCCGCCTCGTGCGTGCGGAGCCGTTGCCGCTCGGACAGGTAGACGCCGCCGACGAAGCCGATGAACAGGCCCACGACCGGGATGACGAAGAACCCGACCAGGGCCAGCAGCCCGCCCAGCACGATCGAGCGGCGGGGTACGCCGGCCTCACGCAGCCGGCGGTCGGGTATGACGTACTTCACGATCTGGACCACGCCCAGGCACAGCGTGGCCACCCCCAGGACCAGCCAGCCCAGCGCTGTCTGGGTGACCAGGGCCCAGACCAGGATCGCCGCCCACACCAGCAGCGCACCGGGCAGGACGGGCACCACGACGCCGAGGACCCCGACCAGGATCGCCAGGCCGACGAGGACTTCCCCGGCTGTGCTCACGTCCCTCACTCTGCCGTACCCCGGAGACGGCAACGGCGGCCCCCC
>DATABY010000225.1:0-3777 GCA_036259355.1 Nocardioidaceae bacterium
GCCGCCGTGGCGAGGTCTACGAGACGCTCAAAAGCGCAGGTCAGCGCTCCTCGAGCGGTGCGGCAGCAGGAGTCTCGTCCAGGCGTTCGGTCTCGTCGTGGATGGCGAGCGCGACCGTGCGAAGCTTGTCCGCGTGCTCGCGTCCGTGGTGGGCGCAGAACAGCAGCTCACCGCCACCGTCGAGCTCCACGCGGATGTACGCCTGAGCGCCGCACCGGTCGCAACGGTCCTCGGCAGTCAGGGATCGACCCGGGGCTAGTGCAGTGGTCACGTGTGGCCTCTTTCCGACTCGGTGTCAGGCTCCACCAGGGACAACATCGCATCATCTCGGATGCTTCCCGGCTGGCGGGGCCCTTCTGCTGTTGTGACGCAACTCCCGTGGTGCGTTGTTAGGAATGGTGCCCTTGAAACGGCCATGAGATGCGCATTTTGCCAAATCCCATGGCCTGGCGTGTTGGTCATACCCCGGGCGGACCAGCCCCACACCAGTACTGTGCCTCGATCGCGTTACGACAACGTCACAGTGACGCATGTCGCTGTCCACAGGCCTGCGGCGTGGGTCGGCGGTGACCGGGGTGTGCGCAGGTAATCTGGCGGCGCAACCTCGTCCCATCCGCCAGCGTCAAGGAGCAGCGTGGCAGCCCAGGGGGCCCAGACCAGCGTGGACAACACCTACAACGCTCACCACCTCCTCGTCCTCGAGGGCCTCGAGGCGGTCCGCAAGCGGCCGGGCATGTACATCGGCTCGACCGACACGCGGGGGCTGATGCACTGCCTGTGGGAGATCATCGACAACTCGGTCGACGAGGCGCTGGCCGGCCACTGCCGGCACATCGACGTGGTGCTGCACGCGGACGGCTCGGCCGAGGTGCGTGACGACGGACGCGGCATCCCGGTGGACAAGGAACCACGCACCGGGCTCTCCGGCGTCGAGGTCGTCTTCACCAAGCTCCACGCCGGCGGCAAGTTCGGGGGCGGGTCCTACATCGCCACCGGCGGGCTGCACGGCGTGGGCTCCTCCGTGGTCAACGCCCTGTCCGCGCGCCTGGACGTCGAGGTCGACCGCTCGCCGTCGACGCAGGGCATGTCCTTCCGGCGCGGCGCCCCCGGCGCCTTCGCCGGCGACGGCCCGAAGGCCGACTTCGCCCCGCAGTCGGGGCTGCGCAAGGGCAGGCGGGTCCGCAAGGGCGTGACCGGCACCCGGGTGCGGTTCTGGCCGGACCGGCAAATCTTCACCAAGGACGCCAGCTTCAGCTACGACGAGCTGGTCACCCGGGCGCGTCAGACGTCGTTCCTGGTGCCGGGGCTCGAGCTGGTCATCCGCGACGAGCGGGGCAAGCAGCCGGTCGAGGAGCACTTCCGCCACGACGGCGGCATCGCGGAGTTCTGCGACTACCTCGCACCCGACGAGGCGGTCACCGACGTGCTGCGGCTGCAGGGGCGGGACCACTTCACCGAGACCGTGCCGGTGCTCGACGACGCAGGTCACATGACGCCCCAGGACGTCGACCGCGAGCTCGAGGTGGACGTCGCGCTGCGGTGGGGCACCGGCTATGAGACCGAGAGCCGCTCGTTCGTCAACATCATCGCCACCCCGAAGGGCGGCACGCACATGCAGGGCTTCGAGCAGGGCCTGACCAAGACGCTGGCCTCCGTGCTCAGGTCGTCGCGGACGATGAGGTCCGGCGAGCCCGACATCATCAAGGAGGACGCGCTCGAGGGCCTGACGGCCGTGGTGACCGTCCGGCTGGCCGAGCCCCAGTTCGAGGGGCAGACCAAGGAGGTGCTCGGCACGCCCGCGGTGCGCAAGATCGTCAACACGGTCGTCTCCCGCGAGCTGAAGGCGTTCCTGACCAGCACCAAGCGGGCGCAGAAGCCGCAGGCCAAGGCGGTGCTGGAGAAGGTCGCCAACGCCTCCCGGGCCAGGGTCGCGGCGCGTCAGCACCGCGAGACCCAGCGCCGCAAGAGCGCCCTGGAGTCCAGCGCGCTGCCCGCCAAGCTCGCCGACTGCCGCAGCAACGCCGTCGACCGCAGCGAGCTCTTCATCGTCGAGGGCGACTCGGCCCTGGGCACCGCCAAGCTCGCCCGCGACTCCGAGTTCCAGGCGCTGCTGCCGATCAGGGGCAAGATCCTCAACACCCAGAAGGCCTCGGTGGCCGACACCCTCAAGAACGCCGAGTGCAGCGCGATCATCCAGGTGGTGGGCGCCGGCAGCGGCCGCACCTTCGACATCGAGCAGGCCCGGTACGGCAAGATCATCTTCATGGCCGACGCCGACTCCGACGGCGCGCACATCCGGTGCCTGCTGGCCACGCTGTTCTTCCGGTACATGCCCGACCTGATCACGCAGGGTCGCGTGTTCTCCGCCGTACCCCCGCTGCACCGGATCGAGCTGTCCAACCCCAAGAAGGGCATGGACAAGTACGTCTACACCTACTCCGACCACGAGCTGCAGCGGAAGCTGGCCGAGCTGGCCAAGAAGGGCGTGCGCTGGAAGGACCCCGTACAGCGCTACAAGGGCCTTGGCGAGATGGACGCCGACCAGCTGGCCGAGACCACGATGGACCCGCGGCAGCGGACCCTGCGCCGGATCACCGTCGATGACGCCCAGACCGCCGCGAGCGTGTTCGAGCTGCTGATGGGCAACGACGTCGCCCCGCGCAAGGAGTTCATCGTGCAGGGCGCCTACGAGCTCGACACCGAGCGCATCGACACCTGAGCCGGGTCGGGTCGACCACGTAGCCTGGACGCATGTCCGCCTCGCGCCTTCCCGCCGCGCGTCCTCGCGGCGGCATGCTCGGGCGGATCGCCCCCATCCTGGTGCTGGTCGCGGTGATGTGGCTCCTGGAGCTGCTCGACGCCGCGGTGGCCTACCCGCTGGACGCGTTCGGGATCATCCCGCGCAGCGGAGACGGCCTGTTGGGGATCGGTGCGGCGCCGTTCCTGCACCTGGGCTTCGGCCACCTGGCGGCCAACACCAGCGCACTGCTGGTACTCGGCGCCCTGGTGCTGCTGACCTCGCCGTACTTCTGGATGGTCACGGTCTCCGTGGCGCTCTTCGGCGGTCTCGGCGTGTGGATCACCGGCGACCCGCACACGGTCGTGATCGGTGCCTCGGGACTGGTGTACGGCTACGCCGCCTACCTGGTCGCCCTCGGGATCTTCCGTCGCAGCATCAAAAACCTGCTGGTGGCGGTGCTCGTGGTGCTGCTGTACGGGGGCTTCGTCTTCGGTGTGCTGCCAGGCCAGGCGGGGGTGTCGTGGCAGGGCCACCTCTTCGGTGCGGTCGTGGGCATCGTGATCGCGCGCTGGCACGCCAAGAACGCCCCGCGCCGCAGCTGGCGCGACTAGGGGTCCTCACAGATAGTACGCAGATGGCTACATAGGGCCATTGAACCTTCTCCCAGCGCAGACGCACCCTCAGGGTGCCCGCGACCGCCGCGTCGCAGCGCGCGGTCGTACCGGCTGCTCCAGGAGGGGCAACATGGCCAGACGGCGCCGTATCCGCAACCCGTATCCGCACCGCAGCAGTCGCCGGCTGCGACTGAGCAGCGCGGTCCTGACCTGTCTGCTGCTCGCCGGTTTGGGCCCCGCGCTCACGGCGTCCACGGCGACCGCGCTGGGTCTCGCCTCAGCCGGTGTGCCGCCCGACGGGCCGCCGGGCAACCCGGACCCACCGGGCAACCCAGACCCGCCAGGACCGCCGAACGATCCGCCGCCCAACGATCCGCCGCCCAACGATCCGCCGCCCAACGATCCGCCGCCCAACGATCCGCC
>DATABY010000226.1:0-2964 GCA_036259355.1 Nocardioidaceae bacterium
GTGAGCAGCACGGTGACCGCGGCACCCAGCGCCATGCCGGTGAGGATGCCGATGTTGAGGATGGTCAGTCCCAGCAGGGCGATCACGACAGTGGCGCCGGCGAACAGGACGGCCCGCCCGGAGGTGTTGACCGCCTGGGCGATGGACTCCCGCAGCGGCACGCCGGACAGCAGCGCCTTGCGGTGCCGGTTGACGATGAACAGCGCGTAGTCGATGCCCACGCCCAGACCGATCAGGGCCCCCATGGTCAGGGTGTTGGCGGGCAGGTCGACCACGTTGGAGCCCACCAGCACCACCAGCGCGGAGACGCCGACCCCGACGATGCCGGTGATGATCGGCAGCAGCGCTGCCCACAGCGACCGGAACACCAGCAGCAGGATCACCAATGCGGCCAGCACACCGGCGCCCTCGGCCGCGCCGCCGGCGCTGATCACCGGCTCGAACGCCGCACCGCCGGTCAGCGCCTCCAGCGACGCACTGTCCAGGGAGTCGACCAGACGGGTGATCTGCTCGACGTCGGCGTCCTTGGTCAGCGTCAGCGACGCGTAGGCGATATCACCGCCGCTGCTGATCTGGGCGGCGCCGGCCGCGTCGTAGGGGCTGACCACCGACTCCACACCCGGCACGTCTGCGATCTGGGCAAGGACCTCCTGAACCTGCGCGGCCACGGCCGAGTCGGTGACATCGCCGCCGTCGGTCTGCCAGACCACGTTGCCCGCAGTCGTGTCGCCGTCATCGGGGTTCGCACCCGCCTGTGCCAGCAGGCCGTAGGCGGTGCTCGACTCACTGCTGGGCACGTTCGTCGACTCGGTGAACGCCGTACCGAGACCACCCACCGCCCCGCCCAGGCCGACCAGCGCCAGCAACCACAACGCGAGGACGACGAACCGCCGTCGCGCACACCATCGAGCAAGAGCAGACATGACAGGTCCTCCAGGACTCCGAGATCGACAACTGCGGCAAGCCTGCGATCCCAGGCCACTCAGGTCGTCGTCCCGCCGAACCCATTGCGCGTACTGCGCTCGCAGTACGTCCCGTCGGCCTGCCCGCGGGACGCTTCCCCAGGCGGCCACCGCGCACGTGCAGCGCGCGGCCCAGACCGCCGGCGAGACCAGGTCGCCGGCCACCAGGTACGGCACGTTCGGCGAGGTGCGGTAGAGCGCCTCGACGCGCTCGTCGGCGCGTACGTCGTGTGGAGCGCCCTCCGCCAGGAGCCACACCCACGCGCTCGCGGCAGCTGTCGGATCGGCAGGCCGGGTCAGAGGCTCGACGCGCGTGGTCCTCGCACGATCCCGGTGACGGGTTGTGACTGCCCGTGCCGGTGCTCCACACGATGGTTGATTCAGTCGCGATCGAGCTCCGACCACTCACGGTCAAGACGTACTGCGGTCGCAGCACAGGGAGTCGGTCCCCAGGGACGAGTCGTCCGCCCATCGATCCGACCACGATCGGTGCGTCTAACGGCGATACACGCCGGAACCTGGAGGAGCGACGTGCCCGTGACCACTCCCGACAGCCGGCAGGAACCGACGCAGGACACGGAGGCCCCAGTCCTCGCGAATCTGGCGGACCTCGACCTGCTCGGCTCGGCACGGGGGAGCTCAGGCGTTTCCTCCTGGAGTACCGGCGTACCGGGTCTCCTAGCCCCGGGGCTGCGCGTCCGGGCCCCTCTGCCAGGACACAGACCCACGCGCTCGCAGCAGCAATCAGGGGCACCCGAGGACCCCGCGCCATACACCTCAACGGGCTCGCCCGCACCAATGTGCTCCGACGTCGCCGGACGACCGGAGCATTCTCATCCCCAGGACCAGCGATTCAAGATCGCGAGCCTTTACAGACCCGTGAACAGGTGACCTACACCGGCGCGTCAGCGCCCCGGACGCCAGCCCAGAAGAAACGCCCTGCTCAGTGCCTGAAAAGCGCAGAGTGACAGCGGCGGCGCGGACAGGCTGATACCGCCAAGCGGCTAAGAGCGCGCGCGAACCCGGCGCCGGCCCGAAGGAAGGAGCTGGCGCTGCACTTGCACCATCTGAAGTTGGTCCCTCCCCTCGCTCCGTGACCGATGGACGTCCGGAGGGTCCTCTGCCAGGGATACAGACCCACGCGCTCGCAGCAGCAATCAAGTGGCCCCGAGGACCCCGCGCCACACACCTCAACGGGCTCGCCCGCACCAATGTAAGACGGCGTCGCCGGACACTGGAAAGGTTCTCATCTTCACGTGTAGCGATCAAGATCGCGAGCCTGCACACCTCATGCCTCCAGGGACGGCGATTAGCGCAGCTCCCGCAGTCACATGCCGTGGATTTATCACCGCCCGCGCTCGACCTATGCAGGTCAGCGTGCCACGGTCGGGATGCGCCCGACGCCCACATCGGGCCGCTCCGCGAGGCCGGCATCGAGGTCCCCCTGACCTGACGGGTCGCATGGCCGTGGCGACTAGCGCACGGCCGGACGTCACACCCGTCCTTCGCTCCTGGCCTTGATCCCCTCGGCCTCGGCGCTCAGGTAACGATCAGTGAGGCAGCGGTAGAACCGTCCCATCACCACGCCCACGGGCCCGGCCTGCTCCACCGCCAGCGTCACGCGTGTGCTGCCAGTGTCGAGTTCCTCGAGCAGGTGCCGAGCGGTGGTGCGGACCCCCGGGCCGGTGGCCACCCAGGTGAACGAGCGGCTCGGCTCGAGCTCGGTCACCACGTACTCGATCGCCGGGATCCGGGGCTGCTCCACCCGGACCCGAGACCCGACGGCGAGCGGCCCGTCGTCCAGGCGTCGCACCGAGGTCACCGTCGGCGTCCACTCCGGCCACCGCTCGACCTCGCACAACACCTCCCAGACCTGCTCGACCGGGGCCTCCACATCGATCCTGGTGCTCTGCTCCACCGGGCCATCCTGCTCCTCATCGCTACTGGAGATGGGCCACGATCTAGTGCCACACACCTCATGCACTGTCGGGTCAGCGGACTC
>DATABY010000227.1:0-15889 GCA_036259355.1 Nocardioidaceae bacterium
AGGTCGTCGAGCCGGGCCTTTCCAATGGCGCACCGTTCATGCGGCACACTTGGCGGCATGTCCGCTGACGAGACCGCATCGGAGCCGGCCCGCGACCGCCGGGTGCGGGGACGGCGCCGGGTCGTGGGTCGCCGCGACCCGCGGATGCCGTATCCCGTCGCGGCCGCCGCGGTCGGTGTGCTGGTGGCGGTGATGGCGCGGGGGCTCATCTTCGGTGGCGAGCAGGCGTGCGACACGATCCGAGGTACGTCGTCCTGCGGTAGCGCGGGCGGCTTCATGCTGCTCGTCATCGCCGCGCTGATGATCTACGTCGGCATGCTGCTGCTGCGCTTCCTGACCGTCCCCGAGCCGGGTGTCACGAGCATGCTCGGCGTGGCGCTGCTCGCCATCGCGGTGCTCACCGTGCTGCTCGAGCACATCTTCTCCCCGTGGATGTGGATCGTGCTGCCTGCGCTGGCGGCCGTGGTCTACGCGTTCGCGGCGTGGGCGGCCGCCAAGCTGGCGGAGCTCGGCAGCACCTGAGCACGCGGCATTCGGCGCCGATCACCATGGATCCCGACCCGGCCGCCCAGCCGTGGTGCTACCCCGGCCGTGCCGCGACCTGCTCCGGCCTGCTCGACGGCGACCGGTTCCTGCCGCGGGCGTCGTCCGAGCTGTGGCACCTGGCCGGCGACCGCTCGGCCCTCGTGGCGGTGGGGTCCAACGGCTCGCCGGCGGTCCTGTACCGGAAGCTGGCCCGGCACGGTGTCGTCGGGAGGGTTCCGCTGATCACCGGCACCCTGAGCGGCTGCGCGGTAGGACACAGCGCGCACGTCAGTGTCCCCGGTTTCGTCGCGGCCGCTCCCTACCGTGCCCGCGATGCGGTCAGCCGGGTCGTCGTGTCCCTGCTCGACGAGCGGCAGGTCGCGTGCCTCGACCGGACCGAGCCCAACTACGTGCGTCGACGTCTGTCGCCCGGCGGCTGTGTGCTCGACCTCGAGGGCGGGGTCCGGCCGGCGACGTTCGACCTGTACGACAGCCGGTGGGGCGTGCTCGCACCGCCCGGTCGCCCGCCGCTGCCGTTCGGCTCGCAGGAGGATCTGCATGCCTACCTGCGCGGGCAGTGGGCGGCGTACCTGGGGCTGCTCGGGTCCGGCACGGCGCGCCACGCCATGCACCGGCTGGCGGCGGACGTCGACCTGCGCACGCGGGTGCGCGAAGCCCTCGCAGCGACCGGCTGGGCGCGGCCCAGCGGTCTGGAGTGACCGGGGCGCAGTCCCCGCCTCGAGTGGCGCCCGCTCAGGAGGCGGTGAGCTCTCGGGCGAGAAGCTCGGCGATCTGCGCGGTGTTCAGGGCCGCGCCCTTGCGCAGGTTGTCACCGCAGACGAACAGCTCCAGCGTGTTCGGGAAGTCCAGCGCCTGCCGCACCCGCCCCACGAAGGTCGGGTCGGAGCCGACGACGTCGGCCGGGGTCGGGAACTCGCCGGCGGCCGGGTCGTCGATCACCACGACGCTGGGCGCCTCGACCAGCGCCTGCTGCGCCTCCGCGACCGACACCTCGCGCTCGAACGTCGCATGCACCGCCAGCGAGTGCGTGGTGACCACGGGGACGCGCACGCAGGTCGCGGAGACCTTCAGATCGGGGATGCCGAGTATCTTGCGTGACTCGTTGCGGACCTTGAGCTCCTCGCTGCTCCAGCCGTCGTCCTTGACCGAGCCGGCCCACGGCACGACGTTGAGCGCGAGCGGAGCGCCGAACGGCGACTCGTCGCCGAGCTTGTCGGCGACGGCGCGGCGGACGTCGCCGGCGGAGGTGCCGAGCGTGCGGTTGCCACCGACGATCTCGAGCTCGTCGTAGAGCCGGTCGACGCCGGGCTGGCCCGCGCCGGAGGCGGCCTGGTAGGACGCGACGACGAGCTCCCGCAGACCCCAGCCGCGGTGCAGGGTGCCCACCGCGTCCATCATCGTCAGCGTCGTGCAGTTGGGGTTGGCGATGATGCCCTTGGGCCGGTTGCGGACCTGCGCCGGGTTGACCTCGGGCACGACCAGCGGCACCTCGGCGTCCATCCGGAACGCGCCGGAGTTGTCGACCGACACCGCGCCCTTGGCGGCCGCGATCGGCGCCCACTGCGCCGACACCTCGTCGGGTACGTCGAACATCGCGACGTCGACACCCTCGAAGGCCTCCTCGGACAGCGCGATGACCTCGACCTCCTCACCGCGCACGGTCAGCCGCTTGCCGGCGGAGCGTGGCGAGGCGATCAGCCGGATCTCGCCCCACACGTCCTCGCGCTGGGACAGGATCTCGAGCATCACGGTGCCGACGGCGCCGGTAGCGCCGACGACGGCGAGCGTGGGCTTGCGGTTGTGCTCGGTGCTCATCGGCCGGTTCCTCCATATACAACGGCTTCGACCTCGTCGCTCTCGAGGTCGAACGCAGCGTGCGCGGACGCGACGGCCGCGTCGATCTGGTCCTCGTCGACGATGACGGAGATACGGATCTCCGACGTCGAGATCATCTCGATGTTGACCCCGGCCGAGGCGAGCGAGGCGAAGAACTTCGCGGTCACGCCGGGGTGCGAGCGCATGCCGGCACCGACGAGGGACACCTTGCCGATCCGGTCGTCGTACAGCAGTTGCTCGTAGCCGACCTCGTCCTTGAGGCGGGACAGCGAGGTCATGGCGACCTGACCGTCGCTGCGCGGCAGCGTGAACGAGATGTCGGTGCGGTTGGTGGCCGCGGCCGAGATGTTCTGCACGATCATGTCGATGTTGATGCCGGAGTCGGACAGCGACTCGAAGATGCGCGCGGCCTCGCCGACCTTGTCGGGTACGCCGACCACGGTGATCTTGGCCTCGCTGCGGTCATGGGCGACTCCGGAAATGATCGCCTGTTCCATCTCGTCCACTCCAGTGCTGTCGACCCACGTGCCCTGCTTCTGTGAGAAGGAGGAGCGCACGTGGATGGGGATGTTGTAACGGCGGGCGTACTCGACGCAGCGCAGGTGCAGGATCTTGGCGCCGCAGGCGGCCATCTCCAGCATCTCCTCGTAGGAGACGCGGGGGATCCGCCGGGCAGCCGGCACGATGCGCGGGTCGGCGGTGAACACGCCGTCGACATCGGTGTAGATCTCGCACACGTCCGCGTTCAGCGCGGCCGCCAGTGCGACCGCCGTCGTGTCGGAGCCGCCGCGCCCGAGCGTGGTGATGTTCTTGGTGTCCTGCGAGACGCCCTGGAACCCCGCGACGATCGCGATGTGTCCGTCGCCGAGCGAGGTCTGGATACGACCCGGCGTCACGTCGATGATCTTGGCCTTGCCGTGCGACTCGTCGGTGATCACGCCGGCCTGGCTGCCGGTGAACGACTGCGCCTCGTGGCCGAGGTTGGCGATCGCCATCGCCAGCACGGCCATCGAGATGCGTTCGCCGGCGGTCAGCAGCATGTCGAGCTCGCGTGCCGGTGGCAGCGGCGACACCTGCTGTGCCAGGTCGATCAGGTCGTCGGTGGAGTCCCCCATCGCCGAGACCACGACCACCACCTGGTTGCCGGCCTTCTTGGTGTCAACGATGCGTTGAGCGACGCGCTTGATGCCCTCTGCATCGGCCACCGAGGATCCGCCGTACTTTTGCACGACTATGCCCACGGATGCTCCTGCTCTCGAGCCGAACATGACTTGGTACGCCGAGCGGCGCAGCGGTCAAGTGTAACGGGAGCACCTGAGCGACACGCCCGGCGCACCGTGAGCGGACTCACGCGCCCGGTCCGGACAGCCGACATTCCACGCGGCGTCTCTGCCGGGGAGGTCAGGGTGTGACGACCGCCTCACCGGTGGCGTCGAGACGGTCGTGGGCGACGACCGACTGCAGCGCGCGAAGCACGGCCGAGGCCTCGGTCCCCCACGACGACACGTAGCTGAACTGCCACCACCACAGCGCCTCGTCGGCGCGCCCGGCGCGGTAGTGACGCAGGCCGTGCGCGACCGAGGAGGCGATGTCGGCCAGGTCGTCGGACAGGCTCGCGTGCAGCAGCTCCGGCGGCTCGGCGTAGGGGTCGAAGACCTCGGTGAACCCGTCGATGTCGCCGAGCAGCAGCGCCAGCCGCTCACGCAGCTCGTCGAGGTCGTCCTCGGGGCCGGTGTCGGGCTCCCACTGCTCCTGCGGCACGAAGTCGGTCTGCACGCCGAGGCGGCCGCCGGCCAGCAGCAGCTGCGAGACCTCGAGCAGCAGCAGGGGGACGGCGCGCCCCGGGTCGTCGCTGCGGGCGATCTCGCGTAGCGCGAGCAGGAAGCTCTCGACCTGGTCGGCGATTCCCTGCGCCAGGTCCTCCAGGTCGCTCGACATCCGCCTGGACACCCGACGTGTGCTCTCACTCATCGACCGATCGCCTCCCCTCGAACGCCCTACCCAGGGTGACCTCGTCCGCATACTCAAGGTCACCGCCTACGGGCAGTCCACTAGCAAGTCGGGTGATACGCAACCCCATCGGCCTCAGAAGCCGGGTGAGATAGGTAGAGGTGGCCTCACCCTCCAGGTTGGGGTCGGTGGCGAGGATCACCTCGGTGACCGCCCCGTCGGCCAGCCGCTGCATGAGCTCCTTGATCCGCAGGTCGTCCGGGCCGACACCCTCGATCGGGCTGATCGCCCCGCCCAGCACGTGGTAACGCCCGCGGTACTCGCGGGTCCGCTCGATCGCGACGACGTCCTTGGACTCCTCGACGACACAGACCACATGGGGGTCGCGGCGCGGGTCGCGGCAGATCCGGCACTCCTCGTCCTCGGACACGTTGCCGCAGGTCACACAGAACCGGACCCGGTCCTTGACCTCGAGCAGCACCTCGGCCAGCCGGCGGACGTCGGTGGGTTCGGCGCTGAGCACGTGGAACGCGATGCGCTGCGCGCTCTTGGGGCCCACCCCCGGCAGCCGACCGAGCTCGTCGATGAGGTCCTGGACGATGCCTTCGTACACGCTGCCGCAATGCTTTCTCTAGAAGCCAAGCTGCGGTCCGCCGCCCGGGCCGGGAGCGTCGCCGCCACCGAGGCCGCCGGCCAGCGGACCGAGCTGTTGGGCGGCCATCTCGTGCGCGCTCTGCACGGCGTTCTGGACGGCCGCGACCACGAGGTCGGCGAGGGTCTCGGTATCCGCTGGGTCACACGCCTCCGGCTTGATCTCCAGCCCGGTCAGGTCGCCGGTTCCGGTCACCGTGGCCGTCACCAGGCCACCACCGGAACTGCCCTCCACGCGCGTCTCGGCCAGCTTCTGCTGCGCCTCCATCAGCTGCTGCTGCATCTGCTGGGCCTGCTCGAGCAGCTGGTTCATGTCGGGCTGGTCGCCTGAACCTGGGAACACGGGTCACTCCTTCGTCGGAACCTGCGTCGAGCCTACGGCGGGCCGCCATGACTACTCGTGCGGGATCTCCTCGATGACCCGGGCCCCCAGCTCGCGCTCCAGCAGCTCGTCGTGGCCCAGCCCCGCGTCGTCGGCGTCGGGGTCGTCGGGGTGGGCCTCGTCGTCGGAGCTCGGCGCCTGGTCCTCGCCGCCGGAGTCCCCGCGGTTGCGGGTCGGCCGGATGGCGCCGCGGGCCTGTCCGACGCTCTCGGCCGACGCCTTCGGCGCGGGCGCGCGAGGCGGCTGGTCGGGGGCGGCAGGCGTCGCCGGCTCGGTTGACGGCTGGGCCACCGCCGCCGGCTGGGCCGAGATGCGGGGAGTGGCACGCCCGGAGCCGTGCCCATGACTGGGGGCGGACCCCTTGGCGTCCACGATCGCCTCGACCCGCCAGTCGACGCCGAGGACGTCGATCATCGCCTGCCGGACGTACTCCTGGTGGTCGCTGCGGTTGATGAACGTGTCGCGGATGCCGGGCGTGGAGAACCCGAGCGTCAGCACGCCGGCGCCGGCGTCCACCACACGGGCGTTGTGGCTGATGAGGCTCCACGTGGTGCGCTTGAACCGGGCCAGGCGGGCCAGCACCTCGTCCCACAGCCGGCGTACCTCGGTCACCCCCATGCCGGTTTCGGCCGGTGCGGCGGTCGCGGCTTCAGGGGTCGGTGCGGGCGCGGACTTAGGTGCGGGCGGCTCGGGTGCGGCCGGCTCGGGTACGGCCGGCTCGGGCGCGGGCGGCTCGGGTGCGGGCGCAACCTCGTCGGCGACCCGGTCCCGTGCCGGCACCGGCTGCGGAGCCGCCTGCGGGGCCGCTTCCGGGGCCGGGTCGGAGGCCGCCGGGCGCGGCGGCTCCTCGGCGGAGACGGTGCCGCCGATCGCCATCCGCCGCTCGATCCGGTCGATGCGGGCGTGGATGCCCTCGGTGGAGTCGTCGGCGCCGGGCAGCAGCACGCGGGCGCAGAGCAGCTCGAGCAGGAGCCGGGGCGCGGTCGCACCTCGCATGTCGGTGAGGCCCTGACTGATGATGTCGGCGGCCCGGGCCAGGTCCGCCCGCCCGAACCGGGTGGCCTGCGCGGTGAGCCGCTCGGCCTGGTCCTCGGGGACGTCGATGATGCCCTTGGCCGGCGCGTCGGGCACGGCCTCGATGATCACCAGGTCGCGCAGCCGCCGCAGCAGGTCCTCGCCGAAACGGCGGGGGTCCTGGCCGGTTTCGATGACCTTGTCGATGACGCTGAACACCGCGCCGCCGTCGGCGACGGCGAACGCGTCGACGACCTCGTCGAGCAGCGACTCCGGGGTGTAGCCGAGCAGCGCCGTGGCGGCGGGGTACGTCACCCCCTCGCCGCCGGATCCGCCGATCAGCTGGTCGAGCACGCTCAGCGTGTCCCGCACCGACCCGGCGCCGGCGCGCACCACCAGCGGCAGCACCGCGGCGTCGACCTGGACGCCCTCCCGCTCGCACACCTGCGCGAGGTAGTCGCCGAGCACCTTCGGCGGCACCAGCCGGAACGGGTAGTGGTGGGTGCGCGACCGGATGGTGCCGATGACCTTGTCGGGCTCGGTGGTCGCGAACACGAACTTCAGGTGCGGCGGCGGTTCCTCGACCAGCTTCAGCAGGGCGTTGAAGCCCTGCGGGGTGACCATGTGCGCCTCGTCGACGATGTAGACCTTGTAGCGGGAGCTGACCGGCGCGAAGAACGCGCGCTCGCGCAGGTCACGGGCGTCGTCGACACCGCCGTGGCTGGCCGCGTCGATCTCGATCACGTCGATGGAACCGGGCCCGCCGCGGGCCAGGTTGCGGCACGATTCGCACTCGCCGCACGGCTCCGGTGTCGGGCCCTGCTCGCAGTTCAGGGCACGGGCCAGGATGCGCGCGCTGGTGGTCTTGCCACAGCCACGCGGGCCCGAGAAGAGATAGGCGTGGTGCACGCGGTTGTTGGCCAGCGCCTGCTGCAGCGGTCGGGTGACGTGGTCCTGCCCGATCACCTCGCCGAACGTCTCCGGGCGGTAGCGCCGGTAGAGAGCCAGGGGTGCGTCCACGCCGGAAACCCTAACCGTGCGGACCGACCGGGCACAGGGCGACGTCCAGACGGCGCGCACCCGACCGCGTCCGGGCATGAAAGACCCCTCGCGCACCCGGTAGAGCCTGCTTACCCTTGCTGCCTTCCGGCCCTGGGGGAGTTGGGCAGGATGCCGCCGCGCGAGGGGCTGCAGCAAGTGTAGGGGACCGTCTCAACGAGGCTCGATTTCGGGCCGCGCGTGACACCCGATAGCCTCTGCGGCGGAGGATTCGCCTAGTGGCCTAGGGCGCACGCTTGGAAAGCGTGTTGGGGGCAACCCCTCGCGGGTTCGAATCCCGCATCCTCCGCCACCCCTCACCAGGTGCGAGCGCCGGGGCGATTCCGTTCAGGCTTCGCCCGGGCGCTGTCGCGCTCGGCAAAGGAAACATCATTCGCACGTGCCTGTGGATCGCTGCCGGTAGCGTCCGAGTTACTAGTTCAGGAAGCCTCCAGTCGGACTCTTGTTGAGCCAGTTGAGAGGCGGGGCGTCATGAGGACGTCGCAGGGTCACATCCATCCAGTCCGCGCCGGCAGATGACGGCGTCCGGGCTCGACACACCACGCCCTGCCAAGACTGCTGCCGGCCAGGACAGGCGGGTCTCCGAGGACTCGGTGGCCGACTACCTGCATCAGATCGGGCGCACCCCTCTGCTCACCCGTCAGCAGGAGGTGGCCCTCGCGCAGGCGATAGAGGCCGGCCTGTTCGCGCGGGCAGCGCTCGAGACGGGCTCGTCGCCTGCTGACCATGACGACCTGCGCACGCTGGTGGCCCTGGGCGAGGAGGCCAGGCAGTCGCTGATCCGGGCGAACCTTCGGCTGGTCGTCTCGATGGCCAAGCGCTACCTGGGGCAGGGCCTGTCGATGCTGGATCTCGTGCAGGAGGGCAACCTGGGGCTGATGCGGGCCGTGGAGCGGTTCGACCACGAGCTCGGGTTCAAGTTCTCCACCTACGGCGTCTGGTGGATCAAGCAGTCCATCACGCGCGCGATCGCCGATCAGGGCCGCACGATCCGCATGCCGGTCCACGTGGCCGGAGATGTCTACCGCGCAGGTCGCCAGCAACGGCTCCTCTCGCAGCAGCTGGGCCGCCTGCCCACGGTGGCCGAGGTAGCCGCTGATCTGAACGTCAGCACCCAACGCGCGCAAGATTTGCTGGGCTGGGCGACCGAGCCCACCTCACTCGACATCGCCGTGGGGGACGGCGACGGAGTGCTTGCCGACCTGGTCAGCGACGCCGACGGCAACCTTGCGCTCGAGCGGGTCGTCGAGGGCTTCGTGCACGCCGACCTCGCCGCGGCGCTGGCCAAGCTCACCGAGCGAGAGCGCGCCCTGCTGACCCTGCGGTTCGGGCTGCGCGACACCCGCCCGCACACCCTGCAAGAGCTGGCAGCGCACTTCGGTGTCTCACGCGAGCGAGTACGGCAGCTGCAGACCAGGGCGATGGCGAAGCTGCGCGCCGGCAGCCAGTCGGAGACGCTGCACAGCTACCTGCGCTGAGGAAACCGCTGGCCGCGGCTACGGGAGACCCGCGAACCCGTCCGTGGCAGGAGCCGGCGTCAGCAGCGGCGCGTGGTCGGCCCACCGCAACCGCTTCATCAGGTGTACGGACCCTCCGTCACCGGCGACCGTGTCGAACACCGCGCTGTCGGTCAGCGCAGTCATCAGTGCCAGCCCGCGCCCACGCTCCGCGGAGTGGTCGGGCATGGAGGCCACCGGCCAGGTCGGCCGGTGGCCGAAGCCGGTTCCGGAGTCGAGGACGTCGACCGTGAGCTGCTCGTCGCCGATGTTGATCAAGACCTCGTAGTCGTCGCCCTCACCGGCGTGGTGGTAGACGTTGGTGCAAGCCTCCGACAGCGCTACCTCGATCTCGGACACGCAGTCGTGCGCAACGCCGGCGCTGCTCAGCGCGACGGCGACCGTACGACGCGCGAGCGGGACGCTCGCCGCTTCCCGCGGCAAGGTCATCACGACCTGGATGCGCATGGAACTCTCCTCCGCAGCAACGAAGAACATGGACTCCGCGGCGCTGGTGCGCTCGGGGCAGCGATCGTTGCCGGGATGAGAGTGGACCCTCGGGGCATCGTCAGACCTCGCGCGCGTCATCACCAGGAATGGGGCGGGGTCCAGGCCCTCCGCCGGGTATGAACCGACCTTTGAGTACTACCCAGTGTGGGCCTGCTTCACCCGACGTCTGACACTCTTTTCTTGCCGACATCCCGGTGCGGGCTCACGCGCGGGGGTGATACCGGGACCAATCGGCTTCCGCGCCGGTGCGTACGACGTCCTCGGCGAGGTCGCGCAGCCGGCGACGGTCGTCGCGGGCACGGTCGCGAAGCAGCCGGAAGGCCTCGTCGGTGCCGATGTCGAGTCGGGTGGCGAGCACGCCCTTGGCCTGTTCGATCGTCACCCGGCTGTTCAGGGCGTGCTGCAGCTGGTCGACCAGGTCTCGTTGGCGCGCCAGCCGATCCTGCAGGACCGCGATCGTGGCCACATCTGCCAACGCCTGCGCGATCGGGATCGCCAGGGCGTCGAAGGGGTCGGTTCGCGCCTCCCCGAACAGGTTCAGGCCCCGATGACCTGCCCCTGTAGGCGCATGGGCAGCGCCAGCACGCTGCCGAACCGGAGCTCGAGGGCGGCCGGGGCGAACCGTGGCCACCGGCGCTGGGCCTGGTCGAGCCGTTCGACCGCGACGGGGCGGCCGGTCTGGCACCCCTCGAGGCACGGGCCCTCGTCGTTCTGGAGCTGGAAGAGCTCCAGCAGCCGAGCGTTCTCGCTGGAGGACACCGCCACCTGCAGGCGATCGTGGTCGTCGACCACCAGCAGCCCCGCCGCCGTGACGCCGAGCAGATCGACGCAACGGCTGGCCAGCACGTGCAGCAGCTCGATCACGTCGAAGTCATCGACAAGAGTGTCGGCCAGGTCCGCGAATGTCCGGGCGAGCTTCTCGGCGTCCACCACGTCTCTCCTGGTTCCATGATCACGACCCATTACCGTCCGTACAAGACTCGCTGGTGCGGCGGTGCGTGCACAGGCGGTCGGGCGGAGAGGGGACGCCGCCCCTTCCAGGTCTACCGCTGCGCGCCGAACAGCGCTACATTGGTCCGTCGTTCCACCGGCCAGCCGGCCGGTCGACCGGGCCCGGACCCTGCCCGTCGGTTCGAGACGATCTGAGGTCTTCACAGCAGGCCCGGAGGCAATGTGATGATGGAGAGGCTCGGCACGAGGCTGCGTCGATGGGTCAACCAAGACGTGGCGCGCACCAACGCCGCCCAGGCGGCCGTACGACTCCAGCACCGCCGCCGCCAGCTCGACGAGGTGAGCGCCTACCTGGATCGGCAGCGCAGCGCCTCGGTCGCACAGGGCAGCAGGAGACCGCCGGGCCGGTGACCACGGGACCCGGCTGAGGCGACGGCGCCGCTACGCCACGCTCCACACGTCCGGCCGGTCGCGCCCGTCGAGCCGGAAGGCCGCGCGTAGCAGCGCGAGCGCGGCCTCGTCGTCCTCCGCGGCCGCCTGACGGGCCAGGACCGTCGGCGCGTGTGCGACCGCGCCCGCGACCGCCGCCGCCATCCGGAGCAGTGTCTCCTCGGGCAGGCCCATGCCCCGCGTCGCACGCCGTAGCTGCTCCAGGCAGGTGTCCTCGACTCCCGTACGCAGCGACGCGATCAGCGGTCCCGCCCGCCGGGACCGCATCTCGGCGCAGTAGGCATCGGCGGCCGCTTCGGCCGTGGCCGTGGCGGCCTCGACCGCGCGGCCGTCGGGTGTGGCTCCTGACCCACGGTCACCGAGGTCGTCCAGGTTCAGCAGGCGCACTCCCGGCACCGCGGCGACCGCCGGGTCGACGTTGCGGGGCAGCGAGAGGTCGACGATCGTCAACGACCGTCCCGGTCGGTCCTGCATCACGCCGCGCACGAGCTCCGCGGAGAGCAGCCGACGCCCCGCGGAGGTCGCGACGAACAGCACGTCGGCGTCGGAAAGGCGTTGCGGCAGCTCTCCCAACGGGTGCACCGGCGGTCCGCCGCCGTTGGCACTCGACCTCCGGCTCAGCAGCGCGGCACGACCGCGCGCTGCGGGGAGGGCCTCCAGCACCTGCCGCCCCATCGTGCCGGCACCCACCACGACCGCGTCGACCGACTGAGCATCCGGGTGCCCGACCAGGGCACCGGACACGGCTCGCTCGACAAGCAGGCCGCGCCGGAGCAGTCCGGGGTGGGCGCGGGAGGTCTCCCGCGCCGCCGTGAGGGCTGCGGTCACCACCCGCCGCAACCGATGGGCGTCGCCCTGCCGCGCGATGGCCGCCCGAGCAGCGGCCCGCAGCTGGGCCTGCACCTCGACCTCGCCGACGATGCGGCTCCCCAGCCCCGCGGCAGTGCGGAACAGGTGGCGTACGGCGTCCTCGCCGCGCACGACCGTGGCCCGGCCGACGGGTTCGCGGCAGTCGCCGAGCAGGAGGCCGATCAGCCGGTCGGCGACGGCCCAGGAGGCCTTGCGGCTCGCCGCGTCGGCGTACGCGGGCAGGTCCAGGACCGCGTGCAGCTCGATGCGGCTGCACGTGGACAGCACCATGACCTCCGCACAGCCGGCGGCCAGCGCGCGCTCCCGCAGGGCGTCCTTGTCCGCCGCCGCGGCGGCGACACGCTCGAGCCCGCCGATCGCGGCGGCGTCGTGGGTGATCCCCACGGTGAGAAAGCTGTTCATGCAAAGCCCCCAGTTCCGGCGTCCGGCCCCCACAGCCGCCCTACTGCGCCATCTGCAGGGTGCGCGGCGAGCGTCAAGGCAGCGTGAACTGCGGCTCCGCCTACACTCGGCAGGCGTGATCTTCAAGCATGTGGGACATGAGCGCCCGTACCCCGAGCACGGGCTGAGGCAGCGCGACTGGGCGTCTCTTCCGCCGCGCCAGGTCCGGCTGGACCAGCTGGTCACCACCAAGGGAACGCTCGACCTCGAGAAGGTGCTCGCCGAGGACTCGACCTTCTACGGCGACCTGTTCGCCCACGTCGTGGAGTGGAACGGCGACCTCTATCTCGAGGACGGCCTGCACCGCGCGCTCCGGGCGGCGCTGCAGCAACGCAACGTCCTGCACGCGCGCGTGCACGCCATAGGAGAATAGGAGCCACGAACCGGCGCAACGAGTGGGGAGGGCAGCCGTTGTCACGCGGTTTCCGCACGGCCGCCACGATGGGGGTGCTGATCGGCATCCTCGTCGGCTTGGCGTACTTCGGCTGGCAGGGGCTCACCCGCGGCTGGTTCGACGACAGCCAGGCGACCGCCGAGGACGTGCCCGCGGAGTCCTGTTCGACCCCGCCCCCGGTCACGGTCCGCGCGCAGCAGGTCCGCGTCAGCGTCTACAACGCCGGCGCGCCGTCCGGCCAGGCCGGTGCGGTGATGGACGCGCTGAGCCGGCAGGGCTTCCGGGAAGGCCGGCTGACCGACGCCCCCGACCGGATCACCGTCGACGGGATCGTGCTGTGGCCGGGCGACGCCGACCGTGGCGCGGTCGAGCTCGTCGAGCGCCAGTTCCGGGACGTGCGCGTCGTCGCGCGACCCGAACCGCTCGGACCCGGGATCAACGTGCTCGTCGGTGACGAGTTCGGCAGCCTCGCCCCGCAGGCCCCGCGGTCGATCGACGTCCCGCAGCCCGAGGTGTGCGGACAGCAGGGCTAGCGCCCGTACCGGGTCGCCTCCCCCAGCCAACCCGCGAGCCGCCCCCCGCGACCGACCGCACGCAGCCGCTCCTCGGTCGCCTCGCGCAGCCGGCGGGGCGTCACCACCAGCAGGTCGTCGCCGGTGCGCAGCACCCGACGCCCGTCGGGCACGAAGCTGTCGTCGCCGCGCACGACCAGTGACACCGAAACACCCTTCGGCAACCTCAGCTCCTGGACCTCGACGCCGTGCAGCTGCGAGCCCACCGGGATGCGCACTTGCAGCAGGTCGGCGGCCAGCCGGTCCAACGGGGCCGCCTCGACGTCGACGTCCTGCACCTCACCGCGGGTGGTCACGCCGAGCAGCCGGGCTGCCATGGGCAAGGTCGGGCCCTGCACCAGCGTGTAGAAGATGACCATCACGAACACCAGGTCGAACAGGTCGTCGGCACCGTTCACGCCGTTGGCCAGCGGGATCGTCGCCAGCACGATCGGCACCGCACCGCGAAGCCCGGCCCAGGCCATGAACGCCTGCTCGCGCCACGGCATCCGCAGCGGCCCGGCGCACGCGGCGACCGACAGCGGCCGGGCGACGAACGTGAGCAGGGCCCCGGCCACCAGACCAAGGACCACGTTCTGGAACGTGATCCGCCCTGGGGAGGCGAGTAACCCGAGCATCACGAAGAGGCCGATCTGCGCCAGCCACGCGATGCCCTCGCTGAAGGACCGGGTTGCGAGCCGGTGCGGCAGCTCGGCGTTGCCGAGGACGAGCGCCGCCACGTAGACGGCGGCGAAGCCGCTGGCATGCAGCGCGGACGCGCCGGCGTAGGCGAAGATCGCGAACGCGAGCACGGCGACCGGGTACAGGCCGGAGGAGGCCAGCGCGACCCGGCGCAGCACCCACGCGCCCGCCCAGCCCACGGCGAGGCCGACGACGACGCCCGTGGCGAGCTCGTAGAGCATGATCCCGGCCACGACCAACGGCCCCTGGTCGACGACGGCGCCGGTGCTCACCAACGTGACGAGCAGGACGGTCGGTGCGTCGTTGAGCCCCGACTCCGACTCGAGCGTTCCGGCCAGCCGACGCGGGAGCGGGACATGCCGCAGCACGCTGAACACCGCCGCGGCGTCGGTGGGGGAGGTCACCGCTCCGAGCAGGATCGCGACCCGCCAGTCGAGCCCGAGCAGCCAGTGGGCCAGCACCGCCATCACGCCGACGCTGACCGCTACCCCGACGCTGGCCAGCGCGCCGCCGAGGCGGATGGACGACCGCACCTCGGACCAGCGAGTGGTGATGCCGCCCTCGGCCAGGATCAGCGCCAGCGCGCCGAACCCGAGTGCGTGCGCGAGCGCAGCGTCCTCGAAGTTGATCCCGAGTCCCGACTCTCCGAGGGCGACGCCCATCAGCAGGTAGACCAGGAGGCTGGGGAGGCCGGCGCGGACCGACAGACGGACGGCGAGGATGGCCGCGAGGAGCACGCCGGTCCCGACGAGGAGGTACTCGTCGAGCTGCTCTACCGTCACGCGGGTCCCTGGGCGTCGTCGGGCGTCGCCGAAGTCTACCGTCGACGCGCACGACGAGACCCAGCCGCGATGACGCCCGGCGTCGACCTCGACACCGGCGCGGGGAGCCGGTTCGTGCGGCTGTCGTTCGCGGGCTCGGCCGAGGAGATCGAGACCGCCCTCGGCCGGCTCCGGGGGCCGGCTGCCTCAGAACGCGTCGACGCGCTGCTGCGCCCGCCGCCGGATCTCCGGCAGCCTGCCGTAGAGGTGGTCCCCGGGACACGCCGTCTGGTTGGTGTCGCGATGCCCGTCGATGGTGCGCAGCCGGACCCTCGTGCCCTCCGGATAGCGGTCACTGCCGTGCGACCGCATCCAGCTGTAGCCGGCTGGTCGGCGCCCGTACGCATCGAGCTTCCAGGCCGTCAGCCGGACGAGTGCACCCACCAGCCGCCGTGGCGGCCGTGTCCCGTCGAAGTTCCCGAGGGCGGCGACACCGACCGACGCATGGTTGAAGCCGAGGGTGTGGGCACCGCGCACGGGGCGTCGGTAGCCGCCGGCCCTGCCCACCCAGATGCGGCCGAACTTGTCGACGACGAAGTTGTAACCGATGTCGGACCAGCCGAGCTGCTGGGTGTGGTACCAGTACATGCCGCGGATGATCGCCGGCACGTCGGAGCGCGTGTAGTTGTTCGTGCCGGCGCTGTGGTGGATGTGGGCCATCTTGATCCGGTGCATGTAGACGGGGTCGCCGCTGCGCCAGGAGTCGTCGGCACCCCATGCCCTCCTGACCCGGATCTTCGGCTGCGGCGCCTGGCCGACGCCCGCTACGGCGGACGGCGCGGACTCAGCCGCCGGCGTGCGGGTGTCGGACGGCAACGTCCCTGGGTCGACCAGCGTCACTCGCGCCCCCTGCGCCGGAGGCCCGGCCATCCGCACCTGCACACCGTCGGAGGGACCCACCCACAGCAGCTCGGTGCCGGACCGCTGCATGCGCTGCGCTGGCTCGGCAGTCACTGATTCCGGGGCGTGCTCGTGCAGCGTGTGCAGCTCGCGCCAGTCGCTCCAGGCCCGTCCGGACCGGGTACGCACCGCGACTCGCGGCTCAGCCGTTCCCCGCCACGTCACCGCGACCATGCTGTACGACGCGGTCGGCAACCGCGGCGTGCCGACCCGGTGTGGGACACCGGAGGAGGCATCCGCGACCGCGGCCAGTCTTATCGACGTCGCCTGCACGGCCTGGGGACTCGCGGGTTCGGCAGGCTCGGCGGTCTGAGCAGCGACGGGTACGCCGCCGAGGAGGGCCGTGGGGGGGGGGGGGGGGGGGG
>DATABY010000228.1:0-13109 GCA_036259355.1 Nocardioidaceae bacterium
GGGGGGGACCCAACACATCGGCCCGAGTGGGTCAGGACTTCTTGGCCGTGCGCCGGGTGGTCGAGGCCTTCCTGGCCGGAGCCTTGGTCGCACGGGCGGTGGTGGTCTTGCGTGCGGGGGACTTCTTCGCCGCCCTCGTTCCGGTTGCCTTCCGCGCCGGTGACTTCTTGGCGGTGGTCTTCTTCGCAGGCGACTTCTTGGCCGTGGTCTTCTTGGCGGTGGACTTCTTGGCAGGTGACTTCTTCGCCGTGCTCGACCTGCCGGCCTCGGACGCGGTTGCCTTCGCGGTCCGAGTGGTCTTCCTCGCGGCTGACTTGGCTGCGCCGACCGGGCTGGTTGCGGCCTTCCTCGCACCCGACTGCACAGCCTTTGCAGACCGTTTGGCGGTAGCTGTTGTTGCCGGCACCGTTTCCTCCCTGATGGGATGTCGTCCGGCGGCACGCCGGAGTTGTTCTTGTGGTGAGGATGACACTTTTTTTCACCCTCGCTTGTGATCTTTCCAACTTCGGCGCGTCACGTAAACCATCTTCGTTCTCCACTTTGGGTGTCGCGTCGGCACCGAGGACGTCCAGCACGCCCCGCACATCCATTGTGCCGTGTCAGTTTTCCCTTGCTGTAAAGGGAAAAGAGCACACCAACGCCGGCACGTTGATGACACGCATGCCCACGACCCGACATCGAGAAAGAGACACCAACTTCCGTACGACGTGGCAGCAGGCCGCGTGTCTTGGGGGTTCGATGACATCGACCACGGTGCCGTGTGGCCGGCTTTCCGTCCTCGCGTGGGTGCGAAGATGGTTCGATGAGCAAGCTCAACCTGCGCCGGTCCGGGCCGTGGATAGGCATGGCCGGTCTGGTGTCGATGCTGTGGCTCTACGGGGCCTCGGGACTCGTCGGTCCCAACTGGCTGCCCGTTCCGCTGGTCGCCTTCTGGCTGGTGCTCTTCGTCCTGGCCTGCCGCTGGTTCAGCAACCGCCCCTACACCGTGCTCGTGCTACCCGTCGTGGCGTTTGCCGTCTGGTTCGCAGTCGTGATGGCCGGCGCCGCGTGGCTCGGCTGGACCGCGTGACGCAGACCCTTTCCTGCGGTCTCTACGCGAGGGTCGAACCTCCGTGCCCAGAGTGCCGTGTGACTCAGGCGAAGGTGTGCTCGTCGTCGGGAAACGTCCCGTCGGCGACGTCGGCGGCGTAGCGCTCGGCGGCATCGAGGAGTACGCCGTGCAGGTCGGCGTACCGCTTCACGAACCGCGGCGCACGACCGGTTCGCAGGCCGGCCATGTCCTGCCACACCAGCACCTGCGCGTCGCAGTGCGGGCCGGCGCCGATTCCGATCGTGGGAATCGTCAGCTCGTGGGTGACCTGTTTCGCGACCTCGCCGGGAACCATCTCCATGACCAGCGTGAAGGCACCGGCTGCTTCGAGCTCGGTGGCCTCCTCGACCAGCCGGGCTGCTGCGTCACCGCGGCCCTGGACCCGGTAGCCGCCGAGCCCGTGCTCGCTCTGCGGAGTGAACCCGATGTGCGCCATCACGGGGATGCCGGCCCGGGTGAGCTTCTCCACCTGCGGCACCACCCCCAGCCCGCCCTCGAGCTTGACCGCGTGTGCCTCGGCCTCCTTCATGAACCGCACGGCGGTGTGGAACGCCTGCTCCGGCGACGCCTGGTACGACCCGAACGGGAGGTCGGCCACCACCAGTGCCCGTGACACCGAGCGGGTCACCGCACGCACCAGCGGGATCAGCTCGTCGACGGTGACCGGAAGTGAGGTCTGGTTGCCGAACACGTTGTTGCTGGCGGAGTCGCCGACCAGGAGCACCGGGATCCCCGCCTCGTCGAAGGTCTGCGCGGCGTACTGCTCGTAGGCGGTGAGCATCGCCCACCGTTCCCCGCGCTGTTTCATGTCCTGCAGGTGGTGAGTGCGGATCCGCTTGATGTGGGCGGCGGACCTGTCCGCCTGCGGGCCGCTGCCGTACGGCGCTGGCGTCTCGCTCATGTGGCTACCTCGCTGAGAGCTCTCGAGGCTCCCCGATGGAGTCCCCGGACCGGGCTCAGCCTAGTGGGGGGCGACTTCGCGCCAGCGGTTGGAGATCGGCAGCCTGCGGTCGCGCCCGAAGTTGCGCACCGACACCTTCGGACCCGGCGGGTACTGCCGCCGCTTGTACTCGGCTCGGTCGACCAGCCGCAGCACCCGCTCGACCAGATCCGGCTCGAATCCGTCGGCGACCAGCGCCGCCGACCCGTGGTCGCGCTCGATGTAGTCGTCGAGGACGTCGTCGAGTAGCCCGTAGTCGGGTAGCGAGTCGCTGTCGAGCTGTCCCGGCCGAAGCTCGGCGCTGGGTGGCTTGCCGATCACGTTCTCGGGGAGCGGGGGTTTCTCGCCGCGTCGTTCCGCGTCGGCGTTGCGCCAGCGGGACAGCTCCCACACCTGGGTCTTCAGCACGTCCTTCAGCGGCGCGTAGCCGCCGACCGCGTCGCCGTAGATGGTGGAGTAGCCGACCGCGAGCTCGCTCTTGTTGCCGCACGCGAGCACCAGATGCCCGTCCTGGTTCGACAGCCCCATCCAGATGATCGCCCGAATCCGCGCCTGCAGGTTCTCCTCGGCGAGGCCGTCGAGGGAGAGCTTGTCCTGGAACGCGTCGAACATGGTCGCGATCGGGACGACCTGGTAGTTCAGGCCTGTCCGCTTGGCCAGCTCCTGCGCGTCGGTCTTGGAGTGCTCGCTGGACCAGTCGCTGGGGTTGGAGACGCCGTACACGTGCTCGGGCCCGATCGCGTCGCAGGCGATCACCGCCGTCAGCGTCGAGTCGATGCCGCCGGACAGTCCCAGCAGCACCGAGTCGAAGCCGTTCTTGCGCACGTAGTCGCGCAGCCCCACCACCAGGGCGTGGTACATCTCCGCGCAGTCGTCGAGGCGCGGGGCCACGACCGGCTCGAGCGGCGAGTACGGCGGCACCTGATCGCTCGAGATGACTGTGCCCTGGATGCCCAGACCGCTGTAGCCGGACTCCGGCGCGACCGAGCCCTGCGGGTCGGCGGCCTCCAACTCGAGGTCGACGACCAGCAGAGCCTCGTCGAACTGGGGAGCGCGGGCGAGCACCGCACCCTCCGTGTCCACCACGATGGAGTCGCCGTCGAAGACGAGCTCGTCCTGCCCGCCGACGAGGTTGACGTAGGCCAGCGGGCAGCCGGCCTCGCGGGCACGCTCGGCGCACAGCTCCAGCCGCCGGTCGTCCTTGTTGTGCTCGTACGGCGAGCCGTTGAGGACCACGAGGAGCCCCGCGTCGGCGGAGCGGGCGGTGACGGTCGGCCCGTCCTGCCACAGGTCCTCGCAGATGCAGAACGCCACGTCGATGCCGCGGACCCGTACGACCTGCATGGTCTCGCCGGGCACGAAGTAGCGGTACTCGTCGAACACGCCGTAGTTGGGCAGGTGGTGCTTGGCGTAGCAGGCCCGCACGTGTCCGTGGTGCAGGACCGCGGCAGCGTTCTGGGGGGCGCCCCGAGGCCGGCCGACGCGATGTTCCAGGCCGGTGTCGCTGCTGAGGAAGCCGACCAGCACCGGGCAGTCACCGAGCCCCTCCGCCTGCAGCCGCTGTGCCAGCGCGCCGACGGCCTCCTTGGAGGCCTCGACGAACGAGGACCGGAAGGCGAGGTCCTCGATCGGGTAGCCGGTCAGCGCCATCTCCGGGAACGCGACGAGGTGTGCGCCCCGCTCGACCGCCTCGCGGGTGCGGGCGAGCACGCGGTCGGCGTTGCCGGCGATGTCGCCGACGACGAAGTTGTCCTGGACCAGGGCGATGCGCAGCTGTGCCACGCGAGTGAGCCTAACGTCCGCCGAAGCGCGCGCCACAGCGGACGCGGCGGCGGACGTGCGCGGCATCGCGGTCGGAAACGCGGCGGAAACAAGGGTCCGGCAGACTGTCGGCTGACCCCACGATGTCGTCGCCGAGGAGGCCGGGAATGGGGAAGCAGGAAGAGTTCGTGCTGCGCGCACTCGAGGAGCGCGACGTGCGCTTCGTGCGGCTGTGGTTCACCGATGTCCTCGGCTTCCTCAAGTCCGTCGCGATCGCCCCCGCCGAGCTCGAGGGCGCCTTCAGCGAGGGGATCGGGTTCGACGGCTCCGCGATCGAGGGCTTCGCCCGGGTGTACGAGGCGGACATGCTGGCCAAGCCGGACCCGGCGACGTTCCAGATCCTGCCCTGGCGCGGGGAGTTCCCCGCCACGGCGCGGATGTTCTGCGACATCGTGATGCCCGACGGGTCGCCGTCGTACGCCGATCCCCGCTACGTCCTCAAGCGCACGCTGAGCAAGGCCGCGGAGAAGGGGTTCACCTTCTACACGCACCCCGAGATCGAGTTCTTCCTGTTCAAGAACACGCCTGGCGACCCGGGCCTGGACCCGGTGCCGGTCGACAGCAGCGGATACTTCGACCACACCGCGCAGGGAGCCGGCAGCGACTTCCGCCGCGAGGCGATCACGATGCTGGAGTCGATGGGCATCTCGGTGGAGTTCAGCCACCACGAGGGTGCGCCCGGCCAGCAGGAGATCGACCTGCGCTACGCCGACGCGCTGTCCACCGCCGACAACATCATGACGTTCCGCGTCGTGCTGAAGGAGGTGGCACTGTCGCAGGGGCTGTACGCCTCGTTCATGCCCAAGCCGTTCACCGAGTACCCCGGCTCGGGCATGCACACGCACATGTCGTTGTTCGAGGGCGACCGCAACGTCTTCTTCGAGGCCGGTGCGGAGTACCACCTGTCCAAGACCGGCCGGGCGTTCATCGCCGGCCTCCTGCACCACGCGGCCGAGATCAACGCGGTGACCAACCAGTGGGTCAACTCCTACAAGCGGATGGCGGCCGGCGGGGAGGCCCCGTCGTACATCTGCTGGGGACACAACAACCGCTCCGCGCTCGTGCGGGTGCCGATGTACAAGCCGTCCAAGGGGCAGTCGACCCGGATCGAGCTGCGCTCCATCGACACCGCCTGCAACCCCTACCTCGCCTTCGCGGTGATGCTGGCGGCAGGGATGAAGGGCATCGAGGAGGACTACCCGCTGCCGCCGGGTGCCGAGGACGACGTGTGGAGCCTGACCGACCGTGAGCGGCGCGCGATGGGGATCCAGCCGCTGCCGAAGAACCTCGACGACGCCATCGTGCTGATGGAGAGCAGCGAGCTGGTGGCCGAGACGCTCGGTGAGCAGGTCTTCGACTTCTTCCTGCGCAACAAGCGGCAGGAGTTCGACGACTACCGCCGCCAGGTCACCCGCTTCGAGCGTGAGCGACTGCTCCCGGTGCTCTGAACCCGTCCGGGTCGGGGGGCACCCGTGCGTGGCACGGGGCGCGTGTTCGGCGAATTTGCGAGTTTCGCCACACGCGCCGCCGTCTCGGGTGTGGACTGAGCGGAAACCGCCGCGGGTGGCGGTGTTCGTATCAGTTCACACAGTGGGGGCGCTATGTCCAAAGTACGTCTTTTGCCCAGATTCAGTGCCTACAACTCCGGTGCCGCCGTGCTGGCCGGCGCGATGCTGCTGGCCCTACCGGTCGCGGCGAGCGCCGAGAACACGACCGGAGTGACCGACCAGGTCAGTGTCAGCAGCGCGGAGGAGGACGGCAACGGAAGCGTGTTCGATGCAGAACCCTCGATCAGCGCGGACGGCCGGTACGTCGTGTTCGCGTCCGACGCCGACAACCTGGTCCCGGACGACACCAACGACGCCGTGGACGTGTTCGTCCGTGATCGGCTGTCCGGAACGACCGAGCGGGTCAGCGTGACGAGCAACGGCAAGGAGGGCGAACTCGGTGCGGGCAGCTCGCTGGGCGTCGGGCAGTCGATCACTGCCGACGGCCGCTACGTCACCTTCTCCTCGACGGCCGACCTCGCCGCCGGCGACAACGACCCCGACTCCGACGTCTTCGTGCACGACCGGACCACCGGCGAGACCACGCGGGTCAGCGTGGCCAGCGACGGCACCGAGGCCAGTGGGCAGGGGCCGTCGATCAGCGACGACGGTCGCATCGTCGCGTTCGTGTCCGACTCGGTCGTCCTCAACGACAGCAGCTTCCCCACCCGCCAGATGTTTGTGCACGACCGGCAGACCGGGGTGACCGAGCGGATCAGCGAGGCTCCCGACGGCACGGTCGCCAACCGCGGCACCGGGTTCGGGCCGTATCTCAGCGCCGATGGGCGGTTCGTGTACTTCGGCTCCTCGGCGACCAACCTCGTGCCGGTGCAGGGCGAACGTGACGACACAGTCGACGCGTTCCTGTACGACCGCCAGACCGACACCATGGCCGCCATCACCAGCCACATCGACGCCGACTCGTTCGTCACCAACAAGGCTCTCCCCGGAGGCATCAGTCCCAACGGCCGCTACGTGACCTTCACCGCCGGTTCCGACGGTTTCATCACCCCGGACGACAACGATTTCAGCGATGACGCGTGGCTGGTCGACACACAGACCGACCCGTTCACGTACACCCTGGTGAGCCGCAACGACGCCGGGGCACAGGCGAACGAGGAGAGCAACGCCGGCCCCGTCAGCAACGACGGGAACCTGGTCGCGTTCGAGTCCCGCGGCACCAACCTCGATGGCCCGACGCGGTTCGGGTTCCACATCTACCTGCGTGACGTGCAGGCAGGCACGACCCGGGTGGTCAGCGTGGCACCTGACGGCGGTGAGTTCGGCCGCGAGAGCAGGCAACCCGCGATGACGCCGGACGGGCGGGTCGTCGGTTTCCACAACCCGTTCTTCGACACCTACGTCCGGGACATGCGGCCGGCCGCCGACCTGGCGGTGTCCATGAGCGACTCACCGGACCCGGTCCTCGAGCGCGACCAGGTGACCTACACCGTCACCGTCGACAACAACGGTCCGGGGAAAGCCACCGACGTCAGCCTGGTCGACACCCTGCCCGTCGACCCGACGTTCGTGTCGGCAGCGGCCAGCCAGGGCACCTGCGCACGTGATGTCAACAGCAACAGCGGCGGGGTGCTCACCTGCGACCTCGGGACCCTGGCGTCGGGTGAGAGTGCCACGGTCCTGATCGTGGTGAGCCCGCGCCGGGCGGAACCGATCACCAACACCGCCACGGCGGACACGGGCGCGCCCGACCCGAACACCGCCAACAACACCGCCTCGGAGACGACCGCGGTCCAACCGAGGTAATCGGCGTCGGATGCCGGGGGCTCCCAGAGCCCCCGGCTACCGGTGCGCGTCCAGGTCGATCCGCACCGTCAGCAGATCGGTGCCGAGTGAGCGCACCGCCGCGGCGTTGAGGCGGGCCCCGAGTCGGCGCCGGCCCAGCCAGCGCTGTCTTTCGTGGGGGTCATCTGCGGCGAGCAGTGCTGCGGTGCCGCTGCGCCACCGGCCGCCGATCCGGACGCGCACGCGTGGGTTCGCCTCGATGTTGCGCACGTAGCCCGACCTGCGCCCGTGCTCGGACACGATCCAGAACGTGTCGCCGGCCAGGCCGTCCCCGACCGGCGTACGACGCGGCTGTCCCGACTTACGTCCGGTGGTCTCCAACAGGGCGTAGCCGGGTATCGACCAACCGCGGTCGAGTGCGGAACGCACAACAGGGTTGGCCACGTGCTTCTGCACCCAGGTGACCACGCGGTACTTGTCCATGGCCCCCATTCTGGGACCGGCCGGCGTTCGCGGGCGCGGAACCCTCGGCAAGGCCGGTGCACCGGACCACTCGGATAGCCTTCCAGGCGTGCCCGAGAACGCTTCGCTGCTGGTCGTCCAGCACCAGGACAACTGCACGCCGGCGTTGTTCGCCGACTGGCTGGTCGCACGTCGGTTAACGCTCGACGTGCGACGGCCCTACGCGGGCGACGCACTGCCGGCTGACGTCGGCGGACACGCCGGGCTCCTGGTGCTCGGGGGCGCGATGGGTGCCCACGACGACGCCACCCACCCGTGGCTGACCCCGACGAAGGCGCTGGTGCGGCAGGCGACCGACGCGGGCGCACCGGTACTCGCCATCTGCCTGGGCCACCAGCTGGCGGCGGTCGCATTCGGCGGCACCAGCACACCGAACCCCCGGGGACAGACTGCCGGGGTGCGCGAGATCGGGTGGCGGGAGGAGGCCGGCGACGACCCGCTGTGCCGAGCGCTGCGCAGCGACATCGGTGCCGTCGTGGCGCACTGGAACAGTGACGTGGTCACCGAGCTGCCCACGGGCGCCACCGTGCTCGCCACGACCGACGACGGGTTCCCCCAGGTGATGCGCCTGGGGCGGCAGACCTGGGGCGTGCAGTTCCATCCCGAGGTGGACCACGCCGTGCTCTCGGTGTGGGCCGACGACGATCGCGACCGGACGGTGAGCGACGGCCCCGACGTCGACGAGGCGCTGCAGGAGGTCAAGGAAGAGGAGTCGCAGCTGCACGCCACGGGCCGACGGGTCGCCGAGGCGTTCGCGGACGTCGTCCTGGGCCGGCGATGAGCGAGCGCATCGTCACTCACCGCGGCCGCCTCGCCCGGTTGGGTTTCGTCGACGTCGACGCGGTCTCCGACCTCGTGCCGCGGCTGGGCCCGGACCCGGCCAACCTGCTCGAGTCGCTGGCGTTCAGCGCCAACCCCGACCAGGCGCTGCGGCTGCTGTTGGAGGTCGTCGAGCAGGACGACCGGCCCGAGGAGCTGCTCGACGCGTTGCGTGAGCGGATGGCGCTGCGCGAACGCCTGTCCGCCGTACTCGGGGCCAGCGAGGCCCTGGGACGCTTCCTCTGCCGGCATCCCGACTCCTGGCACGACCTCGACGGTCGTGACATCCAGCACCGCGACAGCATCGCTCACGCCGCCGACGCCGACGCCCTCCGCGTCGCCTACTACCGGCGCGTGCTGCAGATCGCTGCGCGGGACCTCACCGCCGTGCTGAGTGTCGACGAGGTGTCGGCCATGCTCGCCGAGCTGGCCGGCGAGACCCTGGACGCCGCGCTGGGGATCGCCCGCGCTGAGCTGCCGGAGCAGGCCGACACGTGCCGACTGGCCGTCGTGGCTCTGGGCAAGTGCGGCGGCTGCGAGCTCAACTACGTCAGCGACGTGGATGTGATCTTCGTTGCCGAGCCGGTCAAGGGTGTGGAGGAGGGCGTCGCGATGCGGGCGGCCACCCAGCTGGCCACGGCGATGATGCGCATCTGCAGCGAGCACACCCCCGAGGGCACGATCTGGCCGGTCGACCCCGCGCTTCGCCCCGAGGGCAAGGCCGGCCCGTTGGTGCGCACGCTGGGCAGTCACATCACCTACTACGAGCGGTGGGCCAAGACCTGGGAGTTCCAGGCGCTGCTGAAGGCACGGCCGGTGGCGGGCGACAGAGGACTCGCGGGGGAATACGTCGATGCGGTCAGCGACATGGTGTGGCATGCCGCCGAGCGCCCCAACTTCGTCGAGGATGTGCAGTCGATGCGCCGGCGCGTCGTCGACCAGATCCCCAACGACCGCGTCGACCGGCAGATCAAGCTGGGTCCGGGCGGCCTGCGCGACATCGAGTTCGCCGTACAGCTGCTGCAGCTCGTGCACGGTCGCGGTGACGACAGCCTGCGCAGCGGCACGACGTTGGTGGCGCTCGAGGCTCTGACCCGGGGTGGCTACGTCGGCCGTGAGGACGGTGCGTCCCTCGCGGCGGCGTACCGCTTCCTGCGCAGCCTGGAGCACCGGCTGCAGCTGGCGCATCTGCGGCGCACGCACGTCGTCCCGGAGTCGGTCGAGGAGCTGCGGGCGCTGGGGCGCTCCCTGGGCTACCTCAACGACTCCACCAAGAACCTCTACGACGCGTGGAAGCGTCATGCCCGGGAGGTGCGGCGCCTGCACGAGAAGCTGTTCTACCGGCCGTTGCTGGCCGCGGTCGCCCGGCTGCCCGGCGACGAGGTGCATCTGACACCCGAGGCTGCTCGGCAACGACTCACCGCCCTGGGGTACGCCGACCCGAAGGCGGCCCTGCGCAACCTGGAGGAGCTCACCTCCGGGGTGTCGCGACGGGCGGCGATCCAGCGCACGCTGGTACCGGTCATGCTCGAGTGGTTCGCCGAGGCGCCGAACCCGGACCAGGGGCTGCTCGCCTTCCGGCAGGTGTCGGAGCAGCTTGGTTCCACGCACTGGTACCTGCGCCAGCTCCGCGACGAGGGCGCCGTGGCCGAGCGGATGGCGCGGGTGCTGGCGTCGAGCCGCTACGCCACCGACCTGCTGATGCGGGCGCCGGAGGCGGTGCGGATGCTGGTCGACGACGAGGAGCTGCGGCCCCGGACCGAGGAACAGCTTCGTGGGGAGATGCGGGCAAGCGCGCGGCGCCACGACGACCCGACGACCGCCGTCGGTGCGGTGCGGGCGGTGCGCCGACGCGAGCTGTTCCGCTGCGCGGCCGCCGACCTCGTGCACGTCGCCGACATCGACGCGGTCGGCAGGTCGCTCAGCAGCATCGCCGTCGGCACGCTCGACGCCGCGCTGTCGGTGGCCGTCCGCTCGGTCGAGGGTGAGCGGGGCAGAGCACTGCCGACGAGGCTGGCGGTCATCGCCATGGGTCGCCTCGGCGGCGGCGAGATGAGCTACAGCAGCGACGCCGACGTGATGTATGTGCACGACCCGATGCCCGGCGCCCAGGAGCAGGAGGCGACCGAGTCGGCACAGGCGGTGGCCAACGAGCTGCGCCGGCTGCTGTCCGTGCCGGGTGCCGATCCGCCGATGGTCGTCGACGCCGGCCTGCGCCCGGAGGGCAAGTCGGGTCCCCTGGTGCGCACCCTGGCCTCCTACGCCGCCTACTACCGGCGCTGGTCGTCGACCTGGGAGGCGCAGGCGTTGCTGCGGGCGACGCCGGTGTGCGGCGACGAGGACCTGTGCCAGCGGTTCACCGACCTGATCGACCCGTTGCGCTGGCCGGAGGGAGGTCTGTCCGTGCAGGGGGTGCGCGAGGTACGACGGATCAAGGCGCGCGTCGACGCGGAGCGTCTGCCCCGCGGCGCCGACCCGGCGACACACACCAAGCTGGGGCGCGGCGGGCTGTCCGACATCGAGTGGACGGTGCAGCTGCTGCAGATGCGCCACGCGGCCGACGTGCCGGCGCTGCGCACGACGGGCACCCTGCAGGCACTGAGCGCGAGCGTCGAGGAGGACCTGATCGACGCCGACGACGCCGAGGTGCTGGCGCGCGCCTGGCGGCTGGTCAGTCGCGTCCGCAACGCCGTGATGCTGGTCCGCGCCCGTCCGTCGGACTCGCTGCCCCGTGAGCCGCGGGAGCGGTCCGGGGTCGCATACGTCTGCGGCTACGGCGCTGACGGCGCCGAGGCGATGGTCGACGACTACCTGCGCACGACGAGGCGCGCCCGCGCGGTCGTCGACCGGGTCTTCTGGGACTGAGGGCGGCCAGCGGGCGTGAGCTGGCCGGTGGAGCCCGCGCAGCCGGTCGTGCAACCTGACCGGCTGGTGGAGCAGCCCTCCTAGACGGCGCGCAGGTGGTCCGGGCCGGCTTGGTCGTCGGCCTCGTGCTCGGCGCGGCGCGCGCCCTCGCGGATCTCGAAGATGTCGGTGGCTAGCGAGCCCAACGCGCGGGTGACGTCCCGCACCGCGGTGATGACGATCCCAGCCACCACGCTGGTCGTCGTCACCACGGCCTCGACGGACTCCTGGAGCACGTCCTTGCGGATCTCGGTCCTGGTGATCATCGTCGACCTCCGTTCGCCGGTCAGGCGGCCTTCGTGGGTGTACGCGGGAACGGGATCGGCTGCTCGGGCTCGTCCTTGTCGCGGTCGGGCAGCGCGTACTTGCAGATCTTCTTCGCCACGCTGCCGAGCTGCTTGTGCAGCGGCCCGGTGTTGTAGCCGAGCCCGTAGCGCTCGCAGATCTCCCGCACCTGGGTGGCGATCTCGGGGTAGCGCCGGGCCGGGATGTCCGGGAAGAGGTGGTGCTCGATCTGGTGGCTGAGGTTGCCGGTCATCAGGTGGAACAGCTTGCTGCCGGTGATGTTGGCCGAGCCGAGCAGTTGGCGGAAGTACCACTGGCCGCGGGACTCGTCCTCGGTCTCCTCCTCACTGAACGACGTGACGCCGGCGGGGAAGTGGCCGCAGAAGATGATCCCGAAGGCCCAGATGTTGCGGACCACGTTGGCGGTGACGTTGCCGGCCAGGGTGACGGGCGCGAGCGGCCCGGACAGCGCCGGGAAGATCACGTAGTCCTTCAGGGTCTGCCGCATGACCTTCTCGAGCATGCCGCGGTGCAGGTGCTTGGTGTCGGCCCACGTGCGCTCGCCGGCCATGATGCGCTCGAGCTCGAGGTCGTGCAGCATCACGCCCCACTCGAAGATGAACATCAGCGCGGTGGCGTACAGCGGGTTGCCCAGGTAGTAGGGGTTCCACTTCTGGTCCGGGTCGATGCGCAGCAGCCCGTAGCCGATGTCCCGGTCCTTGCCGAGAATGTTCGTGTAGGTGTGGTGGATGTAGTTGTGCGAGTACTTCCACTGGTCGGACGGGCAGACGTTGTCCCACTCGAACTCGTCGGAGCGCAGCGCGGGGTCGCCCATCCAGTCGTACTGGCCGTGCATGACGTTGTGGCCGATCTCCATGTTGTCGAGGATCTTGGAGATCGACAGCGCGGTGACGCCGGCCAGCCAGGCCGGCGGCAGGAAGCCGAGGAACATCAGCCCGCGGCCGGCGGCCTCGAACGCGCGCTGCGCCTTGACGATGTTGTAGATGTAGTCGCGGTCGTCGTCGCCGAGGTCGGCGATCACCCGCTGACGGATCTCGTCGAGCTCGGCCCCGAAGGCCTCGAACTGCTCGGGTGTCATCCCCGGGGTGCCGTCGGGCGTCTGCGGAGCAGTCTTCTCGGGGGCCCCGGCGGGCTTGGTGGTCTGTTTGGTGGCCTGCTTCGTGGGCTTGGTGCCGTTGGCCTTCGTGCGCTGCCTGGTGGACTTCTCAGCGGTCTTCGTGGTCATGGTGGTTCCTCCTCAACCTGTGAGCGACCGCCAACCTGTGAGCGACCACGCTCGAGGAGGAACCACCATGACCACGAAGACCGCTGAGAAGTCCACCAGGCAGCGCACGAAGGCCACCGGCACCAAGCCCACGAAGCAGACCACCAAACAGACCACCAAGCCCGCCGAGGCCCCCGAGAAGACTGCTCC
>DATABY010000229.1:0-16870 GCA_036259355.1 Nocardioidaceae bacterium
CCGCGCGCACGTCGGCGGCGTCGGCCAGGTCGTCGGAGGTGGCCTGCAGCCGCTCGGCCAGGACGCCGGTCTGCTCCTCCTCCGGCGAGCCCTCGGGTACGACGAGGATGCGGCCGGCGTCGCCGCCGGTCTCGACGTCGAGCGCGAAGTTCGCGCGGTCGCGCTGCGCGGTGGGGGCTCCCTGCAGGCTGGCGAGCACGTAGTAGCCGGAGTCGAAGAAGCCGGGGCTGCGGTCGCGGAACTCCTCGATGGCCTGGGCGCCCTTGGTGAGGCCGCCGCCGGAGAACTGGGAGGTCGCCTGCGCGCCCTTGCGCAGGCCGGCGCTGAGCTGACCCGACCTGGTCGCCGCCTCGTCGATGCCGCTGCCGACCTTGCCCAGAGCGGTGCCGAGCTGGTCGATCCTGGCCTGCGCGCCGGCGGCGCCGGCCTGCATGCGGGTCAGCCCGTCGGCGATCTTCTGCGCGCCGGCCTGGGCCTGCGCCAGCTTCGCGGCCAGCCGGCTGTTCCCCGCCGCCAGCCGGCCGACGCCCGCGGCGAGCCGCTCGGTGCCGCTCTCCAGGCGGTTGGCGCCCTTCGCCATCCGGCTCAGCCCGGACCGAAGCCGGTCCAGTCCGTCGGCGAGCCGGTCGGCCCCGGCCGCGGCTCGGCGTACGCCGGCGGCCGCCCGGTCCAGCGACTCGGGCAGACCTGGGTAGCGGGGGTCGAGCTGGACGCCCCCGGGTCCCTCCCCGCTGAGCGCGGCCTTGGCCCTGATCACGGCCTCGAGCGCGCGGGCGTACTCCGGGTCGCCCTTGCCGACGGTCATGTTCCGCAGCGCCCGCTGCGCCCTGCCGACCTCGCGCTCGGCGGTGACGGCCGGGTCCTTCAGCCGCTCGAGCCGCCGGGCGCCGTCGCGGAGCCGGTCAGCCAGGGCGCGGGCGCCGTCCTCGGCCTCCGCCCCGCCCCGCCTGACGCGTCGGGCGCCATCGGACAGCCGGCTCATCCCGGCACCGAGACGCTGTGCGCCGTCCTGCGCCTGCTGGGCTCCGTCGCTGAGCTTGCGCGCACCGCGGACGGCGCGGTCCAGCCCGTCGGCGAGGCGTACGGCGCCCGTGACGCCGCGGCCGAGGGCCTGCCCGATGCTGGCGGAGCCGTCCACCTCGCGCTGCATCCGCTGCAGCGCGTCCGCCGCCTTCGCCAGGCCCGTCCCGAGGCGCCGGGTGCCGTCGGCGGCGCGGCCCAGCCCCTGGTCCAGGCGCTGGATCCCCTCGCCGCTGTCCTCGAGCTGGTTCTGCGCCCGGTCGAGCCGCTGCTCGGCCCGGCGGAGGCGCTGCGCGGTGTCGGCGACTGCCCCGGGACCGACGACGGTGTCGACACCGGGCCACGACCCGATCTTGCGCTGCCACCGGTCGAGCGCCTGCAGCCGCTGCTGCGTGGTCAGCCGGCCGTCGTCGGAGACCACCAGCACCTGGAACGGGCCGCCCCAGCCCTCCCCCATCGTGTCCTGCAGCAGCTCGAAGTCCTGGCGTGCCTGGTTGCCCTCGGGCAGCTCACGCGCGTCCATCGGCCCGGTGGTCAGCCCGAGCGCGGGCGCGAGCAGACCGAGGAGCAGCGCGACCGCGCCGAGCGCCGCGTAGCCGGGTCGGCGGAGGGCACGACCGGCGAGAACCGCGGCGGCCGGGCGCTGCCGGCGACGGTGCCAGGCCCAGCGGTCGACGTTGGGACCGAGGACGGTGAGCAGGGCGGGCAGCACGACCAGGGCCGACCCTGCTGCGAGCACGGCGGCGACCATGACGCCGAGCACCGAGGAGAGCAGGAGGCTGGAGGGCGTGATGAGCAGCGCCACGCCCATCGCGCTGACCAGCGCGATCCCGGCGACGGCCACCGTGCGGCCCGCGGTCTGCGCGGCCGCCGAGGCCGCCGCGGCGCCGGGCACCTCACCCTGCCGCAGCTCCTCGCGGAACCGGGAGACGATCAGCAGGCTGTAGTCGACCCCGAGCGCCAGGCCCATCATCGCGACGAGGTTGCTGGCGAAGATGTTGATCTCGAAGAGCCCCGCCAGCAGCACGAGGACCCCGTAGCCGGCGCCGACCGTGGCCACGCCGACGACGAGGGGGATGGCGGCCGCGATCAGGGACCGGAACACCAGCAGCAGCACGATGATCAGGGCCGGGACCGCCCAGCGCTCCGCCTGGTGCGCGGCGTCGATGCTCTCGTCCTGCAGCGCCTGCGCGATCGCGGGGACGCCGCTGATGTGCGCCTCCACCGGAGGCGTGACGGCGCCCTCCACGGTTCGCTCGAGCCCGGGCAGCACCTCCTGCGGGTCGGTGCCCGGCTTCACGTCGACCGCGGCGGAGATCATCGCGGTGCCGGGCTCGGGGGCCAGCCGCTCGGCGCCGGACGAGGTGTCCCACGGCGAGAGCGTCCGGACCCCGCCGGAGGACCGGAGCTTCCGTACCAGCTCGGGCCCCTGGGCGTCGAGCGCCCGGTCGGGTCCGGTCAGCAGGATCGGCACGGTGACGTTCTCGCCGAAGTGCCGGCGGTCCATCTGGTGGGCGGTGTAGGACTGGCTGCCCGGCACCTCCTCCATCACCGAGCTGCTCAGCTTGTCCTGCACCTGCAGCCCGACACCGCTGAGCACGCAGATCAGCAGCGCCCACCCGAGCAGCACACGCCAGGGCCGCCGGATGGAGGTACGGCGCATCGCGTCGACCCATCTGACCATCGCGCGTCGCCTCGCTTCTACCGCCTGCGCCTACCGATCACCTTCCCTCCCTGCGTGACATCACACCACGGTCCTGGGCGCCATTTCCACACGGGGACACAGTGTGGACGTTTCATAGACAGGTATGGTGCTACTGTCCACCGCATGGACACGACCGCGGCTCCGTCGTTCCGCCAGCGCGTTCGCGCCCGGCTGCGCGACGAGATCCTCGACGCGGCCTACGCGATCACCGTCGAGGACGGCTGGGAGCAGGTGCGGATGACCACGCTGGCCGCACGGGTCGGGGTGAGCCGGCAGACGCTGTACAAGGAGTTCGGCTCCAAGTACGACGTCGGCGAGGCGCTGGTGCTCCGCGAGGCCGAGCGCTTCCAGGGCGGCGTGCTCGAGCACGCCTCGCAGCACGACGACCTGCTGGCGTCGCTGCACGCGGCCATCGTGTTCACACTCACCGAGGGGCTCTCGAACCCGCTGCTGCGCAGCATGCTGGCCGGCGCGCAGAGCGGCGAGCAGTCGCTGTTGCCGTACATCACGACCGGCGGCAGCCGGGTGCTCGACACCACCGTGGAGGTGGTGCGCGACCACATGCGCACACGCCATCCGCACCTCGGTGACGAGGACATCGAGACGCTGGCGGACACGACCCTGCGGCTGTCGGTCAGCCACCTGCTGCGGCCCGCGGCCCCGGCGGAGACGACCGCCGCCCGGATCACCCGGCTGCTCGGCGCCTACCTCGACCGCGGCCGCACCGGCTGAGCGGGGGCGAGCCGGACCGGCGAGCGGAGCCGCAGGACACGCGCCCCACGCATCCCACCCTGCGCCGCAGTTCTGCCATCATGTGCGCATGAACAGCACGCAGGAGAAACTCAGGCGGCGCGCCCGCTCCCTTCCCGGTGTCAACGCCGTCGGGGCGTTGCTTCGGCCCGCCCCGGCGAAGCCGGACAGCACCGCGGAGCCGGACACCACGGCGAAGCCGGACGCGGCGACCTCGAACACCGTGGCCACGGACCAGCCGCCCTCCGAGCAGCCGCCCGCGAAGCGCAAGCGTCGCCCCTTCCCGGGATCAGCGACCTTCTGGGAGCAGCGCTATGCCACCGGCGGCATCTCCGGACGCGGCTCACGCGGACCTCTCGCCGAGTACAAGGCGAACTTCCTCAACGAGTTCATCGCCGACAACAACGTCACCTCGATCACCGAGCTGGGCTGTGGCGACGGCGTCCAGATCGGGATGGGGAAGTATCCGGAGTACGTCGGGATGGATGTCTCCCCTACCGCCGTGCGCACGTGCGTCTCGCAGTTCGCCGACGACCCGACGAAGACGTTCCTCGTCTACCACTCGGGCGCGTTCGCCGACCCGCTCAAGCGACTCCAGTCGGACGCCTCGATGTCGCTGGACGTGCTGTTCCATCTCATCGAGGACGAGGTGTGGGAGGCGTATCTGCGCGACCTGTTCAGCCTGGCTCGCCG
Source organism: Nocardioidaceae bacterium (assembly GCA_036259355.1). Taxonomy (GTDB): domain Bacteria; phylum Actinomycetota; class Actinomycetes; order Propionibacteriales; family Nocardioidaceae; genus JALZDI01. The sequence continues at coordinate 4,169 of DATABY010000229.1, forward strand.
CTTCGTCATCATCTATGCCAGCGACGACCGCCCGGACTCGAGGAACAGGGCGATCATCCGCCGGCCGTTCACGAAGTGGGTCGAGGACAACATCAGCGGGTGGAAGCTGCACGAACGCGTCGAGAACCCGTACCGCGGGACCGACGACCCGGCAACGAAGACCTACAGCGACTTCTTCATCTACGTTCCGTCCGACGCTCCCTGAGCCCGGCCTGCCGGTCAGTTGCCCGGTAGGACCGGCGACCCCCGGACGGTTCGACGCGTGGCGGCGCGGGCAGCGGGAGGAGGCCGACCACTACGCGAACATCGTGCTTCTCGGTGATACGCGTGCCGACGAGGTGAGCGAAGAAGAGGCGTTCGCGATGATCGAGAAGCTGCCTCGCCGACATCGCTGACGGATCGCGGAGTCCTGCGTGCGGGGCGGTTCAGGTCCGCTTGGCGGCGGTTCTCTTGGCGGCGGTTCTCTTGGCGGCTGTCTTTCTCCCCACCTGGCCCTTGGGCTTCTCACGCACCTGCACTCCCTGTCCCGCTGACCGCTCGACCTCGAAAAGCTCGATCGCGTTGACCAGATCGACCAACTTGGCGTAGCCCCAGTTTCGGGGGTCGAAGTCGGGGGCCTGCTTGGCGACGTAGGAGCCGACGCCCCCGAGGTTCGCCCAGCCGTCGTCGTCCGAGGCCGCGTCGATCCCCTCTCGTAGCAGCTTGACCAGCTTGGCATCCCCGCGGAGCTCGCTGGTGCTCCTACGAACGGGGGCGGCGGGGGCCAGGTCCTCCTCGCTGGGTTGCTTCGGCTTCTCGAGGCTGCGCAACACATCGAGGTAGACGAACTTGTCGCACGCGGCCACGAGCGAGTGCGGCGTCTTCGGCTCGCCGAACCCGTAGACGGTCTTGCCCGCCTCGCGCAGCCGGGAGGCCAGCTTGGTGAAGTCGCTGTCGGAGGAGACCAGGCAGAATCCGTCGAGGTTGCCGGTGTAGAGCAGGTCCATCGCGTCGATGATCAGCGCGCTGTCGGTGGCGTTCTTGCCGGTGGTGTAGGTGAACTGCTGCACCGGTTGGATGGCGTGGGCGTTGACCGCCTCCTTCCAGCCGCGCAGGTTGGGGGTGGTCCAGTCGCCGTACGCCCGCTTGACCGTGGCGCTGCCGTACTTCGCGATCTCGGCGAGCAGAGCCTCGATGATCGCCGGAGTGGTGTTGTCTCCGTCGATGAGGACGGCGAGCCTGATGGAGTCCGGGGGCGTGGCCATGCTCGGGAGCGTAGTGGCCAGCGCGCGGGACGGGCCCGGAACCGTCTCCCCCAGCAGGGAGCCAACACGGCCGACGGTGACCGCAAACGAACGCACGCCCCGCCGCGCCGAGGAAGCCTGAGGCCCACGCCACACCCGCATATGCGTGTCAGCCTCCGCCGTCTGGGCACCGGGACATCATGAGCAACGACAAGACAACCGAGGCCCGTGAGGGACTGTTCGACAGCGTCGCGGGCAAGGCCAAGGAGGTTGCCGGCGCAGTGCGCGGCAAGGGCGACCTGGTGGAGGAAGGACAGCTCCAGCAGGCCGAGGCGCGCAAACGCAAGGCCGCCGTCGCCGAGGAGGCCGTCGCCGACGCCGAGCGGGAGGAGGCCGCGCAGGAGATGCGCGAGACCAGCCGCGAGGCCGCCGAGCAGAAGGGCGCGGCGCGCGCCCAGGCCGAGCGCGAGGAGTCCGTCGCCGAGCGGCAGCAGGAACGCGAGCACGCCGTGGCCGGCCGCGAGGCCGAACAGCAGGAGGCCGCGGGGCGTGAGGCCGCCGAGCAGCGGGCCGACGAGCTCGCCGAGTCCGGGCTGCGCGAGGCAGCGGCCGACGTGTCCGAGGCCACCTCCACCGAGCAGCAGGCTGCCGCGGAGAAGCTTCGTCTCGAGCGTGAGGCCGCCGCCGCCGACCAGCAGGCCGCGCAGCTGCGCGACCAGAACGAGAAGTGAGGACCACCATGAGCAGCACCCTCATCGCCCTTCCCTACGAGCTCGCCCGTCTCCCCCTCGTGATCGCCGACAACGGCGTGTCCAGAATGCTGCCGGAGACCTCAGTCCCACGCGTGACGCTGGACTGGACCATCGGCTCGGCCGACAAGCTCGCCGGGGCCCTGCTGCGCAACCGTGACATCGCCAAGCGCGGTGCCGACCGTGTCGAGCGCTCCCACGAGCTCTGGACGGCGGCCCGGCGCGAGGATGAGGCCGCAGCACGCCGGGAGCAGGCGCGGGAAACCGCCGCCGAGGGCCGCCGAGCGGCCGCTCAGAAGCGCAGGGCCGCCCAGGATCGTGCCGCCGCGAGTCTCGACGAGGCCGCCGCCGCCGAGGCGCGCGGCAAGCAGGAGGCCAAGGCGAAGGCCGGAAAGACCGCCTCGGCGAAGAAGGCTGCCGCCGACCAGCGGGCCTCGAGCCGCACCGCCACGGCCGAGCAGCGCAAGGCACGCGCCGAGTCCGCCGCCGAGGCGAAGAAGCGGACCGCCGAGCGCGAGGCCAAGTCAGAGCTCGACGACGCCCGCGAGACCCAGCAGTCCGCGGCCGCATCGCGCGACGATGCCGAGCGCCTCAGCGACCTCACCGATGCCAAGAGGCAACAGCGCAAGCAGGACTGAGTACGCCGCCGTGCCGGCGCGGCTACTCCCACTCGATGGTGCCGGGGGGCTTGCTGGTCACGTCGACGACGACGCGGTTGACCTCGCGGACCTCGTTGGTGATGCGGGTGGAGATGCGCTCCAGGACGTCGTACGGCAGCCGCGCCCAGTCGGCGGTCATCGCGTCCTCCGAGGTCACCGGGCGCAGCACGACCGGGTGCCCGTAGGTGCGGCCGTCTCCCTGTACGCCGACCGAGCGCACGTCGGCCAGCAGCACCACCGGGAACTGCCAGACGTCGCGGTCGAGGCCCGCGCGGGAGACCTCCTCGCGCGCGATCGCGTCGGCGTCGCGCAGCACCTCCAGCCGCTCGCGGGTGACGTCGCCGACGATGCGGATCGCCAGCCCCGGCCCCGGGAACGGGTGCCGCCACACCATCTCCGGCGGCAGCCCGAGCTGCTCGCCCACCAGCCGGACCTCGTCCTTGAACAACGTGCGCAGCGGCTCGATGAGGGTGAACTGGAGGTCCTCGGGCAGCCCGCCGACGTTGTGGTGGGACTTGATGTTGGCCGCGCCCTCTCCCCCGCCGGACTCGACCACGTCAGGGTAGAGCGTGCCCTGCACGAGGAACTCCACCTGCTCGCCGTGCGCGCCCGCGTCGGCGACGACCTCACGCTCGGCCGCCTCGAACACCCGGATGAACTCCCGGCCGATGACCTTGCGCTTCTCCTCGGGGTCGCGCACGTCGGCCAGCGCGTCCAGGAACCGGTCGGAGGCCTCGACGACCTTCAGTGACACCCCGGTGGCGGCGACGTAGTCGGCCTCGACCTGCTCGGCCTCACCCTTACGCAGCAGGCCGTGGTCGACGAACACGCACGTCAGCTGGTCGCCGACCGCCCGCTGCACGAGCGCGGCGGCGACGGCGGAGTCGACGCCGCCGGACAGCCCGCACAGCACCCGCTTCGAGCCCACCATCCGGCGGATCTTCTCGACGGCCTCGTCGACGATGTTCACCATCGTCCAGGTCGGGCGGCACCCGGCGATCTCGAGCAGGAAGTGTGACAGCACCTGCTGGCCGTGCTCGGTGTGCAGCACCTCCGGGTGCCACTGCACGCCGGCCAGCCGCCGGTCGGTGTCCTCGAACGCCGCGACGGCCGCGCCGCCGCTGGCGGCCAGCGTGGCGAAGCCCTGCGGTGCTTCGGCGACCGCGTCGGTGTGGCTCATCCACACCCGGTGCGTCTGCGGCACCCCCGCCAGCAGCGTCCCCGGCGCACCGACGGTCACGTCCGTGCGGCCGAACTCCGACCGGCCGGTACGGCGGACGTCCCCACCCAGCGCCTGCGCCATCGCCTGGAAGCCGTAGCAGATGCCGAACACCGGCACGCCCGACTCGAAGACCTCCGGGCCCAGGCGCGGCGCCTCGGGCGCGTACACCGACTGCGGCCCGCCGGACAGGATGATCGCGCTCGGCCGGCGGGCCAGCAGGTCCCGCACCGGCGTCGTGTGAGGCACGATCTCGGAGTAGACCTTGGCCTCGCGCACCCGGCGCGCGATCAGCTGGGCGTACTGCGCCCCGAAGTCGACGACGAGGACCACGTCATGGGAGTCATGGGAGTCGTGCGGTTCGGCGGTCACCGGGGGCCCTCCGCGCCGGAGATCAGGGTCGGCGACGCGTCGCCGATGGACGCCCGGAGTCTATCGGCGCCGGCAGGCCGTGAGTTTTCGGGCAGTTTGTTCGCGATGACCCGTAACCCTGCTCCAGCGGCGTCGTTGAGTCGGGTGGGTCCGACCACCTGCTCCCTCCCCGGTTGGGCCCGTTCCGCGAGACCTCAGGCGTCTCGGGGACCCAGGGCCCGGTCACCTCCCTCCCGATCGGGCCCTGGGTCACGCCTCGACACCGCAAGCGGACTGCGGGCCGGGCGGGACGTCCGTCCAGGCGTGCGCCATGGCGCCCGGCCCGGCGGACGCAACGCGTGCGACGCGAGCCTCAGGAGACGGCGACGATCGGCAGCCGCAGCGCCCCGGGGGCGTCCTCGGGCACGACCGGCCGTCTCGGCGGCACCGGCTCCAGGTCGACGTACGCCGAGCCGAGGGTGGGCCTGGGGTCGTCGTCGCCCTTGTTCGGCCAGTAGGCCATCGCCCGCTCGGCCTGGGCCGTGATCGTCAGCGACGGGTTGACGCCGAGGTTGGCCGAGATCGCCGAGCCGTCGACGACGTGCAGCCCGTCGTGGCCGTACATCCGGTGCCACGGGTCGATCACGCCGGTCCGGTGGGAGTCACCGATCGTGCACCCGCCGATGAAGTGCGCGGTCATCGGCCGGTTGAACGGTTCGCCCACGGAGCCGCCGGACGTGCCGCCCAGGATCCGCGCCATCCGGCGCACCGCCTCGTTGCCGACCGGGATCCAGGTCGGGTTCGGGGCCCCGTGCCCCTGCCGAGTGGTCAGCCGGCGTCGGCCGGTCAGCCGGCCACGCCTGGTGTAGGTCGTGATCGAGTTGTCCAGCGTCTGCATGACCAGCGCGACGATCGTGCGCTCCGACCAGTGCTTGACGTCGTACAGGTCGCTGACGTGCCGACGCTGCTTCCACAGCTCCTTCAGCCAGGTGCGCCACCGTGGTCCGGGGCCGTCGTCGTCGGTCAGCACGGTCTGCAGGAACGACATCGCGTTGCTGCCCTTGCCGTAGCGCACGGGTTCGATGTGGGTGTGCTCGTCGGGGTGGAACGACGACGTGATCGCGATGCCCTCGCTGTAGTCGACGGACGTGTCGGGCGCGATCGCCCCCAGGATCGACTCGGAGTTGGTGCGGGTGAGGTGACCGAGCCGCGCGGAGATCCTCGGCAGCACGGCCCGGTCACGCATCCGGTGCAGCAGCTTCTGGGTACCCAGCGCACTGGCGGCGAAGACCACCTGCTCCGCGGTGACGGTACGGCGGCCGCGGCCCAGCCTGCGGTTCGTCGGCCGGGTGTCCGCGGCGTAGCCACCACCCGGCAGTGGGCGTACGGCGGTCACCGTGGTCAGCGGGTGCACCGTGGCGCCGGCCTGCTCGGCGAGGTACAGGTAGTTCTTGACCAGGGTGTTCTTCGCGTTGTGCCGACACCCGGTCATGCACTCGCCGCAGGCCTTGCACGCGTTGCGGTCGGGCCCGGCGCCGCCGAAGTACGGGTCCTCGACCCGCTCGCCGGCCGCCGTACCGAAGAACACCCCGACCGGGGTCGGGTGGAAGGTCTCGGAGACCCCCATCTCGTCCGCGACCTGCTTCATCACCTTGTCCGACGGCGTGCGCAGCGGGTTCTCGACCACGCCCAGCATCCGCTTGGCCTGGTCGTAGAACGGGGCCAGCTCGGTCCGCCAGTCGGTGATGTGGCTCCAGGCCGGGTCGCGGTAGAAGGCGTCCAGCGGCTCGTACAGCGTGTTGGCGTAGACCAGCGACCCGCCGCCGACCCCGGCGCCGGACAGGATCAGGCAGTCCTTGAGCACGTTGATGCGCTGGATGCCGTACATACCGAGCGCCGGCGCGAACAGGAACTTCTTGGTGTCCCACGAGGTCTCGGGGAGGTCGTCGTCCTCGAACCGCGCGCCGGCCTCGAGCACACCGACCCGGTAGCCCTTCTCGGTGAGCCGCAGGGCGGTCACGCTGCCGCCGAACCCGGAGCCGATGACGAGGACGTCGTAGTCGTACGGCGGCGCCGTCATGGCCGACCGGTCTTCTTCAGCAGCCGCAGCGCGCCGGTGAGTGCGCGCGCGAACGTCTTGTCGCCCATCCCCATCGCCGGGGCGATCGGCAGCACCCGCTGGGTCGCGACGGTCTGCGACTCGGTGTAGCGGTGCACGCCCTCCGCCCCCTGCCGGCGACCCAGGCCGGACTCACGCATGCCGCCCATCGGGCTGTCGATGCTCGCGAACGACGCACCGAACGGCTCGTTCACGTTGACCGTGCCGCACTTGATCCGGGCCGCAATTGCCCGGCCCCGGGTGCCGTCACGGGTGTAGATGCTGGCGTTCAGCCCGTACGAGCCCTCGTTGGCGCGGTCGACGGCCTCGTCCTCGCCGCTGAACCGGTACAGCGACACCACGGGGCCGAACGTCTCGTCACCGAAGCAGGTCATCGAGGGCCGGACGCCCTCGAGCACGGTGGGCTCGTAGAACAGCGGCCCCACGTCGGGGCGGGCGCGGCCGCCGGTCAGCACCCGGGCGCCGTTCGCGCGGGCGTCGTCGACGTGCGCGGTCACGGTGTCGAGCTGGGACTGCGAGATCAGCGATCCCATGTCGCCGGTGAAGTCCAGCTCGGCCGACAGCCGCATCGCCTCGACCCGCTTCAGGAACTTCTGCACGAACCGGTCGTAGACCTCGTCCGCGACGTAGAGGCGTTCCATCGAGACGCACAGCTGTCCCGCCGAGGAGAAGCAGCCCCGGACCGCGCCCTCGGCGGCGCGGTCGAGGTCGGCGTCGCGCAGCACCAGCATGGGGTTCTTGCCGCCGAGCTCGAGCGAGTAGCCGATGAGCCGCTCCGCCGCCTGCTGCGCCACCCGGCGTCCGGTCGCGGTCGAGCCGGTGAAGCACACGTAGTCGGCGCGGTCGATGATCGCGCCGCCCACCACCGAGCCGGCGCCGTACACCGTCTGCCACAGGTCGGCAGGGATGCCGGCCTCCTCCAGCAGCTCCAGCCCGAGCAGTGCGGTCAGCGGTGTCTGCGAGTCGGGCTTGTGCACGACCGCGTTGCCGGCCAGCACCGCGGGCAGCCCGTCGGACAGCGCCAGCGTGAAGGGGTAGTTCCAGGGCGAGATGATGCCGACGACGCCCTTGGGGATGCGGTTGACGTCGACGCGGGTCAGCAGCGGGTAGACGCCGGGCCGGCGGCTGGTCGCCAGGTGCCGGTCAGCGGTGCGCGCGTAGTAGCGGGCGGTCATCGCGACGTGCGCGATCTCCTCGAACGCGTGCTTGCGGACCTTCCCCGACTCCCACTGCAGCAGGTCCATGATCTGCTGCTGGCGGTCGAGCACGAGGTCGTGCAGCCGCAGCAGCGCCTGGGCGCGCTCGGCCAGGGGCACGCGGGCCCACTGCTGCTGGGCCCGGCGCGCGCCCTCGAACGCGGTCTGCACGTCGTCGACGCTGGAGCGGGGCACGGTGGCGACCGGCTGGCCGGTGAACGGGGCCGTCGTGGTCGCGGTCTCCCCCGACGTGGACCGGACCCGGGCGGTGAGCCGCCGGGCGAGGGCGGGGTCGATCGCGTACGTCGCCGCCGGGTCGTGCTCGGGGTCGGCGGGGCCGGTGGTCGGCGTCTGGCCGGGCTGTGCAGTCATGCACCGAGGGTACGGAAGCGGCCCGGCCATTGACCAGAGGGTGACATCCAAAATGAGACACTGGCAGTGTCACATCGCGGGCGACCCCGGCCCCGCCGGAATTCGCACGTAACCGCGTGTTCTCCTCCCTCCCCGCCCCGAATCCCGGAGGGGAAGGGGGAAAAGGATGCGGGAAGCGGTCCCGCGGCGCTCCGACCGGGCCCCTGCATTCCTTGACGCGTCACGAGGGGGTGTGCCGGAGCCTGACGCGTCACGAGGGGGTGGGCGAAAGCCTGACGCGTCACGAGGCGGTCAGAGCCTGGCTTACTGGACGACGACCTCGACGCGCTGGAACTCCTTGAGGTCGGTGTACCCGGTCGTGGACATCGCCCGGCGCAGCGCGCCGACGAGGTTCATCGTGCCGTCGGGCACCCGGGAGGGGCCGAACAGGATCTCGGCCAGCGTGCCGATCGTGCCGAACTCGACCCGCTCGCCGCGCGGCAGGTCCGGGTGCCACGCCTCCGCGCCCCAGTGGAAACCGCGGCCGGGGGCCTCCACGGCCCGGGCCAGCGGCGAACCCACCATCACCGCGTCGGCGCCGCAGGCGATCGCCTTGGCGACGTCGCCGGACCGGCCCACCGAGCCGTCGGCGATCACGTGCACGTAGCGTCCGCCGGACTCGTCGAGGTAGTCGCGCCGCGCGGCCGCCACGTCGGCCACGGCCGACGCCATCGGCACCGACACACCCAGCACGGTGCGGGTGGTGTGGGCGGCGCCGCCACCGAAGCCGACGAGCACCCCGGCCGCGCCGGTGCGCATGAGGTGCAGCGCCGCCTGGTACGTCGCGCACCCGCCGACCACGACGGGCACGTCGAGCTCGTAGATGAACTCCTTGAGGTTCAGCGGCTCCACCTGGCTGGAGACGTGCTCGGCGGACACCGTCGTGCCCCGGATCACGAACAGGTCGACACCGGAGTCGACCACGGTCTTGGCGAACTGCTTCGTGCGCTGCGGGGACAGCGCACCGGCCACGGTGACGCCCGCGTCGCGCATCTCCTGCAGCCGCTGGGTGATCAGCTCCGCCTTGACCGGCTCGGCGTAGATCTGCTGCAGCCGGGTGGTCGCCTCACGCACGGGGAGCCCCGCGACCTCGTCGAGAAACCGCTGCGGGTCGTCGTACCGGGTCCACAGGCCCTCGAGGTCGAGCACGCCCAGGCCACCGTGCCGGCCGAACTCGATCGCGGTCTGCGGCGACATCACGCTGTCCATCGGGGCGGCCAGCAGCGGCATCTCGAACCGGTAGGCGTCGATCTGCCAGGCCACCGAGACCTCTTCGGGGTCGCGGGTACGGCGACTGGGCACGACCGCGATGTCGTCGAACCAGAACGCACGTCGTCCGCGCTTCGCGCGGCCGATCTCGATCTCCATGGAGTCCTTCGCTGCTCAGCGCGACGTGTAGTTGGGCGCCTCGACGGTCATCTGGATGTCGTGCGGGTGGCTCTCCTTCAAGCCGGCGGAGGTGATCCGGACGAACCTGCCCTTGTCCTTGAGCTCGTCGATGGTGGCGGCGCCGCAGTAGAACATCGACTGCCGCAGCCCGCCGATCAGCTGGTGCGCTACCGCCGAGAGCGGCCCGCGGTAGGCGACCTGTCCCTCGATCCCCTCCGGGATCAGATGTTCGTCCTGGGCCACGTCGCCCTGGAAGTAGCGGTCCCGCGAGAACGACCGGCCCTTGCCCCTTGACTGCATCGCGCCGAGCGAGCCCATGCCGCGGTAGCTCTTGAACTGCTTGCCGTTGATGAACACCAGCTCCCCGGGGCTCTCCTCGCAGCCCGCGAGCAGCGACCCCAGCATCACGACGTCGGCGCCGGCGACGATCGCCTTGGCGATGTCGCCGGAGTACTGCAGGCCCCCGTCACCGATGACCGGCACCCCGGCCTCGCGGCACGCCAGTGCCGCCTCGTAGATCGCGGTGACCTGGGGTACGCCGATGCCGGCGACCACGCGGGTGGTACAGATCGACCCCGGGCCGACACCGACCTTGACCGCGTCCACCCCCGCGTCGATCAGCGCCTGGGCGCCGGCGCGGGTGGCGACGTTGCCGCCGATCACGTCGACGTGCGCGGCGGCGGGCTCGGCCTTGAGCGCGCGGACCATCTCCATCACTCCGCCGGTGTGACCGTGCGCGGTGTCCACCACGAGTACGTCGACACCGGCCTCGACCAGCGCCATCGCGCGCTTCCAGGCGTCGTCGAAGAACCCGACCCCGGCGCCCACGACGAGGCGGCCGGACGCGTCCTTGGTGGCGTGCGGGAACTCGTCGCGCTTGACGAAGTCCTTCAGCGTGATCAGCCCGGTCAGCCGCCCGGAGCCGTCGACCAGCGGAAGCTTCTCGATCTTGTGCCGCTGCAGCAGCCCCATCGCCTCGTCGGGCTCGATGCCCTCCCGGCCGGTGACCAGCGGCATCGGGGTCATCACCTCGCTGACCGGGCGCGACCGGTGCGTCTCGAAGCGCATGTCGCGGTTGGTCACGATGCCGACCAGCACGCGCTGGTCGTCGACCACCGGCACACCGGAGATGCGGAAGCGGGCGCACACCTCCTCCACCTCGGCGATCGTGGCGTCGGCCCCGATCGTCACCGGGTGCGCGACCATGCCGGCCTCGGAGCGCTTCACGAGGTCCACCTGCTGCGCCTGGTCGTCGATCGACAGGTTGCGGTGGAGCACGCCCATGCCGCCCTGCCGGGCCATCGCGATCGCCATCCGCGCCTCGGTCACGGTGTCCATGGCGCTGGACAGCAGGGGCATCGTCACGGTGATGTTGCGGGAGAGCCGGCTGGTGGTGTCGACCTCACTCGGCACGACGTCGGACTGGCCGGGCAGCAGCAGCACGTCGTCGAAGGTCAGACCCAGCGGCGCGAACTTCTCGGGCACGCCGGCGGGCGTCAGTTCCATGGCACCTCTTCACGATCGGTCGAGGTCTCGCGCGGGGTGGGCGAGGCCCGCTCGGCAGGGGACGGTGGGCGCGACGTGCCCATCCTAGCGAGACCACGGGCGCCGTCCCGTGCACGTTCCGCGACACCCTCGGCACGTTCCGAGACGTCCGTTGCACGCTCCTCGACGCTCGCAGCGCGCCGGTCGCCGTCGCTGCCTCGCTGATCGGTTCGTGGGCCGTCCTCGTCGTGGCGCTGCTCCGGAGCCCAGAACGGCACCGCGATGTCGTCCTCGTCCTCGGACCCGCGGTCCTGGTCGCCCTCGTCGGGGTCGTCGCCCTCGGTGGGTCCGTCCGGGGCGACCGGCCCGTCGTCGTCCGGCGTGGGCTCCGTGCGGTACGCCGGACCCTCCGGACGGCGCTCTGCACCGGTGCCCGCATCGTCCTCGGACGAGGAGTCGGCCGACCGCTCCTCGGGCTGCGACTGGGGGGCGTCCTGCTCCGGACGGGTCTCGGCCGCGTGGGAGCCCGACTGCCTCGCGTCCGGGGTCCGCTGCGGCTCGCCGCTGGTGGGACGCTCGGATCGGGCGGCGGCGTCCGGACGTACCGGGGCCGCGGCCACCTCGCGTGCGCTCGGCTCGGACCCGGTCACCGCCTGCCCGGTCACCGCCCGCCCGGCCGGCTCCTTCGGCGGGGCCTCGGGAGGGGGCGCGGGGACCGCCCCGGACGGGCGGGACGGGCCGGACGACACGGACGACGCGGGCGACCGTCCGGTCACGCTTGCGGAGTCGGAGTCCGGCCGCTGACCCTGGATGTGCACGCGGTGGCGCGTATGCTCCTGGATCTGCTCCCACACGGCCTTGGCGGGGCGGAACGGGTCGCCGGTCACCACCGCGGCCACCCCGCTCGTCGACAGCGTGGCCACCGTCGCCAGCGCGGCCGCCAGCGAGCGTACGGCGTACCGGCGGTTGCGGTACGGGTCCGCGAACATCCCCGGGTCGAGGTCGAGGCGCGGCAGCGGGCGCGCGTCGGCCACCCGGGACAGGGCCAGCAGCGGACCGGCCGCCGGGTCGGTGCCGTCGAGGTGCTCGCCGCGGGCGGCGGCCTCGATCAGCCGGTCGTCGTGGCACACGTCATCGAGGTCACCCACGCCGGTGTTCCCCCGATGCGGCCATCTCGCGCAGCCGGGTCAGAGCGCGGTGCTGCGCCACGCGAACGGCGCCGGCCGACATTCCGAGCGAGCGGCCGGCCTCCTCCGCCGACATCCCCGCGGCAACCCGCAGCACCACGACCTCGCGCAGCTTGTCCGGCAGCTCCTCCAGCAGGTCCATGGCCTGCCTGAGGTCAGCGGCGTTGAGAGCCTCCTCCTCGGGCGTGGGCCGCCCGTCCGCGTCGTCGGGCAGGTCCTGGGTGGGACGATCGGCACGGGCGATGCGCCGTTGGGCGTCGGCCACCTTGCGCGTGGCGATGCCGTGCACGAAGGCCTCGAACGGCTTGCCGCGGTTGCGGTAGCGCGGCAACGCCGACAGCACCGCGATGCAGACGTCCTGAGCGACGTCGTCGGCCAGCTGCTGGCCGGCGGGGTAGGTGGCCAGCCGCGCCCGGCAGTACCGGTGCGCGAGAGCCCGCACCCGGCCCAGCAGCGCCGCCGTCGCGTCGCGGTCGCCGTCCCGGGCGAGCAGCGCAACCGCGCTGAGGTCGGTGACGGAGGAGGCGTCGATGGCGGGCAGTGTCATGCATGACCTCCACGGCGGTGCGGGACCTGGAGCGATTCCCGCCATTGTGGCCTACCCGGCCGCGGCGTCAAACCACTCCCCACACACGAACGAGCGGGCACATCTGCGCCTCGGCCCGCGGGACCGGTCCGGTCCCGGAGCAGAGTGGCCTCGCGATGCGAGACCGT
>DATABY010000230.1:0-21003 GCA_036259355.1 Nocardioidaceae bacterium
ATCAGGGACTCGAACCCCGACCCGCTGAAAGCCTCCGCGTCAACTTTGGCGACCTGGCCGATGTCGCTGAATTGGCGGCTGACCTGGGCAAACGCCGGTCGCTGGTTGCCGGCGTACTGGGGCGTTCTCGTGCGCTCTTTCGCCAATGGGCGTGACGTAAAGCGTGGGCTTCAGGCGCGGACGGGCGATCCTTCCCGGTCGTGATCGCGGGGAGTGTCGACTGGGCGCGTGGCGCACCCAAGGCGGCTCGCGCCCACTGTCGCACCTCGCCCTGTGTTGCACTACGCTAGACTTGAAACACAATGCTGGGAACCGTTGGTGATCTTCGAGTGGATCGAGTGACACGACGACAACCTCGACCACGCGACCCGGCGGGCGAGCGTGGCCGAGATCGAGCAGGCCATCTTCAACGCCGGGCGGGCGATCCCGAGCCGGCACCATCGCGATCGGGTCCTGTTCCGGTCGGCACCGACGGTGGTCGGCGGCTGGTCGTGGTGGCCCAGATCGTGCGAGGCGGGGTGCGGCCGATCACCGCATGGGATGAGTGAGGATGAGCGACAAGACCAAGGGCATGACCGAGGCTGAGCTGGCCGACTACTACGACCAGACCCACGACGTCTCGGAGTTCGACGAGGACGGCGCCTACCCGACCGAGGTGCGCCGCAACGTCACGATCTCGGTGCGGTTCTCCGAGGAGGAGATTGCACGTCTGCGTGCTCAGGCCGATGCGCTGGGGATGAAGGTGACGCAGTTGATCCGGTCCGCGGCGTTGGAGGATCGTGAGTCGGTGCTGCGGGCGCTGAAGCAGCTGGAGAAGCAAACCCAACAGCTGGGATCCCTGATTCGCCATTGATGGGTTTGTATCTGCTGTTGCACTGATCGGCCGGCTCGTTGAGGGCATGAGCACGGTGCGCTGCAAGTGCTCCACGAGCTGCTGGTGCAAGGCGCCAGGGCTCAGCCTGTTCCGCTGGGTCTTCCCGTACGGGCACCGGTGACACCCGGAACCCGCAGCAGGGAGCCGCCACCGGACGGCTCCACTGCCGTGGTAGGGAGTGCAGGCGGTGAAGAGGGATGCGCCCAAACAGCTCGGTGTCGAGCGGAGGGGGGACGTTCTCCGGCCGCCGCGGCACACCGTTGTGCTGCCGGCCTCCCGGGGTGCAACCCGGACCGATGGCACGGCACTGACCCTGCCTCCGCGGAAAAGGACAAATCTACCTCGCCGGTGGCCTCCGGCGGGTTGAGATGCCGCCTTTCAGGGAACGTCGCTACTGGAAGCAAAGTGGAAAGCACACGCCCACCGACGACGCGGATGAGGGACCGACCCGCGGGAAGGGATGTTGCCGTGCTCGGCGACGTTCTGTCCCCCCTGCCAGCCAGGTCCAGGCCGACCGGCGCGGCTGGTCGTGGGGTGAGTCTGGTCCTCCCGCTTGACCCGGGCACCGCCGCCGAGGCCCGCCACTTCGTACGCCGGCACGCGCACGTCCACGGCCTCGACCACCAGACCGAGGAAACCGCCGAGTTGTTGACCAGCGAACTGGTCACCAACGCCGTCATCCACGGCCGCAGCAGCGTTTCGGTCACCGTCAGCGCCACCCCGACCCAATGCCTGGTCGAGGTGGGCGACGACAACCCGCGCCTGCCACTCGTGCTGGAACCCGACGAACAATCGCTGAACGGCCGCGGTTTGGCCATCGTGTGCGGACTCGCCGATGCCTGCGGCACCTACCCACACGCGGACGGAAAAGTCGTGTGGTTCCAGCTCCACCTCACCGCGGTGCCCTGCTGAGCGGCCACCCGCCCCCAATGCCCGGGGCCGGGCTTCTCGACGGAAAGCGCATCACACTGATCACCGAGCGGCCGTCTGTATCCCGGCTGACACCGACGAGCGGGGCGCAACGCTCGATCCATTAACCAGCGCGGCGAAGAAGACGCACCTTTCAGGCCTGCGGAGTCCAGTCGGCGCTCGGACTGTCACCTCTCACGCTTGAGCGGCAACGGCGACCTCCATGATCCGGGAATGTCTGGGTTCGAATCACTTACTCGTCTGCTGGACGCGGCCGAGTCAGCCGCTCCTGTGGACGCGGTAAGCGCGGTGACCCGAGAGGTCGGCGTCGGGTTGCGGGCCAGCTCGGTCTCCTTCCTGGTCGCCGACACATCGGGCTGCGCGTTGGTGCGCCTGAGTCACGTTCCTCTCGATCCGACCGAGCCCGCACTTGACGCGTCGACGACCGAGCCCGGACACAGAAGGGACCGCGAGGAGTCAGCCCAGATAGTCCCTTTCGAAGGCGGACCGATGGAACGGGTGGTGCGCAGCCAGCAACATGAGGTGGTCGCGCCGGAACACCGCGCTGGCCGGGACGACTGGACGGTTCTCGCGCCGGTCACCGAACGCGGTGAGGTGATAGGTGTGCTGGAGCTGCGGCTACCCGAAGAGCCTGGCAAGACGACATCGCCGAGATTGCGTCCCTGGCACACCTGCTGGCGTTCGTGATCATCGCCAACCGGCGGCACACGGACTTGTTCGAGTGGGGTCAGCGGAGCCGGCCGCTCAGTCTTTCGGCTGAGATCCAGCAACGACTCCTGCCCGGCCCACGTACCTGCGAGGCCGGGGCCTTCACACTCGCGGGCTAGCTTGAACCTGCTGCCGACATTGCCGGTGACACGTTCGACTACCGTCTCGCGCGGGACACCGTGCACCTGTCTATGACGGACGCGATGGGCCATGGCGTTGTTGCCGCGCTCACGGCCACCTTGAATCGCCCCGGGTCTGATGGAGGCTCTCAATCCACGGAAGGATGAGAGTCATGGCAGCACCGAGGAAGTACGGCGACGAACTGCGTGAGCGCGCTACCCGTATGGCCGTCGAAGCGAGGCAGGACCCGGTCACGAAGCCCGGCGCGATCAAGCGCGTCGCAGACCAGCTCGGGATGCACCCAGAGACGTTGCGGAACTGGGTTCGCCAGGCCGAGATCGACGGCGGTGCTCGACCGGGGACGACCAGCGATGAAGCGAAGCGGTTGGCCGAGCTGGAGCGGGAGAACCGTGAGCTGCGGCGGGCCAATGAGATCTTGCGGACGGCGTCGGTCTTTTTCGCGGCCGCGGAGCTCGACCGCAAGACGACGTAGCCGAGGTGCCGACGGCGGTGCTGGTCGAGTACGTCGATCAGCACCGCGACCGGTTCGGGGCCGAGCCGATCTGTGCAGTCCTGGACTCTGCTGGGACCAAGATCGCCCCGAGCACCTACTACGCCGCCAAGACGCGGCCTGTCTCAGCCCGATCGATGAGAGATGCTGAGCTGGTGCCGGTGATCGGGCAGGCTCACACCGACAACATCGGCGTCTACGGCGCCCGCAAGATCCATGCCGAGCTCAACCGCAAAGGCCACCGCGTGGCACGCTGCACCGTGGAGCGGCTGATGCGAGCCCAGGGTTTGCGCGGAATCAGGTGGGAGAAGACCCGCAGGACCACCGTGAGCGAGGGCGCGCAGACACCTCCTCCGGCGGATCTGGTCCAGCGGCAGTTCCTCGCTCGGGCTCCGAACCAGCTGTGGGTCGCGGACCTGACCTACGTCCGCACGCATTCAGGCTGGGTCTACGCCGCGTTCGTCATCGACGTCTTCTCCCGCATGGTCGTGGGCTGGCAGGTGTCCACCAGCCTGCGCACCGACCTGGCCCTCGACGCCCTCGACATGGGCCTGTGGGCCCGTCGTCGGGCCGGCCACGACGTCGCCGGCCTGACACATCACAGCGACCGCGGAGTCCAGTATCGAGCGGTGCGCTACACCGAGCGGCTGGCCGAAGCCGAGGCCGTCGCCTCCGTTGGCAGCAAGGGCGACTCCTATGACAACGCCATGGCCGACGCATTCAACGCGCTGTTCAAGGCCGAGTGCATCCGCAACCCGATGATGCGCCCGAAGGGCGGCTGGAAGTCGATCGGCGACGTCGAGATCGCCGTCGCTGAGTACGTCGACTGGTTCAACCACCGACGCCTTCACGGCGAGATCCGCCTGGTTCCGCCGGCCGAGTTCGAGGCCAACCACTGGGCGAGCACCGAGACCCAGCACTACCCTGAAACACCCGCCCTCACCGAGGTCGGATCCACATAACCGAGCCTCCACGAAACCCGGGGCGATTCACCGCCGCGTTGTCGGTGGGATCGACCAGCCCCGACGTGGTCGCCGTCGAGGCGCGCAAGGCCGCGCCGCGATGCGCAGACCAGCCCACCGATGTTGAGCACGACCGGCCGGTCGAGCGGTGGTGAGCTTGACCGAGCGTCGTCTCGTTGCCGACGGTCAGGTGCCGTGTCAGGAGCGTCCGCTGCCCGATGTCGCCGCCTACGACCAGCTGCTGACCGCAGAACCGTCATGAGTAACCGGCATGGGGTCACCGAGCCCGCCGCCACGGCGGCCGCGATCGAGCAGGGCTGTCGGATGCTGCGGCTGCCGACGATGCGTGACCGGTTCACCGAGATCGCCGCCGCCCAACGCGAACAGCTGTCCTACCTGGGGTTCCTGGCCGAGCTAGTAATGGCGGAGTGCGACGACCGCGCCAAACGTCGCGCCATCCGCCGCGTCCACGCCGCCGGCTTCCCCCGACCCAAGCAGCTCGAGGACTTCGACGACACCGCCAACACCGCGGTCACTGCCGCCACCATCCACCAGCTGGCCACCTGCGACTGGATCCGCCAAGGCCATCCGCTGTGTCTGCTCGGCGACTCCGGCACCGGCACCGGCAAGTCCCACCTGCTCATCGCCTTGGGCACCGTCGCCGCCGAAGCCGGCTACCGCGTCCGCTACACACTGGCTTCGAAACTGGTCAACGAGCTCGTCGAGGCCGCCGACGACCAGCAGCTGTCCAAGACCATCGCCCGCTACGGCCGCATCGACCTGCTCTGCCTCGACGAACTCGGCTACATGGAACTGGACCGCCGCGGCGCCGAACTGCTGTTCCAGGTCCTCACCGAACGCGAGGAATGCGCCAGCATCGCTATCGCCTCCAACGAGCCGTTCTCCGGCTGGACCAAGACCTTCACCGACCCCCCGGCTCTGCGCCGCCATCGTCGACCTGCTCACCTTCGCCGGGCAGATCATTGAGACCGCCACCGTCTCCTACCGGCTCGCCCACGCTCGCGCATCACGAGCATCCGACGCCACCGTCAGCAAGGCAGCCCGGCGGGGCCAAAACAAACTGTCACAGTGGGGCCAACTCAGGTTGACAGCGCCAACCGCACGCGCCGCCGCTGGTGCGCACCGGTGCCCAGAGACCGTCAGTCTTCCTCGTGCACCTCGGCACACAGTGCGTAGATCGTGATCTCGCCCGGGTTCACGTTCATCGGCTTGTTCGTGCGGATCATCCAGGCGGGTCCTTTGGGCTCCACAGTGTTCGGCGGTGTGCCGAACACGTCTCCCTGGCCGACCGGTGCAGACATCGCGACAGTCAGGCCGTTCTCCAGGTCCGCGGGCTCCTCGAACGCGTACCCGCCGCCGATGACTGTCTTGCCCTCGGGGCAGTCGGTCCAGCCGTAGCCGCCGCCGCTGAAGTCCTGTGTCGTCTCGACGCGCTCCAGACCGGCAACACCATCGTCACCGTCCGCGCCGGCCGTTCCCGGATCCCCCTTTTCACCCTTGGCTCCCTGCGGACCCGGCTCGTTCATCTTGTCCTGCACGGGTCCCGCAAGGTCGGCCCAGCGGACCGCGCCGTCGCCGATCTGAGGCGACCGCACCCCCGCGTGCCGCAGCTCCCACGCACCGACCGAACCCTGGCCCAGGTGGCGCTTCTGCACCGCAAAGTGGCGGATGTCGTCGGACCCGATCTTGCCGTGCGCCACCGCGCCACCGGCACCGAGGCCGACCATCAGGACCGCACCGGCCGAGACGGCCAGGATGCGGTTACGGAAAATGTTCATGCTTTTTATCCCTACATACCTGGATTAATACCCCGAACGGGGAACCACCTGACCATAGGCGGTCGCTTCGGCGCCACGCATGGCACAAAGAGGGGGCCAGCGGGCTGCCCAAAGGGGCTATTGACGGACCGCCATGGGATGCGTCCGCGAGCGTTCTGGCCGTTGACGCCGGGGGCCGACGACCAGCAGGCCGCCGTCCTCGGTGTCGTCGCCGTCGCCGCCATCACCGCAGCCCATACGCCGTCCTGCGGCGGCAGCACATAGTCGCGGCTAACGCGATCGAGTCGCTCAACGCCCGCTACCGGCGCGCGACCAGGGCACGCGGACACGTCCCAACCGAGCAGGCCGCGATGAAGTGCCTCTATCTGGTCACCCGGTCCCTGGACCCCACCGGGCGTGGCAGGGCACGCTGGATGATGCGCTGGAAGCCGGCACTGAACGCCTTCGCCAGCACCTTCGAAGACCGCATCACGCCCAGCATCAGCAACTAAGATCACAGATGCGCCGGATCAGTTACACCGGAAACCTGAGAGTCCCCTTTCACCGCCGGTGACCCGCGGTTGGCGGGACATGGCAGGGTGTAGCCGGAATCGACGGGCGCTCGCGGCGAAAGGACTCACCTCAGCTCAGCGCACGGTCATGGGCTGGTTAGGGCGGCTTCCATCGACACCGTGCGCAGGAAGGTCTCTGCACGTGTGCGTTCAGTGAGTGTGAACGGCGCCCACTGGCGGGTCAGCACTAACCATGCGGTGTCACCAGGCGCGACGAGCACCAGCTGGTGTTCGTCGGGCTGCGGAGGCTCCTCCGTCTCGTGCACCTGGTCGGCGTGTACGAGGACGAGTAGCGCCTGGGCAAGGGCTTCCGGGTGATCACGTGCTTGCACGGCGAGCTCGAGCGCCCGGGTCGGGGCGTCTGCGAGCTCATGCGGGTCGGCTGACATCGCGTACGCGCGCTCCTCGGTGATGGTGGTCACCGCGTGGGCCAGGTCCGCGGAGGAGACGGTCGGATGGGTGACCACGTAAAGCTCATCGACGACCGAGGACGAGTCCTGCCAGTGAACGGCCAGACTCAAGATGTTGCCTCCGGCGTCGGCGATCGCCTCGCTGAGGCGGGCCAGTGCGCCCGACTCGTCGGTTAACTGGACCCGAATTTTGTGCAGCGACGTCGGTTCCGTCGCCGGCTGAGGGTCGCTCGCGAACGGACCGGCTGCGGCCCGCCGGGGTGGGCCCGGCGCAGGGCGGGACTTTACGGGCCGCTCGGGGTGTCCCGGCTGCGCCGGCCGGGCAACGGCACCGGCCGAGACGGGGCCGTGGTCGATGAGCCACTGCCCCGGTCCGTTCGCCCGCAAGCTCAGGGCGCGCAGGGCGGCCCACATCGTCACCTGATTCGCGGTGAGGACCGGCTTTCCCAGGTCCCGTTCCAGCGGACGGATCAGATCGTAGGTCGTCAGATTGGTGCAGCTAATGAACACGGCCTCAGCGTCCGGCGTGTCCACAAGGCGCACGCTCTCAACGAGCTCCTCGATGGAGACCCGCCAAATCTGGCCGAGAAGGCCGAGGCCGGAGACGGCGGTGGTGAAGACGCCGTGAGCCCGAAGGTAGTCCACCAGAAGGCCATTCAGCGCGTCGATGTAGGGCGTCACTAGAGCAACCCGCCGAACACCCAGCAACGCCAGCGCGTCGACGAGCCCGCCCGACGTGGTCACCGTTCGTGACGCGCCGGCACGTGCCATCGTGGACCGGACGCGCGCCTCGCCCTCGGTGCCGTCGACGAAGCTGCCCGAGGCGCACGCGTAGGCCACCACTCCGGGCTCGGGCAGCAGAACGTCGCGCGTCGCCTGCAGGATTGGACCCTCTTCGCTGATGGCCCGCGCCATGCCCTCGGTCATCGGCGAAGGCACGAATGGCGTACGCGTCACATGCAGTTGCGCGTGATCAGGAATCCACCGCCACAGCTCGCGGTCCTGCGCGAAGTCGAAGGGTACGACAACACCCACACCAGCCAGCGGCTCCTTGCCTCTACCCACAAGCGGCATCCTCGGGGGCCCAGGGCATTCCGGGCAACCCTGCGGTGCCATCCCCACCTCCGGCAAACAGACTGCAGGTGCCGCGCGCGCCGGTCGACAGGCCGGCTAGGGGCTCACGTCATGCTGGGCCGGTGTGGGCGCGTCCCCACCTGATGGCACCAGAGGAGTGTTCGTGGCCGAGGGCGGTTGCGATTCCCTTCGTCACGCCTCGTTGGTTGCGGTGAGCCGGCGCGAGCGGAATCGCGAGCGAAACCATTCGCGACAGGCCCTCGCGCCTGATACGGGCTGGTACGGCCAGGACGCGTATGCGCAGATCAGACGGTATGTCGTCCTCGTACGGGATGGCCGGGACGGTGGTCGAAACCGGCTTATAACCCAGAGACCCACCGGGGAGTTTCCTCAGCGCTGTGGGTGCCCTCCTCGTGGGTGGTCGCATGGACAACTTGACGACGAACTGAGTCTGGAAGAGGTCAGAATGGCGGCCGCGCCGCGCCGTACCAAGGTTCAGGCACGAGCCTGGGCTGTGCAGTCGCTGTTCCACAATGGGTCAGGCGGTAGCGGCCGGCGGCGCAGCGTGCCCGCAAGCCAACCCACACAACCGCTGAGGAATGAGCGGTCCTTCAGCACAAGGCTTGATACTCCGCTTGTGGCGTCGGGGCCGCCCACGTCGTCGCAACAGGGAATGGCCGCTGTCGGTGGGCCCACCAACCGAGGATCTAGGGGCGGGCGGTGACCTGGTGGACCGAGGAGGACGGTCGCAGGACCGAGGCCCGACGGGCCGGACGATCGAGGCGGCGGCGTGTGCTCGGCCGGTTCGAGGTGCAATTCTGCTTCGGGACGACTTTGTCAGGGCTGTCGTAGGCGGTGGGCCAGGTCGGCGGCGGCGCCGCCGGGGTCGGTGGCTTCGGTGATCGCGCGTACGACCACTGCTCGTCGGGCGCCGGCTGCGCGAACCTGTTCGACTGTGTCGAGGTCGATGCCGCCGATGGCGAACCATGGTCGCGAGGTGGTCAGCCCGGCCGTGTACCTGGTCAGCTCCAGGCCGGGGGCCGAACGTCCTGGTTTGGTCGGTGTGGGCCAGGTCGGGCCGACGCAGAAGTAGTCGACTGTTGGCTGCGTGGCGGCCGCATCGACCTGGTGGCGTGTGTGCGTGGAGAGCCCGAGGAGCATGCGGTTCCCGACCTGCGCCCGGGCCGTGTCGACCGGCAGGTCGTCTTGGCCCAGGTGCAGCACGTCGGCGCCGAAGGCGCGGGCGATGTCGGCGCGGTCGTTGACCGCTACCAGGGCGCCGTGTCGGGCGGCGACATCGGCGACGACCTCGAGACAGGCGAGCTCTTGTCGTGCTTCGAGGCCCTTGTGGCGCAGCTGCACGATGTCGACGCCACCCGCGAGGGCGGCGTCGAGGAACTGCTCGAGGTCGCCTTGTCGTTGCCGGGCGTCGGTGCACAGGTACAGGTGGGCGTCGGCAAGTCGCGCCCTTGCGTCGAGTGGTGCGGCCATGTGGACAGGCTTCCATGCGCAGCGGCGCGCGGTGTAGCGTCGCGACCACGCGGGAGCCCGACGTGCCGGGCTGAGAGGGCGGAATGGTCCGCCGACCGTTGAACCTGATCCGGGTCATGCCGGCGGAGGGAGTGCTTTGCAGTGAGCCATCATTGTTCCGGGTACGACGCCGTGGTCGTGGGTGCGGGCGCGATCGGGTTGGCGTGCGCGTGGAGGGCCGCCGAACGCGGTCTTGCCGTCGCCGTCGTCGACCCGCAGCCGCGTTCGGGCGCGTCCTACGCCGCAGCCGGGATGCTCGCACCGGTCACGGAGCTGCATCACGGCGAGGAGCGACTGTTGCGGTTGAATCTCGCCGGCGCCGAGCGCTACCCGTCCTTTGTGGCCGACCTCGAGCAGGTCAGTGGGCAGTCCGTCGCCTTCCGCGGCTGCGGGACACTCGCCGTCGCGGTGGACGCCGGGGACCGGGCCGTGCTGGACGATGTGGGCGCCCTTCAGCGGCGGCTCGGGATACACGCCGACACACTCACGGGTCGGGAGTGCCGACACCTGGAACCGTTGCTCACGCCGCAGGTCCACGGTGGCCTGCTGGTGGCCGGCGACCACCAGGTCGACAGTCGGCGACTGACCGACGCGCTGCTTGCTGCGGTGCAGCGCAGAGGCGGCACACTGGTGCGCGGCTGTGTGAGCGAGGTTGTCGTGCGCGGCGGCGCGGTGTCTGGTGTGCGGCTGGACGACGGCACCCGCTTGGACTGTGGCAGCGTCGTGCTCGCCGCCGGCGCCTGGTCGACTCAAGTCTGTGGGATCCCCGCCGACGTGCTTCCGCCGGTGCGTCCGGTCAAGGGGGAGATCCTGCGGCTGCGCGTGCCGTCGTCGCACCGGCCGTTCCTGTCGCGCACCGTGCGCGGCACGGTTCGAGGCTTCGAGGTCTACCTGGTGCCACGCGAGGATGGTGAGCTCGTCGTCGGTGCGACACAACTGGAGCAGGGCTACGACGAGCAGGTCACCGCCGGTGGTGTGTACCAGCTGCTCCGCGACGCGCACGCGCTGGTCCCGGGCATCACCGAGCTGGCCCTGGTGGAGACCAGAGCCGGGCTGCGGCCCGCATCTCCGGACAACGCGCCGATCGTGGGCCGGACGACCCTGCCCGGGCTGGTACTGGCGACCGGACACCACCGCAACGGGATCCTACTCACGCCGATCACCGCCGACGTGGTGGCGGCGCTGCTCGCCGACGACACCCCGCCGACGGCTATGGACCCATTCAGCCCACGGCGTTTCGCCTCCGTCGAGCACGCATTCGAAGGCGCCTGCGCATGAGGGTGACGGTCAACGGCGAGCCCCATGACCTGGTCACTGAGGAAACCTTGGCCGCGCTTGTCACCCGGTTCGCCGACCGGACGTCCGGCATGGCGGTCGCGGTCAACAACGCCGTGGTGCCGCGAGCGTGCTGGACAACGACGCGACTGGCGCCGGGAGACCGGATCGAGCTGTTGACCGCCGTTCAAGGAGGTTGACGTGGTCGACGACCCACTTCAGATCGCTGGTGAACAGTTCGACTCCCGGCTCATCCTGGGCACCGGCGGCGCCCGAAGTCTCGACGTGCTCGAACAGGCGCTGCTGGCCTCCGGCACCGAACTGACCACCGTGGCCATGCGCCGGATGGACCCGTCGGCGCGCGGGTCGGTGCTCGACGTTCTCCGGGCGCACGGCGTGCGCGTGCTACCCAACACCGCCGGATGCTTCACTGCCGGCGAGGCCGTGCTCACGGCCCGGCTTGCCCGTGAGGCACTCGACACGAGCTGGGTGAAGCTGGAGGTTGTCGCCGACGAGCACACCCTGCTGCCCGAACCATTCGAGTTGCTCGATGCCGCCGAGCAACTCGTCGACGACGGCTTCGTCGTGCTGCCCTACACCAACGACGACCCCGTCCTGGCCCGCCGCCTGGAGCAGGTCGGCTGCGCGGTAGTGATGCCGCTCGGTGCGCCGATCGGCACCGGCCTCGGCATCCACAACCCGCACAACATCGCCATGATCACCGAGCAGTCCTCGGTCCCCGTCGTGCTCGACGCCGGCATCGGAACCGCTTCCGAGGCCGCGCTGGCGATGGAGCTCGGCTGCGATGCGGTCCTGATCGCCTCCGCCGTCACCCGCGCGCAGGAACCTACGCTGATGGCCGCGGCGATGCGTCAGGCCGTCCAGGCCGGCCGGCTGGCGCAACGGGGCGGACGCATACCGCGTCGTCACCACGCCACCGCCTCGTCCCCGACCAAGGGACAGGCCGCCTTGGCCACTGCCACAGCAACGGAGGTCCCTTCGTGACAGCTACCGCGCCCAGCCCGCCGTTGACGGGCGAACTGTGGTCGCGGTCGAAGGAGACGTTCGAGGCGATCCTCGCCCACCCTTTCCTGACCGGCCTCACCAGCGGTGAGCTGACCCGCGAACAGTTCGCCCACTACGTCGTCCAAGACGCGCACTACCTGCGCGGGTACGCCAAGGCGTTGAGCACCCTGGCCGGCCGCGCCGGCGCTGAGGACACCACGGCCATGTTCGCCGCCCACGCCGCCAACGCGATCGCCGTTGAACGGTCCATGCATGCCGAAGTCCTCACCGAGCTCGGCCTGGACCCGAACCAACCACCCGAAGCTGGCCCGACCACAGTCGCTTACCGCAGCTACCTGCTCGCAGCAGTACACGGCACGTCCTTCCTCGAAGGAGTGGGCGCGGTATTGCCCTGCTACTGGATCTACTGGGAAGTGGGCAAGGCGCTGAGCGACCGCGCCTCTCCCGACCCGCTATATGCCCGCTGGATCAGAACCTACAGCGGCGAGGAGTTCGGCACTGTCGTCCAGCAAGCCCTCGAACTCACCGACCGGCTCGGCGTGACCGCATCCGCCGCCGAGCGCACGCAGGCCAGCGAGAGCTATCAGGTGGCAACGCGCTACGAATGGATGTTTTGGGACGCCGCACATCGACTGGAGACCTGGCCACTGTGATCGAGCAGACCAACACTCCAGCAGCAAGCTGTCGGTGAGACGCGTCCACCCGGCACCGCCGGGTGGCTTGGGAGCAAACCGTCCACCACGCGTAATGTGGCACGAACACGTCGAGCGGCACAGACCCGGCAGTGACAAAAGGCGGTCGTCGTGGCTGTTGAGTAGCTGGCTGGTTTGGCCTTGCCTATGCCTGAGTAGTCGTTGATCGCGCCATGCAGCTAGCCCGCATCGAGCTCTTCCTGCGGCAGAGGAGTGCGTTCCCGCGGCACGGTCATGCGCGCCGCGTTCCGGATCCTGTCAAGAGCCGTCGCCTCAGTCGGGAGCAAGGGCGACTCGCAGGTCGTCGCAACACTGCACCAGTGCTGCGCGCGGCCGCTGCATCGGTATGCCGCACCCGTGTCAAGGTCACCTGTGTCCCAGCCAGCGGCTGCCCTCGCGCGTTGCTGCCCGCTCAATGCCTTGCCCTTGGTACGCGGACGCGGCTGCGGCGCAGCCATTGGCGATCGGTACTGCCCGGTGGATGGGCTGTCACCAAGACCTCGGCCACCCGCAGTGGTGTGTTGCGAAGAGCCAGCGCCTGCGCCGGCACCCACGCCTCCTGACCGTTGCTACGCACACGGGCCAGCACACACATCGGTCTGCTGAACGCATGAACTGGCATGTGACCTCCGGGAGCGTGCTTCAACCACAGCAGACTCTGGGACAGACCTAGGTCGCACGGCGTCCGCCTGAACTGTTGGGTATGGTCTTGAGTCGCGCCCTGGCTGCCTTCTCAATGAACATGGGGCCGCTGTCCGGGGACTCCTCAAGGCAGTCAGTCACCACCTGGATCACCGTGGCGACCAGCAGGTCCTTGAACTCGGCTGCCAGTGTCTCGACGGTCCGCGTCATCTCCAAGTTCACGGCCACGCTCCAGGATGCGGCGATGTTCTGATCACGCCTGGCGGTGGCAACGCCGCCGTAGCCGCGGAGCGGCCGCTTCTTCAGCCGTGCCAGCTCTTCGCCTGCGTCGCCACCGCCAGCCGTGATCGTTACCCATCGTGACCGCGTGGCGATGAGGCTGCCTCGCGAGCCCAACGAAACGGGCCAGGTTTGCGCACCAGCGTGCCTCATGTCCGGGTGTGGTGGCCGAATGCGTCTGTCTACGGGTGGCTAGATCGCAACACAGAGTCACGTGGTTGCCTGCGGTTCCTCGATGCCCACGGGAGGTGACCAGTCCAGACGGGAGACCCGTCCATCGGTGGACAAAACCTCAATCACGTCGTCGACGTCGACCTGGAGCCTGCCGGCGATGTCACGGGCGCGTGGGGAACGGCCAAGAACGACGGCGAGTTCGGGGCCCACGGCCAAGATCTGCAAGGCGAGGCCTTCGAGGTGACGGGGTGCCCGCCGAAACACTCTGTGGGGATGCATGCAAAGCCTGACCTCCTCGGTGATGGCGAGCTTCGCATGCAGCCAAAAGCCATGCTCGCGCTGGGAGTTGAAGGTGCGCACAGCCCTATCCAGACCGGTGCCTGCCACATTCCGCCAGCCTGCAACGGGCTGACGGCCATGCGCGTAGCGTCGCGCGACCGACTCGGCGGTGTTGAGGTTGAGCAGCACGACCTCTCTGTACAGGCCCTCGCGTTCCGGCAGCGAGGCGCCGCGTGCTTGGCTCAGCAGCTGGAGGGTCAGGTAGGTCTGCAGCGGATACGAGCGGGGCGGTGGCGAAACCATCGGTGTCACCGAGTCGGGCGTTCCGCGGACGCCGCCGTGTCAGCGTAGGAGTGCGGACCGTGCCGCAGGTGCTCCTCAAGCCACCGCACGAGCGTCGGGTCAAGCGTTGGATCGTGGTCGGCGCCGGTGCACACGACGTTGACCAGGGTGCCGGCGAGCGTCTGCGGCTCGATACCGCAGTCTCGTGACCAGCCCACGAGCACAGCATGAGCCCGGTCGGCGTCCATGCCGTAACGCAGCATCAACGCGCCCTTGGCTTGCTCGATCACCGCTTGACCAGCCTGCACCTCACGCAGCTTTTGGTTCTCCCGGCGAAGCGCGAACCAGTTCTCGTCGCGGTCCTGGCCAGAGGTGTCTGAGTCTGCCGACGCCCGCCCATGCAAGGAATCCAGGACCCGGTCCTTTGGGCCCCCGCCGGTGCCTTCCGCGGGCGGGTGAGAGGGGTCAGCCATCGCCGTGAGTCCTTTTCGAACGAAGCGGGTAGCGCCTAGACGGCCCGTGGCTGACTGTCCAACCGTGACCTTTGTACAACACACCCCAAACCGCCCACAATGGCTGCCGGTGCGCGCCGACGGGATTCCCCGCCATCGTCGCTGGCACGGGCGACCCGGCGATTACCAAATCGACGGTGATAGCCGATGCCCTACCTGCCCGCCGCTGAGGGGCAGGCACTGTCCGGGCAGCGGCAGATCCAGAATGGCATGCTGAGCGCATGGATGACCGGGATCTGATCGCACGATTCGCCGAGGCCGCGCGGGTACTGCGAGCGGAGGAGGACGTGCAGCACACCCTGCACAAGGCGGTGACGTTGGCTCTAGACATGATCCCCGGCTGCGACCACGCTGGGGTCTCACTCGTCCACCGCAACCAGGGCATCGATACCTCGGCGGCCACCAGCGAGGATGTCGGCCGCGCCGATGCGCTCCAGTACGAGCTCGGGGAGGGTCCGTGTCTGCGAGCCATTTGGGAGGATCACACCGTTGCCAGTCGCGACGTAGCCGAGGACGAGCGTTGGCCGACTTGGGGAACGCGCGTAGCACAAGTGGGCATGTGCAGCGTCTTGGCCTTCCAGCTGTTCAACCATAGGGACACCCTTGGGGCCCTGAACCTGTACTCCGCGCGCGTCGATGGGTTCACCGACGAAGACCGCGAGGAAGGATCCGGGCTGGCCGCTCACGTCGCCGTTGCCTTGTCGGCCTCCCGAGAGGTGGAGAACCTATACGTCGCCGTCTCCCGGCGAACGACGATCGGTCGCGCCGAAGGTATCTTGATGGAACGCTTCGACATCGGAGCCGAGGAAGCCTTTGCCGTGCTGCGCAGAGTCTCCCAAGACACGAACACCAAACTGTATGAAGTCGCGGATCAACTCGTGAGC
The DNA here is from genome assembly GCA_036259355.1 of Nocardioidaceae bacterium. Classification (GTDB taxonomy): domain Bacteria; phylum Actinomycetota; class Actinomycetes; order Propionibacteriales; family Nocardioidaceae; genus JALZDI01. The sequence goes on from DATABY010000230.1 coordinate 15,515, forward strand.
AGCCGGAAAACCCCCGGCACCTAATTTTGAGCGTTGCCTGGATGGTGAGCGGGCGTTGTTGCGCTGGACCGATCCAGCTGCCTGAAGAGACGCATCTCAGACGCCGCTACCGCCAGCCTCTCACCGACGCACACGCGCACCTGGCACGCCACAGCAGAAACGGGCCCGGGAGGCACTGCGGGGTCTCAAGAATCCAGCGCGGTCGACCTTCCCCCGCACATCGACACTTCGGATCAGCCACTTCCCGGACCCGCACGCTCGACGTTACAGCCGACCCCACGGTCCCGAAAGAAGACCACCAGCAGGAGGTCACTTAAAGCGGGTTGACAAGAGAGGGGAGCCGGTATGACGCACGCCCGCGGAGATTCCCGAGTGGTCGATCGCGCGCCCATACCGATGGGCCGAGGGTGGCGGGGCGGAGCCACTCGGTGGCAAAGGAACGCGGCAGCTGCAAAGACACCGCACTGCTGTGGGCTGGCAGGTGGGTGTCGACGTGCGTCGGGTAGGCGTCCCCCGGAGTGGTGGGGTTTGGGGTTGAGCGGAGTGGCTCCGAGCGTGTGAGGGCCATCGGCGGGATCTTCGGTGTGTACGGCCAAGTACTCACTGAAGGAGAGCCCACCGATGGCCTTGTCCCAGCCTGCCGTGTCCGAGCTGCTCGAGGCGTTCCGCACCGGCGAGGGTGGGGATCGTCCAAGCACGGATGCTCGTCGGTGCGGTTTTGTCGACCTCTGTTTGGGAAAGACCGCTCGCCCCGTCACCCGTGGTCAGCTCGTACCGGACGTTAGGGAGAGAGCCAAGGCCAGAGGGATGGTGACCCTTGACTGCTCATTGCGGGGGTTCAAAGGCGTGACATCCACCCTGTTTGTTAGCAAGGCTAACGAGCACTAGGCCTCTGACCTGGGTCTTGTGCGCCATCAGGGACTCGAACCCCGAACCCGCTGATTAAGAGTCAGCTGCTCTGCCAATTGAGCTAATGGCGCCAGAGCGCAGTGAACTCTAGCAGTCACTCTCAGGCAATCGAAATCCGGTGCTGGGGCGCCCTGCGGTGTACGTCCCCAGGCGTTGTCCACCGCGCGCGAACTGGTGCTCGATGGATGTGGCTGGGCGGCGCTGCACCCCACGCTGTATGACGGGATGAGCTACCTCTGTTCCAGCACGGCCATGGCCGCATTGTGGCCCCCGATGCCACTGACCGCGCCCCCGCGTACGGCGCCGCTGCCGCACAGCAGCACGTTCGACGTGGCGGTGGCGACGCCCCAGGTCCGCGCCGCGGCGTCCGGGCCGCCGGGCGCGCCCGCCGCCACGTCGTCGGACACCCACGGCCAGGCGAGGTCACCGTGGAAGATGTGCCCTCCGGGCATGCCCAGTGCGCGCTCGATGTCCTGCGGCACCTTGCCCTCGATGCACGGGCGGCCTTCGGCATCGACCGCCAGCAGGTCCTCGAGCGGCTCCTCCAGATGCGCGTCCAGCGCGTCCAGCGCCCGCCGCACCGCCACGTCACGGCGCGTCCCGTCGTCGGTCTCGAAGAGCCGGGCGGGCATGTGCAGACCGAAGTAGGTCAGCGTGTGGAAGCCCTGCGCCGCCAGTTCGGGCCCGAGGATCGACGGGTCGGTGAGGGAGTGGCAGTACAGCTCGCCGGGCGGCATCTGCGGGAGGCTGCCGGCGGCGGCGTCGTCGTAGGCCTTCTGCAGCTCGGCGTACCCCTCGGCCACGTGCAGGGTGCCGGCGAACGCCGTCTCCGGGTCGACGCCGCTGCGCAGCCGCGGCAGCCGTCGCACCAGCAGGTTGATCTTGAGCTGCGCCCCCTCCGGGCGGTCCGGGGGAGTGTCGCCCTGCAGCCTTGCCAGCACGTGCGGCGCCACCCCGGACAGAACCCAGCGCGCAGCCACCCGCCGCGACCCCGACGCGTCGTCGTAGGTGACCTCCGCGGCCGTGCCGTCCGCGTGGACCGCGGTGACCTCCGCCCCGGTGCGCACCACCGCACCCGCCTTCTCCGCGGCCTGCGCGAGAGCAGCCGTGACCGCGCCCATCCCGCCGACCGGTACCCGCCACTCCCCGGTGCCGTTGCCGATCAGGTGGTAGAGGAAGCAGCGGTTCTGCCGCAGCGAGGTGTCGTGGGCGTCGCTGAAGGTGCCGATCAGGCCGTCGGTGAGTACGACGCCGCGCACGGTGTCGTCGTCGAAGCGCGACTCGATGCTCTGTCCGAGCGGGCGTTCCACCAGCTCTTCCCAGATGGGTCCGCAGGCGCCTTTGAGCTGTGTCGCGGCGGGCAGCGGCTGCAGCAGCGTCGGCGCCACCTGCTCGGCCAGCCCCTGTACGGAGCCGTAGAACTCCCGCCAGGCGTCGTACTCCTCGTCCGCCCCGGTCAGCTCCCGGAACGACGCCCGCGTCGTCGCGCCCTCGTCGTGCTCCACCAGCAGCCCGGTGTCGCGCCCCGCGCGCTGCACCGGCGTGTACGACGCGGTGCGGCGTGACCGCAGCTCCAGGTCGAGGCCGAGGTCACTCACGATCTGCCGCGGCAGCAGGCTCACCAGGTAGGAGTAGCGCGACAGCCGGGCATCGACGCCCGGGAACGGCTGCTCGCTGACCGCCGCGCCGCCGACGCGGTCGAGCCGCTCCAGCACCAGCGTCCGCAGGCCGGCGCGTGAGAGGTACGCCGCCGCGACCAGGCCGTTGTGGCCGCCCCCGACGACCACCGCGTCGTACTGCTCCGTCTGCGCGTCCATGGCATCGAGGCTAGCGGGGCGCCGGCGCACCCATGAGCCGGCCGCGACCGACGTACTCCCCGCGCCGTTTGCATCCTCCCCGAGTGGAATCCGGCGCGGGGACGGGGGAGAACACGCGGTTACGGTCGAATTCCCGGCCGGACGGGCCGGGCGGGCCGACCAGGGGCACCAGGGGCGCCGGTGGTCGGAATGTTTTAGCCTTCAACGAACGTTGAGGATGGGGACACACCCGAGCGGAAGGCTGACCGGCATGCCCGCTGTCACCGTCGAGGACCTCACCACGCTGCCGCGCATCGGGGAGGCACCCGCCACCGCCCGCCCGAGGCCGGTGGCCGACGTCGTCACCGCGCCACAGGGCTACGAGGGCGAGGGCTTCCCGGTACGCCGGGCCTTCGCCGGGGTCGACCTCTCCCTGCTCGACCCGTTCATCCACATGGACCAGATGGGCGAGGTGGAGTACGCGCCCGGTGAGCCCAAGGGCACGGCGTGGCACCCGCACCGCGGTTTCGAGACCGTCACCTACATGCTCGACGGGGTCTTCGACCACAACGACAACCACGGCGGCGGCGGCACCATCAGCAACGGCGACACCCAGTGGATGACGGCCGGCGGCGGCATCCTGCACATCGAGAAGCCGCCGGAGTGGCTGGTGCAGAGCGGCGGCCTGTTCCACGGCGTCCAGCTGTGGGTGAACCTTCCCCGCGCGCAGAAGCTCACCGCGCCGCGCTACCAGGACCTGCGTGGGGGAGACGTCGGCCTGGTCACCACCGCCGACGCCGGCGCGCTGGTTCGCGTCATCGCCGGTGACGTCGACGGCCACGCCGGCCCGGGTTCGACGTACACGCCGATGACGATGGTGCACGCGACGCTGGCGCCGACCGCGCGGCTGGACCTGCCCTGGCGCCGCGACTTCAACGCGCTGGTCTACGTGCTGGCGGGCAACGGTGTGGTGGGCGCGGAACAGCGGCCGGTACGCACCGGCCAGCTGGCCGTGCTCGGTGCCGGCGACCTGGTCTCGATGGCGGCCGTCGCCGCGCAGGAGAGCCGCTCCCCGTCGCTGGAGGTCCTGGTGCTCGGCGGGCGGCCGATCCGCGAGCCGGTGGCCTGGGCGGGCCCGTTCGTGATGAACACCAAGGCCGAGGTCCTGACGGCGTTCGAGGACTTCCAGGGCGGCCGGTTCGGCGAGATCCCGGCCGTGCACGGTGCGCCGACGCGGGTCGTGGAGGGCTGACCGCCGATCCGGGGGGCTGACCACCGACCGCGCGGGTCAGGCGGTGGCGAACCCCTCGGTCGACGGCGGCGAGGCCGGGGCCACGTGGTGCCGCGCGTGCGAGCGCAACGCGAAGGCAGCGACCGCGGCCATCACGCCGTACGCCATCAGCCAGATCGCCATCACCAGCTCGAGCACGAGCAGGGAGATGCCCGGCTGTACCAGGACGACGACACCCGCGGCGAGGCTGACCACGCCCATCGCCAGCCGCCACCACCGGTCTGCCTGGGCGCCCCGCGAGATCGCCGTGACGACCTCGACGATGCCGGTGACGACCCACCAGGCGCCGAGCAGCAGGCCGATCATCAACAGCGTGCGGAGCGGGTCACGCAGCACCAGGAGCGCCACCAGGATCGACAGCGCGCCGAGGATGCCGTACAGGGTCCGCGAGCCCGCACCGGCCTCGTCGGACCGGAACGCCTGCACGATCTCGAACACCCCGTTGACGGCGAACTGCACGGCGACGATGACCGCCACCGCGAGCAGGGTGGCGCCCGGCATCGCCAGTGCCAGCAGCCCGAGGACGAACATCGCCGCCCCGAGCGTCAGCAGCAGGCCCCAGTGGGCCCCGAGCCTGGCCAGGCTCTCCTGCACCGAGTCGGGCGCTGCGTCAGCGGGGGAGGTCTTGGGTACGTCGGCTGTGCTCATGGTCAGGCCCTTCTCGCGGGGTCCGCGGCTGGCGGCACCCAGAAACGTGCCCGAGAGGTCGCCTTCGATTGTTGTCCCGACCGGCGGCCCCCGCCAGCCGAAGATCCGCGCCGGGAATAGTTGACGCATCAACCCCGTTGTGGGAGACTAGTTGAAAGATAAACCAAAAGCCTCCAACCCCCGAGGAGCTCACCATGACCACCGCCACCCTGAACAACCTGTCCACGCTGGCCGGCGACTACACCCTGGACCACACCCACACGCGGATCGGCTTCGTGGCCCGTCACGCGATGGTGACCAAGGTGCGCGGCTCCTTCAACGAGTTCAGTGGCACCGCCCACATCGACGAGGACGTGACCAAGTCGTCGGTCAAGCTCGCCATCAACGTCGACAGCATCGACACCCGCAACGCCGACCGCGACGGCCACCTGCGGACCAACGACTTCCTCGACATCGAGAACCACCCGCAGATCAGCTTCGAGTCCACCAGCGTCCGCCAGATCGACGACCTGACGGTCGAGGTCATCGGCGACCTGACCATCAAGGGCGTGTCGAAGCCGGTCGCGATCGAGTTCGAGTACCAGGGCTCGGCCACCGACCCGTTCGGCAACCAGCGTGTCGGCTTCGAGGGCTCCGTGGTCATCAACCGCAAGGACTGGGGCATCACCTGGAACGCCGCGCTCGAGACCGGCGGCGTCCTTGTCAGCGACAAGATCACGCTCGAGTTCGAGATCTCCGCGGTGAAGAACGCCTGATCTAGGCGTAGCCGATCGGCTTGTCCGGCGTTAGTCACGCCGACAGCACGGAATGGGCCGGTACCTCTCTCGGGAGGGTGCCGGCCCGTT
>DATABY010000231.1:0-17171 GCA_036259355.1 Nocardioidaceae bacterium
ATGCGGCGGGACAGCCCCACCTGTGTGGTGAGGTGTGCCAGTGGACACGGCGAGCGCGATGCGCTTCCAGGCGCGGGCGTGTGCGGACCTCGGCTCGCCCATGTACGCCGACCTCCTCACCCGCGTCGAAGCCGACCTCGAGCGCCGCGGCGTCTGCGCCGAGGTGCTCGCCGGTCACGAGCAGGACCCCGGTCCCTCGGCGCTGGCGCTGCGACTGCTGGGCAGCGTGCACCGGCTGGTGCTGGAGGGCAGTGCACCCGACCTGGCGCCGTACTACCCGAGCACCGGCGGGGCATGGGAGCCCGAACGCGGCTGGCTCGCCTTTCACGACACACTCCGACAGCGCGCCGACGCGGTGCGTGCTCGTCTGGACCAGTCGCCGCAGACGAACGAGGTCGGTCGCGCCGCCGCGCTCATGGGCGGGCTCCTGCACGTCGAGGCGGCCCGCGCCCTGCCCGTACGGTTGCTGGAGATCGGCGCGAGTGCGGGGCTCAACCTGCGGGCGGACCACTTCTGCTACCACGACCAGCACGGCCGCCGGTACGGGCGTCCCGACAGCCCCGTGCAGCTGCCGGGAGCCTGGGCCGGGCGGATGCTGCCGACCGGCGTACCGGGGGTCGTCGAGCGGCTCGGCTGCGACGTCGCTCCGGTCGACGTCTCCACCGACGAGGGCCGCCTGGCCGTGATGAGCTACGTGTGGCCGGACCACCGCGAGCGCTGGACACGCCTGGTGCACGCGTTCGAGGTCGCCTCCCACGTACCTGCGGACGTACGACGGCAGGACGCACGCGCCTTCGTCGACGACCTCACCCTGGTGGAGGGCACCATCACGGTGCTGTGGCACTCGGTGATGTGGCAGTACCTGGAGCCGGCGGACCAGCAGGCGATCAGCGCTGCGCTACAGGCCCTGGGCGAGCAGGCCGACGGGCACCGTGCGCTCGCGCACCTGTCGCTGGAACCCATGCGCCGGTCACGCGACGCGGAACACGAGTTCCTCGTCTCCCTGCGCACCTGGCCGGGTGGCCGGCACCGCATCATCGGCTCGGCCGCGCCACACGGCCTGCCCACGGTGTGGGAGTGAGCAACCCCACGGCCCCGGGGGGATGCCGCGACATGGCACGGTTCGGCACGATGGGCGGCACCGTGTCGCAAGCGGCCGCGAGACGCCGCAACGAAACCATGCCTGTTGAGTGCGAGGAGCCGTGAATGCAGTTCGGTCGGAGCTATGAGGAGTTCGAGGTCGGAGCGACGTACAAGCACTGGCCGGGAAAGACGGTCACCGAGTACGACGACCACCTCTTCTGTCTGCTCACCATGAACCACCACCCCCTGCACATGGACACGAACTACGCGGAGAACACCACCCAGTTCGGCAGGAACGTCGTCGTGGGCAACTACATCTACTCGCTGCTCCTGGGCATGAGCGTGCCCGACATCTCCGGCAAGGCCATCGCCAACCTGGAGATCGAGTCGCTGCGGCACGTGGCCCCGACCTTCCACGGCGACACCGTCTACGGCGAGACCACAGTGCTGGACAAATGGGAGAGCAAGTCCAAGGACGACCGCGGCGTGGTGTACGTCGAGACCAAGGGCTACAACCAGGACGGCACGCTCGTGTGCACGTTCAGGCGCAAGGTCATGGTGCCGAAGCAGTCGTACCTCGACGAGCGGGGCGGTGAGCAGCCCGCGCGGCCGCAGTTGCGCGAAGACGCCAAGTAGCCCTCACCGGTGGCATGATCCCCGCATGCAGCAGGAGCGCGAGGTATGGCTGGTACGGCACGGTGAGACGGAGTGGAGTCGCGACGGTCGCCACACGTCGCGCACCGACCTACCGCTCACCGAGCGCGGAGAGGCCGCGGCCGCGGTGCTGGCCGAGGCCCTGCACTCCGTCGCCTTCGACGCGGTGCTCACCAGCCCCCGCGAACGTGCCCGCCGTACCGCCGAGCTGGCCGGCTTCTCGCAGGCACGTCTCGATGACGACCTCGTCGAGTGGGACTACGGGGAGTACGAGGGCATCAGTACGCCGCAGATCCGCGAGAGCGTGCCGAACTGGACCGTGTGGACCCATCCGTCACCGCGCGGCGAGACCGCCGACGAGGTGGGCTCCCGGATCGACCGGGCGATCGCGAGGCTGGACACGGGACAGGGGAGGGCGCTGGTGTTCGGGCACTCCCATGCACTTCGGGTCGTGGCGGCCCGCTGGCTCGGCCAGCCGGTGTCCCACGGCCGGTTCTTCAAGCTCGACACCGCGACGATCTCGGTTCTCGGCTACGAACGGGAGACACCGGTGCTGCTGCGATGGAACAGCCCGGTGCGCTGACGTTCTCCGCTTATTCGATCTGGTCCCACGACCGCAGGGCCTCGAGCAGACCTGGCGTGCACGGCAGGCCCAGCAGCTCGGCGGCGCCGACCCAGCGCGCGTCGGCGGCGTCGGTGGCCGCTGACATCCGCCCGGAGACCAGCTCCGCGGTGTAGTCGAAGATCTCGTAGACCGCGCCACTTGGTCCGGGCCGCTCGACCTTGCCCACAAGCTCGCCGGGTCGCACCAGGAGGCCGGTCTCCTCCCGTACCTCACGAACGACCGCGTCGGCATCGCTCTCCCCGGGCTCGACACGGCCACCCGGGATCGACCAGGTACCGGCGGCCGGCTCATGGCCGCGTTGCACCACGAGCAGGCGGCCCCGTGGGTCTCGCACGATCGCGCCAACGCAGCGCACCCGACGCATGCCGCCACCCTAGGACCCACCACCGGCGGGCTTGACGGGATTCGGGGCTCGCGGGACCGTCATATCCATGTCGCCGATGTCGCAGCCCCTGCACGTGCATCCTCTCGACGCGCGGGCGCTGGTCGAGCACGCGACAGTCCTGGAGATGCCGGTGTGGGCGCCGTGGCCGCTCCCGTCGGGCTGGGTGGTCACCGGCCACGGGCACGTGGGGACCGTCTTCGAGGCGCGCGCCACCGTGTTCGTGTGCAGTGGACCCAACCCCCTCGGTGGCTCGGCCGACATGATGGTGGTGGCCGAGGAGCCGGGCACCGGTCTGGGGTCACGCTTCGCCGACATCGCCGGGACCGATCCCGGCCCCGGCTTCAACCACGGGTCGCCGCACGCCAAGGCGACCGTAGGCGGGCATCCCACGCCGCTGTGGTGCGTGCCCACGGCGGCCTCGGACCGTGCGGTGTACGCGGGCGAGGCCGCCGGGCGCTGGCTGTGGCTGGTCCTCCACCCCGAGTCGGCCGGGGCGCTGATGATGGAGGAGATCGTGCTGGCCGACGTCCGTGACCTCGGCCGTGAGGTAGAGCTCTTCGCGTACGGCGAGCGGTCGCCGTGGCTCGACGTGTCCTGACGGCTCGGTACGCTTCCCGCGGCGCCACGACGGAGAGGAGGACCGCGGGTGCGAATCGACCTGCACACCCACTCCGACCGGTCCGACGGCACGGACAAGCCAGGCGAGCTGATGGCCCGGGCCGTGGCGGTCGGGCTCGACGTCGTCGCGCTCACCGACCACGACACTGCCGTCGGCTGGGATGACGCCCGCGCGGCCGCCATCGACATCGGCATCGGCTTCGTCCCCGGGATGGAGATCTCCTGCAGCTACGCGGGCGTGGGCGTCCACCTGCTCGGCTACCTGCTCGACCCGACCTACCCGCCGCTGGCCGAGGAGCTTCGCCGAGTGCTCGACGGACGCTCCGCGCGGCTGCCCGCCACGCTCGAGCGTCTGAACGCCCTGGGCGTCGACATCAGCGCGGCCGACGTCGAGGCTGTCTCGGGGCCCGCCGAGGCCACGGGGCGACCGCACGTCGCCGACGCGCTCGTCGCCAAGGGCGTGGTGGCCAACCGCGACCAGGCGTTCGACCAGTTCCTGTCCCAGGGCCGCCCCGCCTACGTCGACCGTTACGCCGCCGACCTGGTCCAGATGGTGCGCATGGTCGCGGCCGCAGGCGGCGTCACGGTCGTCGCCCACCCGTGGGGACGCCACAGCCGCGGTGCTCTCGACGAGGCTGCGCTGGTTGCGCTCAAGGACGCCGGACTGACCGGCGTCGAGGTCGACCACCAGGACCACGACGCTGCGGCGCGCACCGGGTTGCGTGAGCTGGCCGCGAGGCTGGGGCTGCTGCAGACCGGCTCCAGCGACTTCCACGGCGAGGGCAAGCTCGACTGCCCCTTGGGCGCCAACACCACCGATCCCGAACAGTTCGAGCGGTTGCTGGCCGCCGCGGCGGAGGCCTCCTCCGCGTCCGGACGGGAGACCCCGACTCCGCTGCTGCCATGAGCGCGGTGCTCAACGTCACGCTGCTCGCGGAGGTCTTCATCACGCTGGCCGTGATCATGGACCCGCTCGGCACCATCCCGCTCTTCCTCTCGCTGACCAGCGGACGCTCGGTGGCGATGCGCCGTCGTGCGGCGTGGCAGGCGGTGCTGGTGGCGTTCGCCGTGATCGTCGTGTTCGCGCTCTTCGGCCGGCAGCTGCTGGCGTACCTGCACATCTCGCTGCCGGCCCTGCAGGCCGCCGGCGGGCTGTTGCTGTTGCTGGTCGCGCTGGAGCTGCTGACCGGCAAGAGCGACGAGCCGACGCAGGCGCAGGACGTCAACGTCGCGCTCGTCCCGCTCGGTACGCCGTTGCTCGCGGGCCCCGGCGCGATCGTGGCCACGATGGTGTTCGTGGAGCGCATCGAGGGCGTGGCCGACGTCACCGCGGTCATGCTCGGAGTGGTCGGCATCCACGCCGTGCTGTGGGCGACGATGCGCTACTGCGTGGGGATCCTGCGGCTGATCAAGGAGTCCGGAGTCACGCTCGTCACCCGGATCTCCGGGCTGCTGCTGTCCGCGATCGCGGTGCAGCTGGTCGCCGACGCCGTGCGGGCTTTCATCGCTGGGGAGGGCTGAGCCCTGGCGGCGCATCCGTCGCGCCGACATCTCGAGACGGCCGTCGTGCCGAGATCGCACCCCACGCCCCGGCGTCGGTGCGATCTCGGCGCGAGCAGTGCTAAGGGCGCTTCCCGGCGCGGGCGGGGGCGTACACCACCGCCAGCCGGGCCAGCGCCACCGCGCCGACCAGCAGCCCGAAGTCGCGCAGCGCGATGTCGTAGAAGCCCGGGATCGTCAGCAGGTTGAGGATGATCCCGGCCAGCCAGGCGGCGACCAGCCAACCGCCGAAGCGGGGGGCGAGCGCGACCGCGACGCCGGCCACGATCTCGATGGCGCCCACGGCGTACATCGCCTGCTGGGCGCTGCCCGGTACGAGCCCGTCGACCCACGGGGCCAGGTAGGCGGGCCAGTCGACGAGCAGGTTCAGGAACTTGTCGAGTCCGAAGGCGATCGGTGCGACCGTGAACACGGTGCGCAGCGCGAGGAAGGCTTGGTAGGCGGGGTTGGACAGGGACACGGCTGGGGTCGTGCGGGTGGCGGTGGCCATGGCGGGCTCCCTTCTAAGAGCAAACTAATTCGACGTTAGAAGCCCGAGCCCTTTCTGTCAATGAGGATTGGTTTTAGACTGTGGTCATGCCGGAGTCCACCGATCCCCAGGTCGCCGCGGTTGCCGCCCTCGACGAGCCCACCCGCCGTCGGCTGTACGACCACGTCGTCCGGCAGCGGGACCCGGTGAGCCGCGACGACGCGGCGGAGGCGGTCGCCGTGCCGCGTTCGACCGCGGCGTTCCACCTGGACCGGCTGGCCGACGAAGGTCTGCTCGACGTGGTGTACGAGCGCCGCAGCGGCCGCTCCGGCCCGGGGGCCGGCCGCCCGTCCAAGCTGTACTGTCGCTCCGGCCGCGAGGTGGCGGTGACCCTGCCGGGCAGGCGCTACGACCTTGCGGGGGAGCTGCTGGCCGCGGCACTCGACGAGGCCGACCGCTCGGGTGCGTCGCCGCGTGCGGTCCTGGAGCGGCGTGCGCGCGAGACCGGCCGTCGGATCGCGTCCGATGCGCGGAGCACGCGCCCACGCCGCGGGCCGCGGCAGGCGGCCCTCGACGCGCTCGAGGCCTACGGCTACGAGCCGCGCGCCGAGTCCGACGGCGTCGTGCTGGTGAACTGCCCGTTCCATGCGCTGGCCGAGCAGCACACCGCGCTGGTGTGCGGCATGAACCTGCACCTGCTGCAGGGGGTCGTGGACGAGCTGGGCGACAGCCGGCTTCTCCCGCGCCTCGACCCGGAACCGGGCCGGTGCTGCGTCGTGCTGGGTGCGGAGCCGGACGGCGGTACGCCGAGCTGACAGGACGCCGCCCACATCGAGTCCCGTGCGCGCAGCCTCGACGCGTGCCCTGTGGACGTCCGCGTTCCGCGGAACGCAATTGTCCACAGCCGGCGTCTCTCCGCCTGACCCCCGACCGGTCGGATCCATCGGCGGAGCGCGGTGAGCGGGGCTTACGTGGGCCGGGCGCGCGCACCACGACGCCAGGTGTGCGCTCCGGGCGCGATGTGCGTCAGCGGCCGCGGCGGGCCATCCGCGCGACGAGCCGACGCGGGAGGTGCCGCGACGCCGCCGTGAGCAGCTGGTAACGCCGGGTGGGGACCGACACCGCCTTGCCGGCCAGCAGGTCGCGCATGGCCTGGTCGACCACCTGCTGCGCCTCCAGCCACATCCAGCCGGGGATCCGGCTCATGTCCATGTTGCCCCGCTGGTGGAACTCCGTCCGCACGAACCCCGGGCACAGCGCGGTGGCCTTGATGCCCTTGTCGCGGAAGGCGATGTTCAGCCACTCCGTCAGGCTGGTGACCCAGGCCTTGTGGGCGCCGTACGTGCCGCGTGGAGTGAAGCCCGCGACGCTCGACACGTTGAGGATCTCCCCGCCACCACGCCGCTGCATCTGTTGTACCGCCGCGTGCGAGAGCCGTAACGGCGCCCGCACGAGGACGTCGAGGCTGCGCTGCTCCTCCTCGACGGTCGTGTCCCCGAACCACTTGGCGATGCCGTACCCGGCGTTGTTGACCACCGCCTCGACCGGCCGTTGCTCGTCGCCCAGCCGTGCCTCCACGCGCGCGACGTCGTCCGCTGCGGCGAGGTCGGCCGGCAGCACCTCGCAGCCGACGCCGAACGCCCGCGACACCTCACCGGCGACCTGCTCGAGCCGGTCGGCGTCGCGGGACACGAGCACCAGGTCGAAGCCGCGTCTGGCGTAGGCGTCGGCGAAAGCACGACCGAGGCCGGCCGTGGGGCCGGTGATCAGGGCAGTCGGCATGGTGGGAGCATATGCGGCGTGACCACCACGCTCGCGATCGCCAACCAGAAGGGCGGCGTCGCCAAGACGACGACCGTGGCGTCGCTCGGTGCCGCTCTCACCGAGCTGGACCAGCGGGTGCTGCTCGTCGACCTGGACCCGCAGGCGTGCCTGACGTTCTCGCTGGGGATCGACCCCGAGGACCTCGACACGTCGATCCACGACCTGCTGCTGGGCAACGGAGACGTGGCCGACGTGCTCCTGGAGACCGAGGACGGTCCGGACCTGCTCCCGGCGACGATCGAGCTGGCCGGCGCGGAGGCGGCGCTGCTCACCCGCACGGGGCGCGAGCACGCGTTGCGGGTGGCCTTGGAGCCCGTGCACGACCGCTACGACTGGGTGCTGCTCGACTGCCCGCCGTCGCTGGGGGTGCTGACGGTCGGTGCGCTCTCGGCGGCCGACGCGGTGCTGATCCCCCTGCAGTGCGAGACCCTGTCGCACCGCGGGGTTGGGCAGCTACTCGACACCGTGCACGACGTGCGTCGGTTCACCAACCGCGGACTGTCGGTGCTGGGAGTGCTGCCGACGCTGTACGACGGCCGCACCAACCACGCCCGTGCGGTGCTGGAGACGATCTCCGACGCATACGACCTCGAGGTGCTGGGTCCGCCGATCCCGAAGACGATCCGGTTCGCGGAGGCGCCGGCGGCCGGCCGGTCGATCCTGGGCACCGCACGCAGCCACCGCGGCGCCCAGGCCTACCGAGAGCTCGCCGTGAACCTCTGCGCACACAGCAACGGAGCCGGCCCCGCCTGACCCCGGCCGGACACCCCGCGACGACGGGACCGACACGGGCTGGCGCCCACGCCCTAGGATAGTGGGGATGGCTTCACACCTACCCCGCCTCGGCCTGGGGCTTCTCGCCGTACTGACGCTAGTGCTGTCGGTCGGCGGTGCTGTCGGCGTGTGGCCGACGGGTGCGCCCGCGTCCCGCTGGGACCACTCGGTGGCGCAGCCAGCAGGAGCGGCGCGGTCGCAGGCGGCGCTGCGTCCGGCGGCGGCGCGGGTGGTGACCCGCGACATGGAGGGTCCGCACGGCGCCATCCAGCGCACCGAGGCCACCGACGCCCAGGGAGGTGCCCAGGGCGGCGCCGACTCCGGGTCGGGGAACCCGGCCACCGGTGCGGACACGGCCCTGCCGCCGCGCTCGGGTTCCGGCCGGCGCGTCGTCTTCGACCAGGAAGAGCAGCGCGTCTGGTTGGTCGGCCCCGCCGGCAAGGTCCGTCGTACCTACCCGGTGTCCGGCTCCAGGACCGACAACCTCGACCCCGGGCACTACGAGGTCTACTCCCGGTCCCGGCACGCGGTGAGCTACACGTACGAGGAGACCATGCAGTACATGGTCCGGTTCACCCAGGGCGAGCAGGCGGCGATCGGGTTCCACGACATCCCCGTGGACCAGCGCGGGCGGCCCGTTCAGACCCGCGCGCAGCTCGGCGAGCGACTGTCCTCGGGCTGCATTCGCCAGGCCAGGCCGGACGCGATCGCGCTGTGGCGGTTCGCCGACGTCGGTACCGACGTCGTCGTCGTCGACTGAGCTACTCGCTCGCGCTCTTGCCGCCACTGCCTCCGCTGCGACGCCGCCGCCGGTTGCGGTTGCGGCCGCCCGCGGGTGCGGACGACCCACCGCCCTGGCCGTTGTCGGCGCCCTCGGAAGCCGACTCCCGCGGACGGTCGGAGGAGCGGGGACTCTCGACCTGCTGACCGCCGCGGGTGCGGGTGCGCTTACGGGTGCGGTTGCGACGCGGCCGCTCCTCCGAGCGTGCCGTCCCGTCACCGCGGTCGCCGCCCTGTCGGCTCCCGCCGGTCGGAGCCTGCTTGGGCTCCGCCGCGGCGATGCGGCCCTTCACCTCGCTCGGGATGCCCATGTCGTGGTACAGGTGCGCCGAGGTCGAGTACGTCTCGTCCGGCTCCTCGAACGGTAGGTCGAGCGCCTTGTTGATCAGCTTCCAGCGTCCGAGGTCGGCCCAGTCGACGAACGTCACCGCGATACCGGTGGCCCCGGCGCGGCCGGTACGACCGATGCGGTGCAGGTAGGTCTTGTCGTCCTCCGGACACGAGTAGTTGATCACGTGCGTGACGGCCTCGACGTCGATGCCGCGCGCCGCCACGTCGGTGGCGACGAGCACGTTGACGCTGCCGCCGCGGAAGCGCTTGAGGGCCTTCTCCCGCGCGATCTGCGGCATGTCGCCGTGCAGGGGGGCGGCGGAGAATCCCCGGTCGGCCAGGTCGTCGGCCACGCGCTGGGCCTGACGCTTGGTGCGGGTGAAGACGATGGTCAGCCCGCTGTTCTCGGCCTGCAGGATGCGGCCGATGATCTCGGGCTTGTCCAGGTCGTGGACCTGGTAGACGAACTGCGCGGTGGCCGGGACGGTCTGGGTCTGGTCGCTGGACTCGGCCCGGATGTTGACCGGATGGCGCATGTGGGTGCGGGCCAGTCCGATGATCGCCGCGGGCATGGTCGCCGAGAACAGCATCGTCTGCCGCAGCTCCGGCGTCTGCCGCAGCAACCGCTCCACGTCGGGCAGGAAGCCCAGGTCGAGCATCTCGTCGGCCTCGTCGAGGACGAGGACCTTGACGTGGCTGAGGTCGAGGTCCCTGCGGTTGGCCAGGTCGTTGAGCCGACCGGGTGTGCCGACGACGACGTCGACACCGGACTGCAGCGCGTCGAGCTGGTCGTCGTAGCCCACGCCGCCGTACACGGTGAGGGTGCGGGTGCCGCGCCTGGCCCCCGCCACCTTGACGTCGCCGGACACCTGCAGGGCGAGCTCGCGGGTGGGGCACACCACCAGCGCCTGCGGCTTACCCGGCGCGACCAGCTCGGAGAAGTCGGCGTCGTGCGGGGCGACGATGCGCTGGAGCACCGGGATCGCGAACGCGAGCGTCTTGCCCGTGCCGGTGCGTGCCTGGCCGATCAGGTCGGTGCCCATCAAGGCGATGGGCAGCGTCATCTCCTGGATCGGGAAGGGGGTCGTGATGCCGACCGACTCGAGTGCGTCGGCAATCTCTGGAAGGACCCCGAGGTCAGTGAACGTAGTCAGGACAAACTCGATTCGTGCGAAGTCTTGGTTGCGGGCAGTCTATCGGTTGCCCGGCGGGAGCCGCCGGTACGCTTCGACCATGAGCGAGCCCACGACGTCGGAAGCTGCCGAGACCGCCCGCGCGACCGGTGCCGCCGCGTTGCAGGACCCGAACTACCGGCTGGCCGTGGTGGACCTGCTGGGGGCCGTCGCGTACGGCGAGCTGAGCGCGTTCGAGCGCCTGGCCGAGGACTCCCAGCTGGCGCCGTCGCTGGAGGACAAGGCCGCCCTGGCCGCCATGGCCACCGCGGAGTTCACCCACTTCGCCTGCCTGCGGGACCGGCTGGAGGAGCTCGGCGCCGAGCCGTTCGCGGCGATGGCGCCGTTCCAGGCCTCCGTCGACGACTTCCACACCCACACGAAGCCGGCCGACTGGCTGGAGGGGCTGGTGAAGGCGTATGTCGGGGACGGCCTGGCCGCGGACTTCTACCGTGAGATCGCTGCCTTCCTCGACGCCGACACCCGCGCGCTGGTGCTGGAGACACTCGAGGACACCGGCCACTCGCGGTTCGCCGTCGACCGGGTGCGCACGGCGATCGAGCACGACCCCAAGGTGGCGGGCAGGCTGGCGCTGTGGGCGCGGCGGCTGATGGGCGAGGCGCTGAGCCAGGCGCAGCGGGTCGCCGCGGACCGTGACGCGCTGAGCGCGCTGTTGGCCGGCGGGGTGGACCGACCCGGCATGGACCTGGCGGCGATCGGCCGAATGTTCGCCCGGCTCACCGAGAACCACACCAAGCGGATGGCCGCACTCGACCTCCAGGCTTGAGGGCGGGCCACTTGTGCGATCTCGGTGCGAGGAGAGGGCCCCTCCCGTCGAGATCGCAGAACTGACCCAAGCAGAGATGCGACGAGGCCCCGGGACGCATCCCGGGGCCTCGTGCGGTCGTCTTCGAGCGTCAGTGCTTGACGACGTTCTTGCCGGTGACGGTGGAGGCGATCACGACGAGCACCGCCGCCGTGAGCACAGCAACGATGCCTTGGACCCAATCGAGTCCGGCGCTGCCGTCACCACCGAAGAACCCGTAGATCACTCCACCGAGGATCATGCCGCCGATACCGCACACCAGCGTCAGCCACAGTGGGATGTTGTCCTTGTCGCCGGGAGCTACGAACTTCCCGAGCAGGCCCACGATGGCGCCCACGATGAGATAAAACAGGATGGTTCCGATCACGGGTCGGACCCCTTTCTGTAAGTCCACACATCGCGCCTGGGGGCGACGATGTGGGGTTGACGTCGGTTGCGCCTGCTCCCGACGCCGTACCCACCTCCATCATGCTCCATGCGCCAAAATGGGGCCGCAGTCGTCAGCGGGACGATTATCACATCGGGGGGGTGCAGCAGGATCAGCTGCTGCCGGCACCGAAGCCGACGCGGCGGGCGGACTCCTCGCCGATCTCCACGAACGCCAGCTTGTCGGCGGGCACGACGACCCGGCGGCCACGGTCGTCGACGAGCACGAGCACGGACTCCTGGCCGTCCAGGGCCCGGGACACGAGCTCCTGGATGTCGTCGCTGGTCTGGTTGGACTCGAGCATCAGCTCGCGGTGGGCGTGCTGTACGCCGATCCTGACCTCCACGGAAATGTCCTCCATCACTGTCGTCCCGAACCTGTGAGATGAGCCTAGCCGGGCGGTGGTGAGCCGCCGGTCACGCGCGGGCGGTCATGCGCGGGTCGGTTAAGCGCGGGTCGGTTAAGCGCGGGTCGGTCACACGGCGGTCAGTCAGACGGGGTCGGTCACGGAACCGTGACCGATGGTGGCCGGTCAGCCGAGTGGTTCGTCGGTACGCGGGAAGCCGCGGATGCCGCGCCAGGCGAGCCCCGCCACGAGGTTGGCAGCGTCGTCCTGCGCGATGCGTCCCTCCTTCGCCAGCCAGAACCGGGCGCTGACCTGCGCCATGCCGACCAGGCTCACGGCGAGCAGCTCGGACTCCTCGGCGGGCAGGCCGGTGTCGTCATGGATCACGGCGGCGATCGACTCGGCGCACTCGTTGGTGACCCGCTCGACCCGCTCGCGAACGGCGGGCTCGTTGACCAGGTCGCTCTCGAAGACGAGGCGGAACGCGCCGCCGGCGTTGGCGACGTAGGCGTAGAACACGTCCATGGTCGCCTGCACCCGGGTCTTGTTGTTGTCCGGCGACGACTCCAGCGCTTCGCGCACGGCGTCGATCACGGTGTCGCAGGTCTCGTCGAGCAGGGCGAGGTAGAGCTCCAGCTTGCTGGGGAAGTGCTGGTACAGCACCGGCTTGGAGACGCCGGCTCGGTCGGCGATGTCGTCCATGGCGGCGGAGTGGTAGCCCTGGGCGACGAACACCTCCAGCGCGGCGTCGAGCAGCTGGACGCGCCGAGCCTTCCGAGGCATGCGGATACCGCGGCGGCGGGTGCTCTGCGGAGTGCTGGGCACGGCTACCCCTTCATCGAAGCGCCAGTAACGCCGCGAATACTACCGAGGCGTAGGCCCCGGCGGGCGCGCCGGTGCCGGACCGGCGCCGAATATCTGGCAGCTGGACCTAGCGGTAGTCGTCATCGTCGTCGGTGTCCGCGGCGCGGTCCTGCTCGGCGGCGTCGGCGTCGTTGGCCTCGAACGGCGTCTCCCGGCGCGCGGCTCTCCCGCTCTCTTCGCGGGTGGCGGTGTGCTGCTCGAGCACGTCCGCCTCCGGGGCCTCGATGTCGGCTTCGTCGGCGAAGCTCTCCTCGTCGAACGTGTCGTCGAAGGTGTCCTCGGGACGCGGTTCGGTCATGGTCGGGCTCCTTCGAGTCTGGCTGCGCCGCGAGCCTATCGGGGGCGGGCCGCCGCTAG
The DNA here is from genome assembly GCA_036259355.1 of Nocardioidaceae bacterium. GTDB lineage: Bacteria > Actinomycetota > Actinomycetes > Propionibacteriales > Nocardioidaceae > JALZDI01. Next base: position 13,095 of record DATABY010000231.1, read on the forward strand.
TCGTGGGGGAGCCGCTGCCGCACGTCGCGCATCGCCGCGAGCAGGTCACCGTGCTCCCCGAGCCGGTCGACCACGTCGGCGGGGGAGAAGACGAGGTCCTGCGCCCGGCGTACGCCCTCGACCTCGTCCCACCGCAGCGGCGTGGAGACCTGCGGCCGGTCGGTGCCGCGCAGCGAGTAGGGCGCGATCGTGGTCTTGGCCGCGTTGTTCTGGCTCCAGTCGATGAAGACCTTGCCCGGACGTGCCTGCTTGCTCATGGTGGCGGTGATCAGCTCCGGGTGCTCCCGGCTGAGCTCGGTGGCCAGCTGCTTGGCGTACGCCGACGTGCGCTCCCCGCTGGCCGCCCGCGAGATCGGCACGTACAGCTGCGCCCCCTTGTTGCCGGACGTCTTGGGCCACGCGTGCAGCCCGTCGGCGTCGAGCCGGTCGCGGAGCAGCCGGGCCACCTCACAGCACTCCACGATCGTGGCCGGGGCGCCGGGGTCGAGGTCGAACACCACGATGTCGCTGTCCCGGACGCCGCCGCGGGGACCCACCGTCCACTGCGGCACGTGCAGCTCCAGGGCGGCCAGGTTCGCCAGCCACACCAGCGTCGGCAGGTCGTCCACGACGACGAAGTCGATGCCGTCGCCCTGCGCGATGTGCGCTGTGCGCACCCAGTCGGGCGTGCCGCGCGGCGCGTTCTTCTCGAAGAAGAACTCCGACCCCACCCCGTCCGGCCACCGCTTGCGGGTGAGCGGCCGGTCCTGCAGGTGGGCCAGCAGCGGGTCGGCGACCTGGACGTAGTAGTCGATCACCTCGCCCTTGGTGAAGCCGGACGCGGGGTAGATCACCTTGTCGAGGTTGCTCAGGGCCAGCGAGCGCCCGCCGACCTCGACCCGGACCTTGGACTCAGCCACGGTGCCAGCGTAGGAGAGCGGCCGCGTCCCGCCGCGGAGGTGCCGGTCGGAGGTGGCGACCGGAAAGTGAAAGGTCAAATTTCGCGGACTCGCGGGCGGCACGGCGAGTGACGGAGTATCCCTGAGGAGTACGCAACGTGACCGGGAAGACGGCTCCGCAGGACTGCGGGGGTAGGACGGCGAGGCGGTCCCGATCCGCTCTTCGTGACCGTGGGGGTCCACGATGCCGGACGGAAGACGGCAACAGCGCCGGCTCCTCGGCGCGCTCGTCCTGGCAGGGGTCGTGGTGCTGGCAGGCGGAGGCGTGCTGCTCGCCGGCGTGGCGGCGGCGGCTCCGACCGCTCCTACCGCAGGAGGCGGACCGCTCTCGGACACGGACGGCACGGTCCTCTCGGACGCGGCCGTGGAGCCGACGGTCGTGGACGTCCCCCCGCCCGTCGTGACGGTGACGGAGGCGGCTCCCACCGTGACCGAGACTGCACCCGCTCCCACCGTGACCGCTACCGCACCGGCCCAGACGGTGACCGCGACCGCACCGGCACCCACCGCCACCGTGACCGAGACGGTCGCAGCCCCGACCGTGACGGCGACCGGTCCGGCGGCGACGGTGAGCGTGACCGCCACCGCGTCCGCGCCGGTGGGAGCGGTGCGCGGGAACGACCGCGGTGGCACACCGGGGCAGCAACGCAGGGGCGGCCCGCCGGTCCGGACGGGCTCGAGCGAGGGCGACGCGGAGGGCGTCGGCGCCCTGGCCGCCGTGCTCGCGGGAGCCGCGGTGGCGCTCGTCGCGGCCGGTGGGGTGCTGGCCGCCTGGCGAGCGGTCGTCCACCTGCGCCCGGTGAGTCGCCCGGCGAGGTGACACCGGTGAGCCCGCCGGGTAGTCCGGCCGACGTCCAGAGTGCGGACACCCGCGTACGTCGCTTGGCGCCTGCGGGAACATGACAGGGCCGTTCGGGGTTGTGCTCGGATGAACCCGAAGTCTTGTTTGAGGAGCTCCCGTGTCACTGCCACCGCTCGTCGCGCCCGCTGCCGAGCTGACGATCGATGAGGTACGCCGCTACAGCCGCCACCTGATCATCCCCGACGTGGGGATGGAAGGGCAGAAACGCCTGAAGAACGCCAGGGTGCTGGTGATCGGCGCGGGCGGGCTCGGTAGCCCGGCGCTGATGTACCTCGCCGCCGCCGGGGTCGGCACCCTGGGCGTCGTGGAGTTCGACGAGGTCGACGAGTCCAACCTGCAGCGCCAGGTGATCCACGGGCAGAGCGACATCGGCAAGGCCAAGGCCGAGTCGGCGCGGGAGACGATCCAGGAGATCAATCCGCTGGTCGACGTGGTGGTGCACCCGGAGCGGCTCGACAACGACAACGTCATGCAGATCTTCGCCGACTACGACCTGATCGTGGACGGCACCGACAACTTCGCGACCCGCTACATGGTCAACGACGCGGCGGTGCTGCTCGGGAAGCCGTACGTGTGGGGCTCGATCTTCCGCTTCGACGGCCAGGCCAGCGTCTTCTGGGCCGAGCACGGGCCGTGCTACCGGTGCCTGTACCCCGAGCCGCCGCCGCCGGGAATGGTCCCGTCCTGCGCGGAGGGTGGCGTGCTGGGCGTGCTCTGCGCGTCGATCGGGTCCATCCAGGTCAACGAGGCGATCAAGCTGCTGACCGGCATCGGCGACCCGCTGCTGGGCAACCTGATGGTCTACGACGCGCTGGAGATGGAGTACCGCAAGCTCACCGTGCGCAAGGACCCCAACTGCGCCATCTGCGGTGAGAACCCCACGGTCACCGAGCTGATCGACTACGACGACTTCTGCGGCGCGGTGTCCGACGAGGCGGCCGAGGCGGTCGTGGACTCCACGATCTCGGTGCGCCAGCTGGAGGAGTGGCTCAAGGAGCGCAACGACGGCGGCCGCGACTTCGTGCTGGTCGACGTGCGCGAGCCCAACGAGCGGGAGATCAACCAGATCCCCGGCTCGGTGCTGATCCCGAAGGGCGACTTCCTGTCCGGGGAGGGCTTGCAGCAGCTGCCGCAGGACAAGCCGGCGGTGTTCTACTGCAAGGTAGGCGGCCGTTCCGCGGAGGTGCTGGCCGTGGCCAAGGGCGCCGGCTTCGCCGACGCCGTGCATGTCGGCGGCGGCGTGGCGGCCTGGGTCAACCAGGTCGACCCGAGCCAGCCGGCGTACTGATCCCGCGCCGAGGGCACGGACAAGCGTGACGTTTCCGCACGGGTGTCGTTGGGAAGGACAAGTTCCACCGACCCTGTGAGGGAGCGCACCCGCATGTCCGCACGCACCTGGCGCACCGGCGCCGCCATCGCCACGTCCACCGCCACGGTCGCAGCCGTGGGTCTGCTCAGCTCGCCCGCGAACGCCGCGCCGACCTGGGCGCCGGCCGACACCGCCACGATCCATCCCGGCGTCCAGATGTACACCGAGGGCGCCCAGTGCACCGCCAACTTCGTCTACACCGACGGCAGCGGAGCCGTCTACGTCGGCTACGCGGCGCACTGTGCGGGCACCGGTGGGGCGACCGACACCAACGGCTGCGACGCGGGCTCGCTGCCGCTGGGCACCAAGGTCGACTTCGTCGAGGGCGGCAGCCTGGCCGGTCCGGGCGAGGTCGTCGGCACCGGCACGCTGGCCTACAGCTCCTGGCTGTCCATGCAGGACGCTGGCGAGACCGACGAGAACGCCTGCGCCTACAACGACCTCGCGCTGGTCAAGGTCGACGCCGCCTCGCTGGACCAGGTCAACCCGTCGGTGCCCTTCTGGGGCGGTCCCGTGGCGCTGAACACCGACGAGTCGGCGCAGGGCGAGGACGTCTACAGCTTCGGCAACTCCTCGCTGCGCGGTGGCGTGGAGGAGCTCTCGCCCAAGCAGGGCGTCAGCCTCGGCGCGCAGGGTGAGGGCTGGTCGCACCCGGTCTACACGTTCACCCCGGGCGTGCCGGGCGACTCCGGCAGCGCGTTCCTGGACGCCGAGGGCAACGCCCTGGGCACCCTCTCCACGCTCGCGATCGCGCCGCTCGCCGGCTCCAACGGTGTCGGCGACCTCGAGCGCGAGCTCGGCTACGCCCAGCAGCACTCCGGTCTCGCCGGTCTGGCGCTGGCTCCCGGCACGGAGCCGTTCTCGCCGCTGCTCTGACCGTTCGTCGCACCCTGTCGGCCGCCGGCGGC
>DATABY010000232.1:0-6600 GCA_036259355.1 Nocardioidaceae bacterium
AGGCGCTTGTGCGTCCGCATCTCGAAGTGCTCCCGGCTGTCCTTGTACTTGTGCGGCGAGCGGATGACGCAGTACACGTTCTTCTCGGTCGGCAGAGGCACAGGGCCGGCGACCGACGCGCCCGTACGGGTGACCGTGTCCACGATCTTGCGCGCCGAGGTGTCGATCACCTCGTGGTCATAGGCCTTGAGCCTGATGCGGATCTTCTGTCCCGCCATAGCTCTTTCGCTCGTCCTTCTACTCGTACCGCTGCTTTAGGTGCGCCCCTCCGGGACCCACCACCGTCGCGCCCCGGTCGGGACGCTCCGCCTGCCCGCCGCTCCGCCGCGGCCGGCTGGCCGACCCCCGAGGTCGGGCGTGTCGTGCGCTCACGGCGCAAGACAGCCACGTTCTCGATCGGGCTGGGAGTGGCGCCCGGTGGGAACCGGGCTGGGGGGCCTCCTGGTTCGGCGCAGTCACCCGGGTCGACCACCATGACGGTGGAACCCTGCGGACGCGCCCCGGCAACCCCTTCGGAGCAACTTGGTCAGTATGCCAGAGGTGGTTGTCCCCTGGCCAATCGAGGTGACCCGCTGTGCGCGGGACCACGCCCGATGTGTTCAGCTGTGTTCTTCGTCTGCGGACGACGCCGGTCGCTGTCGAGACAGGGCCGGACGACCGCGAAGGAGAGCCCGGGACCCCTGTCCTGCAGGTCCCGGGCTCTGCCTCACTTGACGATCTTGGTGACGCGGCCGGCGCCGACGGTGCGGCCGCCCTCGCGGATCGCGAAGCGCAGCCCCTCCTCCATGGCGATCGGCTGGATCAGCTCGACCGACATCTCGGTGTTGTCCCCGGGCATGACCATCTCGGTGCCCTCGGGCAGCGTGACGACGCCGGTGACGTCCGTGGTGCGGAAGTAGAACTGCGGCCGGTAGTTGTTGAAGAACGGCGTGTGCCGGCCACCCTCGTCCTTGGCCAGGATGTAGACCTGAGCCTCGAAGTTGGTGTGCGGCGTGGTCGAGCCCGGCTTGATCACGACCATGCCGCGCTCGACGTCCTCACGCTTGGTACCACGCAGCAGCAGGCCGACGTTCTCGCCCGCCTGGCCCTCGTCGAGCAGCTTGCGGAACATCTCGATGCCGGTGACGGTCGTGGTCTGCTTCTGCTCGCGGATCCCGACGATGTCGACGGTCTCGTTGAGCTTGACGACGCCGCGCTCGATCCGGCCGGTGATGACGGTGCCGCGACCGGTGATCGTGAAGACGTCCTCGACCGGCATCAGGAACGGCTTGTCGGTGTCGCGCTCGGGCTGCGGGATGTGGCTGTCGACCGCATCCATCAGCTCCATGATGGACTTGCCCCACTTCTCGTCGCCGTTCATCGCCGGGAAGGCCGCCACCCGCACGACGGGGACGTTGTCGCCGTCGAACTCCTGGTCGTTGAGCAGCTCGCGGACCTCGAGCTCGACGAGCTCCAGGATCTCCTCGTCGTCGACCATGTCGCACTTGTTGAGCGCGACGACGATCGCCGGCACACCGACCTGGCGGGCCAGCAGCACGTGCTCACGCGTCTGCGGCATCGGGCCGTCGGTGGCGGCGACCACGAGGATCGCGCCGTCCATCTGGGCCGCGCCGGTGATCATGTTCTTGACGTAGTCGGCGTGACCCGGGCAGTCGACGTGCGCGTAGTGGCGGTTCTCGGTCTGGTACTCCACGTGCGCGATCGAGATCGTGATGCCGCGCTGCCGCTCCTCGGGCGCCTTGTCGATCTCGTCGAAAGGCGTGTAGGGGTTCAGCTCGGGGTGCTTCTCGTGCAGCACCTTGGTGATCGCCGCGGTCAGAGTGGTCTTCCCGTGGTCGATGTGGCCGATGGTGCCGATGTTGACGTGCGGCTTAGTCCGCTCGAACTTGGCCTTCGCCACTTGGACTCCTCCTAGACTGGTTCTCGGTACGCCGTGGAGACGTGTTGGTTGTGGGCTCGGCAGCCCGGGTCACTCGCCCCGGGCCTTCTTGACAATCTCGTCGGCGACGTTCCGGGGAACCTCGGCGTACGAGTCGAACTGCATGGAGTACATCGCACGCCCTTGCGTCTTGGAACGCAAGTCGCCGACGTACCCGAACATCTCGGACAGCGGCACCAGTGCCTTGATCAGGCGGGTGCCCCCGGGCCCCTCCTCCATGGCGTGCACCTGGCCACGGCGGGAGTTGATGTCGCCGATGACGTCGCCCATGTACTCCTCGGGCGTCGTCACGTCGACGGCTGACATCGGCTCGAGCAGCACCGGGTCGGCCCGACGCGCGGCCTCACGGAACACCATCCGGCCGGCCATCTTGAAGGCCATCTCCGACGAGTCGACCTCGTGGTAGGCGCCGTCGGTGAGCGTGACCTTGATGTCGACCATGGGGTAGCCGGCGAGCACGCCGAACTCCATGGCCTCCTGGACGCCCTCGTCGACGGCCGGGATGTACTCGCGCGGGATGCGGCCACCGGTGACGGCGTTGACGAACTCGTAGCCGCCGTCGCCTCCGCCGGTCGGCTCGATGTTGATGATCACCTTCGCGAACTGGCCGGAACCACCCGTTTGCTTCTTGTGGGTGTAGTCGACCTTCTCCAGCGTGCGCTTGATCGTCTCGCGGTAGGCGACCTGCGGCTTGCCGACGTTGGCCTCGACGCGGAACTCGCGCTTCATCCGGTCGACCAGCACCTCGAGGTGCAGCTCACCCATGCCGGCGATGATGGTCTGCCCGGTCTCCTCGTCGGTGCGGACCTGGAAGGTCGGGTCCTCCTCGGCGAGCCGCTGGATCGCGTGCCCGAGCTTCTCCTGGTCGGCCTTCGACTTGGGCTCGATGGCCACCGAGATGACCGTTGCCGGGAACGTCATCGACTCCAGCACGACCGGGTTGTCGGCGTTGCAGAGCGTCTCGCCGGTGGTGGTGTCCTTCAGGCCCATCACCGCGACGATCTGGCCGGCGCCGATGCTGGCGATCTCCTCACGCTTGTTCGCGTGCATCCGGTAGATCTTGCCGATGCGCTCCTTCTTGCCCTTGGTGGGGTTGAGCACCTGGGTGCCCGCGTCCAGCCGGCCGGAGTAGATGCGCAGGTAGGTCAGCTTGCCCAGGTGCGGGTCGGCCATGATCTTGAACGCCAGCGCGGAGAACGGCTCCTCCTCGCTGGGCTTGCGGGAGATGACCTTCTCCTCGTCCTTGACGTCGTGGCCCTCGATGCTGGGCACGTCGATCGGCGACGGGAGGTAGGCGATCACGGCGTCCAGCAGCGGCTGGACACCCTTGTTCTTGAACGCCGTTCCGCACAGCACGGGAGTGAGCTGGTCGGCGATCGTCGCGCGGCGGATGGCGGCGCGCAGCTGCGCCTCCTCGGGCTCCTGGCCCTCGAGGTAGAGCTCCATCATCTCGTCGTCGGCCTCGGCGACGGTCTCCAGCAGCCGGTCGCGCCACTCCTGGGCGGCCTCGGTGTGGGTGGCCGGGATGTCCTCGACGGCGTAGTCCTCACCCTTCGCGGTCTCGCCGCGCCAGGTCAGCGCCTTCATCCGCACCAGGTCGACGACGCCGACGAAGTCGGCCTCGGTGCCGATCGGGATCTGGGTCACCAGCGGGGTGGCGCCGAGACGGCTCTCGATCATCTCGACGCAGCGGTGGAACTCCGCGCCGGTGCGGTCGAGCTTGTTCACGAAGCACAGCCGCGGCACACGGTAGCGGTCGGCCTGACGCCAGACCGTCTCCGACTGCGGCTCGACGCCGGCGACGCCGTCGAACACCGCGACCGCCCCGTCGAGCACGCGCAGCGAGCGCTCCACCTCGACGGTGAAGTCGACGTGGCCGGGGGTGTCGATGATGTTGATCGTGTGGTCTTTCCACGCGCAGGTCGTGGCGGCCGACGTGATCGTGATGCCGCGCTCCTGCTCCTGCTCCATCCAGTCCATCGTGGCCGCGCCCTCGTGGACCTCACCGATCTTGTAGTTGATGCCGGTGTAGAACAGGATCCGCTCGGTCGTGGTGGTCTTGCCCGCGTCGATGTGGGCCATGATCCCGATGTTGCGGACCCGGGACAGGTCGGTGGTGATTTCGGTTGCCACCTGAGGCATTCCCCTCGATGTCGTGGTGGGTGGAGCTCGTTGGCTGGACTACGACGGCCGGCAGGTCGGGCCGGTCACACAGCGTTCAGTGCCCAGGGCCGGCACACCCATTCACCAGCGGTAGTGGGCGAACGCCTTGTTGGCCTCGGCCATCTTGTGGGTGTCCTCGCGACGCTTGACGCTGGCGCCGAGGCCGTTCGAGGCGTCGAGCAGCTCGTTCATCAGCCGCTGCGACATGGTCTTCTCGCGGCGGGCCTGGGCGTAGGTGACCAGCCAGCGCAGCGCAAGCGTGGTGGAGCGCCCGGCACGCACCTCGACCGGCACCTGGTAGGTCGCGCCACCGACGCGACGGCTGCGCACCTCCAGCGTCGGCTTCACGTTGTCGAGGGCGCGCTTGAGGGTGACCACCGGGTCGGTACCGGTCTTCTCGCGGCAGCCCTCGAGAGCGGTGTAGACGATGCGCTCGGCGACCGCCTTCTTGCCGTCGACGAGGACCTTGTTGACCAGCTGCGTGACCAGCATGTTGCCATAGACCGGGTCGACCTCGACCGGTCGCTTGGGGGCGGGGCCCTTGCGCGGCATCAGCTCTTCTCCTTCTTCGCGCCGTAACGGCTGCGTGCCTGCTTGCGGTTCTTCACGCCCTGGGTGTCGAGCGAGCCGCGGACGATCTTGTAGCGCACACCGGGCAGGTCCTTCACACGACCGCCGCGCACGAGCACGATCGAGTGCTCCTGCAGGTTGTGACCGACCCCGGGGATGTAGGCCGTGACCTCGATGCCGCTGGTGAGGCGGACACGGGCGACCTTGCGGAGCGCGGAGTTCGGCTTCTTGGGGGTGGTCGTGTAGACGCGCGTGCACACACCGCGCCGCTGAGGCGATCCCTTCAGGGCGGGCGTCTTGTTCTTCGACACCTTGTCCTTGCGGCCCTTGCGGACCAGCTGCTGGATGGTGGGCACCGCGTCGTTCTCTTTCCTGTCGTGTGGCTGGACGTCACGCGGGTGTCGATGGGGACTCTACTCGCGTCCCTGCGACCCCCGCGGTCGGGCGTGTCGCCCGGATCCGTTCTCGTCACCACCGGTGGTCGGCGGCTGAGTGGGTGGAGCTGCGTGCGCGGTGTGTTGTGCACACGCGGCATGACCTGGCTGAGCCAGGCACGCTGATGAAGATTACCGGAGGCGGTTCGCACGGTCAAAACGCGGGCGGCGGCACCCTGTCGCGCCCGCCCGGGTGAGTTGTGCCGCATCGTCGCGCTGCCGCGGGTGTGGCCGGCCCACCGTGGGTATGGTGCGCGGACTGCCCGTTGCGAGGAGTCCGAAGGAGTCGACCGGTTGTCGATCGACACCCAAGCCGACCGCACCGACCCCACCGCCCGAACCTCCACCGCCGGAACCGCCGACCGGCAGGCCGCCCTCGACCGTCACGTCGCACCGAAGCCGGAGCCCCCGCCGCGGCGCGACGCGTTCCTGGACAACGCGAAGTTCCTCACCGTCGCGCTCGTGGTCGTGGGGCACGTCTGGAACAACCTGCGCGACCTGCCCGGGGTCGAGGCCGGCTACCTGTGGCTCTACCTGTTCCACATGCCGGCGCTGGTGGTGGTGACCGGCTACCTCAGCCGGTCCTCGACCACGCTGACGCCACGGCGGGCCCAGCACATCGTCGGCGCCGTCCTGGTGCCGTACCTGGTCTTCCAGGCGGCGTACGGCGTGCTCGCCGACCGTGCCGGGATCGACCCGGCCGAGCCGGGGCTGGTCTCCCCGGCCTGGCTGATGTGGTTCCTGGCCGCGTTGGCCTGCTGGCGGCTGACCGCCGCGGTGTGGCAGCACATGCGCGCACCGGTCGTGGCGGCCGTCCTGCTCTCGCTGCTCGGCGGCGCCACCTCCGCGGGGGAGCTGGCGCTGACCCAGGTGCTCGGGCTGCTGCCGTTCTTTGTGCTGGGTCTGTGCCTGCGGCCCCACCACGTCGACTGGCTGCGGCGACGGGCCGTGCGGGCCGGGGCGACGGTTGTGCTGGCCGGGGCGGGGATCGCCTGCTACCTCGCCGCCCCCCTGAGCGACCGGGACATGGAGTGGGTGTACTGGCGTTCCAGCTACGCCGAGCTGGGCCTCGGCCTGCTGGACGGCGCGCTGCTCCGGCTGGGCCTGCTCGCAGCCGGCCTGGTGCTGGCCGCCGCCTTCCTGGCCCTGGTCCCGCGCCGGCGGACGTGGTTCACCGCGCTCGGCGCGCACACCATGTACGCCTACCTGCTGCACGGGTTCCTGGTGCTCGCCGCGATCGGAACGGGTGTCTTCGACCTGCCGGTGTTCCGCACCTCGGCGGGCGCCGTGCTGCTGACCGTCCTGGCGGCCGTCGTCGCCGGGGCGCTGATGACGCAGCCGGTACGTCGGGCGACCCGGCCGCTTGTCCAGCCCGACGTACGGGCTCTGTGGCGCGACCCGTAGCGGGCCGCGACCACGCGCATCTCGCGCGCGCCGCGCCCAGTACTCGGGGAACCGTGCCGGTGTTGCATGCCGCGCGCACGGGCGCCGGAG
>DATABY010000233.1:0-3020 GCA_036259355.1 Nocardioidaceae bacterium
TGTCGACGAGCTCGTCGTTGTTGCGGCGCACGAACTCCGCCCAGGTGAAGTCGGTGTCCTGCGTCTCCGGCCCGGCCACCGACTTCACCTGGGCCGAGTTCGTCCGCCGCAACAACGACGAGCTGGTCAACACCTGGGGCAACCTGGTCAACCGCACCGTGTCGATGATCGCCAAGAACATCGGGGACATCCCGCCGGCCGGTGACCTGACCGACACCGACCACGCGCTGCTCGAGCGGTCGCGGGCCGCGTTCGGCACCGTCGGCGGGCTGATCGAGCGGCACCGCCAGAAGCAGGCGATCGGCGAGGCGATGCGGGTGGCCGCCGATGCCAACGCCTACCTGTCCGAGCAGGCCCCGTGGAAGCTGAGGAACGACGACCCCGACCGGATGCGCACGGTGCTGCACGTGGCGGCGCAGGTCGTCGACGACTGCAACCGGCTGCTGGCGCCGTTCCTACCGCACTCCGCGGAGCAGGTGGCGCAGGCGCTCGGCCACACGAAGTCGGTGACGCCGGGGCCGGAGATCCGTGAGGTCGACGACCTCGACGGTGGTCCGGCGTATCCCGTGATCACCGGCGACTACTCCGAGCAGGCGCCGTGGGAGTCCCGCCCGCTCGACGTGGGCACGCCGTTGCAGCCGCCGAAGCCGATCTTCGCGAAGCTCGAGTCGAGTGTGGTCGACGAGGAGCTGGCCCGCCTCGAGGAAGAGGCCCGCACCTGATGCCGGAGGGCGAGCGGCCACCGGTGCCGGAGCCGCTGCCGCACCCGGTGGTCGACAACCACTGCCATCTCGACATGTCCGCGCGGCGTGACGAGGACGCCCTGCCGGTCGACGAGGCGCTGCGGCTCGCGTCGTCGGTCGGCGTGACCAGGATCGTGCAGATCGGTTGCGACCGGCCGGGGGCACGGTGGGCCGTACAGGCAGCGCAGGAGCACGACGCGATCGTGGCCGGGGTGGCACTGCACCCCAACGAGGCGCCGCGACTGGCGCAGGCCGGCGAGCTCGACGACGCGCTGGCGGAGATCGACCGGCTGGCCGGCTCCAGCGAGCGCGTGCGCGCGGTGGGGGAGACGGGGCTGGACTACTACCGCACCGAGCCGCCGGGGCGTGATGCGCAGCGCGCGTCGTTCCGGGCGCACATCCTGCTGGCCAAGCGGCACGCCAAGACGCTGGTGATCCACGACCGCGAGGCCCACGACGACGTGCTGCAGATCCTCGACGAGGAAGGGTTTCCGGAGCGCGTGGTGATGCACTGCTTCTCCGGCGACGCCGACTTCGCGCGGGCGTGTGTGGAGCGGGGCTTCTGGCTGTCGTACGCCGGCACGGTGACGTTCAGGAACGCCCAACCACTGCGCGACGCACTGGTCGTCACGCCGCCGGACCGGCTGCTCGTGGAGACCGACGCGCCGTTCCTCACCCCGATGCCCTACCGGGGCCGGCCGAACGCGTCGTACCTGGTGCCGCACACGGTCCGCTCCATGGCCGAGACGCTCGCGGTCGGCGTCGAGGACCTGTGCCGGACCGTCGACGCCAACACCGAGCACGCCTTCGGCGGGGCCTGGTAACGGCGACCACTTCTGCGATCTCGGCGCGAGTTTGTCCGACCTACGGGGCGATACCGGCATGCGACGCTCATATCCGTTATGCGAACGCATACGGGTGTTTCGAGTCACGAAGGTTGGCGTGTCGTTGCCGCGCTCGTTAGTGTCGCCCGAGTTGGCCGGGATCGGGGAAGTCCCGGGCAGTCCACCACCAAACCGAGGCCCCCGTAACACGGGGTCTTGAATGCTGCCCGCCCCTACTCGGGACGCACTACCAACTGGAGCATCGTGCGCAAGAAGTTCGGACTCATCACAGTGGCCACTCTGGCCATCCTCTCCGTCATCGGAGCAGGTTTCGCCTACGCCAGCAAGAGCAAGACAGTGACGCTCGCGGTCGACGGCCAGGTCACCGAGGTGAGCACTCGCGCCGGCACCGTCGAGGAGGTGCTGGAGGCAGAGGGCATCTCGGTCGACCAGCGCGACGCGGTCGCACCGTCGCTGTCCTCCCAGGTCGCCGACGGCTCCCGCATCGCGGTCGCCTTCGGTCGCCCGTTGACCCTGAACGTCGACGGCGACAAGGACAAGTACTGGGTCACGGCCAACAGCGTCAACGACGCCCTGTCGCAGCTCGGCTTCCGCTTCAGCGACGCGGACCTGTCCGCGAGCCGTAGCGCGGCCATCGGCCGGCAGGGCATGGACCTCCTGGTCAAGACCGAGAAGGCCGTCACCCTCGTCGTGGGCGCAGACAAGCCGCGCAAGGTCACCACGACCGGCATCACCGTGGGCCAGGCCCTCAAGGACCTCGACGTCAAGCCGAACCGGCACGACCGGGTGAAGCCGACCGTCGGCAAGGAGATCGACGACGGCAGCAAGATCGTCGTGGACCGCGTCAGCAAGAAGCAGAAGTCGCACACCGTGGAGATCGACAACGAGACCGTCGTGCGCTACAGCGACAACATGCTCGAGGGCAACGAGAAGGTCGCCCGCGAGGGTCGGGACGGTCTCAAGCGGGTCACCTACCGCTACACCCGGGAGAACGGCGAGCGGGTCGCTGCCAAGGTCATCGGCAGCGAGGTGCTGCGTGACCCGGTGAACCGGGTCGAGGTGCACGGCACCAAGGAGCCCGCGCCGGAGCCCGAGCCCGAGCCGGAGCCGGCCGCCGACTACTCCAGCGGCGGCACCGTCTGGGACCAGCTTGCCCAGTGCGAGTCCGGTGGCAACTGGGCCACCAACACCGGCAACGGCTACTACGGCGGTCTGCAGTTCAGCCTGTCGACGTGGCAGGGCTACGGCGGCACCGGCATGCCGCACGAGGCCAGCCGGGAGACCCAGATCGCGGTCGCCGAGCGCGTCCAGAACGCTCAGGGCTGGGGCGCCTGGCCGTCCTGCGCCGCCGAGCTCGGGCTGTACTGAGCAGGTGTGACAATCCGGCTGTGACCGAGCAGCCGCGAGACAACGCGTCCGCCGGGCCGAGGCT
>DATABY010000234.1:0-10605 GCA_036259355.1 Nocardioidaceae bacterium
GGCACGTGGCTGAACCGCTTCCCCCCCGGGCTCTAACGCTTGACGGCGCCGTGCAGGTGCGGTCCTGCGTGCGGTCCTGCGTGCCCGGCCGCGGACGTCGACTGGCCCGGCTTCGGCCCCACACCGTTCACGGTGGAGGTGTCGAAGGCGTAGGTGATCGCTGCGTGCGCGATCGCGTCGGCGTTGGTGTCGAGCGCCTCCGGGGCGACGTTGCCGACCAGGTCGTTCTCCGCGATCAGCTCGGCGTAGACGTCGGCGTCGGCGCCGTCGGCCACGGGCGTCGAGGAGTCGCAGGCCTCGTGGTAGCAGGGGTCGTAGATGGACCCGGCCACACCGCCGTACATCTCCTCCTCGGCCTCGGTCTTGACGCCGTCGGCCCCGGTGAACAGGCCACCGGACGGGATGCCGTTGTTGATGAACGCCTGGTAGTCGGAGCGTCCGGAGAACTCCGTGGCCTGGAACGGCAGGCTCTCGGAGGCGAAGTGCTCGTTGAACATCGCCTCGATCGCGTCCGACCCGGGAGGACCGGTGAGGCCGAAGTCCGACCCGTCACCGTCGTAGACGCCGCGGATGAAGTTCGGCGAGCCGACCATGTCGAAGTTCAGGTAGAGCGCGATCCGCCTCAGCTGACCGGGCGGAAGCGACTCGACGTAGTCGGTGGAGCCGACCAGCCCAAGCTCCTCGGCGCCCCACCAGGCGAACCGCATCTTGTTCTCCGGCCGGACGTCGGCCATCTCCTGCGCCACCTCGAGGATCGCGGCGCTGCCCGTGGCGTTGTCGTTGTAGCCGGGGCCCTCGGGGACCGAGTCAAGGTGGGCGCCGAGCATCACGACGTTGTTGGGGTTGCCGTAGCGGCTGTTCGCGATCACGTTCGTGGTGATCCGCGGCTCGGAGACGGTGTCAGTGAAGATCCGCACGGTGGTCCCTGCCGGGTCGGCGAGGTCCTGGCCGATGGCGAACGACGTGCCGAGCACCGGGATGTCGACGACGTCACCGCCCAGGGTGCCGTTGAGGACGCCGCTGCGGTCCGCGCCGTTGCCCTGGTTGAGGATGACCGCGCCGACGGCTCCGGCGGCCTGGGCGTTCTCCGCCTTCTGCGCGAAGGTGCAGGTGCCGCGCTGGATCAGCGCGACGTTGCCGGCGGTGAAGCCGGCGAAGTCCTCGGTCTCGCAGCCGCTGGTCGAGGTCTCCGGCGCGGAGAGCGCGAGGTCGACCGGCTCGATCGTTCCGGTGATGCTCTCGGGGGCTGTGGAGCCGGAGAAAGTCATCGTGGCGAAGTCGTCGCCCTCGGCGTACGTCGTCGCGTCGGGGGCGGTCTGCTCGAACTGGGGGGTGCTGAGCTCCTGGAAGAAGTCGAACTCGAACTTCTGCTGCCGGACCTTGTACCCGGCGCTGCGCATCTGCTGCGCCACGTAGTCGGCCGAGGCGGCGTAGCCGGGGAGTCCGGCGGCGCGGTTGCCGCCGTTCTCGTCGGCGATGTCCTGGAACGCCTCGAGGTGGTCGAGGACGCCGTCGAGCGTCACCCGCTCCTGCAGGTTCTCGGACCTGTCGGTGGGGTCCGCGCTGGCGGTGGTTGCCAGCGGCAACGTCAGGGCGGCGGTCGTCGCGAGGGTCGCTGCGATGACCGTGGGGCGTGATGGTCTGAACACCAAAGCTCCTTTGCTTGGCTGGAAACAGTCCCCCGAGCATGGGCACCGGCGGTGTGCGAGTGACCACGGAATGTCAACACCCATCCCACGCGCGAACTCTCGGCCGCGTCAAGAGGGGCGGCGCCCCTCCGCCGGATCTTGACCCGCGCAGGCGTGGCGCAGGTCGCAGCCGGCGGAAGGCAAAATCTGGCAATTCGCCCAACACGGGCACCAGCGACCCTGTGTAATCGGCTCGGCACACCCAGCGTGTGCAGTTCTCGGTGATCCTTTCCAAAGGGAGACAACCCCTTGTCCGTCCAGACGCTGGCCCCCACGCTGACTGAGCGCGACCGGCGCCGCGCTCGCCGCCGCCGCGCCCGCCGACGCCGCCTGCGCAGACGCAGGCCGATGTTCGTTCCCACCCCCGCGCAGCGGCACCTCCTCAGCAGGTTCAGCTACGGCGTCACGCCCGGGCTGGTGGGCGAGATGCGCCGTGCCGGCGGCGCGGAGGCGTGGTTCAACCGGCAGCTGCGGCCGGGTCGCATCCGCGACCGGCAGGCGGCCGCGATGCGCGCCTGGTTTCCCTACCTGGACCGCACGCCGTCCCAGCTGTGGCAGACGGCTCTCTCCGGCAAGCGGGCCGGCTGGGAGATCATGAACGACTTCGCCCGCTGGACGCTGCTGCGGCGGATCTACAGCCGCCGCCAGGTGCACGAGGTGATGACCGAGTTCTGGTCGAACCTGCTGCACGTGCCCGCCCCGGGCGACAGCTCGTGGCCGCACCGCATCTCCTACGACGCCACGATCCGCAAGCACGCGCTGGGACGGTTCGAGGACCTGCTGTACGCCGCCATCACCCACCCGGCGATGGGCTGCTACCTCGACAACGCCACCTCCCGCAAGGACAACCCGAACGAGAACCTCGGCCGCGAGCTGCTCGAACTGCACACCGTCGGCCGGCAGGGCGGCTACACCGAGAAGGACGTGCGCAACTCGGCGCGGATCCTGACCGGCTGGAAGGTCGACATCCGCGGCACCTGGCGGGCCTACTACGACGAGGACGACCACGACCGGGACCCGGTCCGGGTGATGGAGTTCTACGACGAGAACCGCGACCGCGACGGCCGCCCGCTCACGCGGCGCTACCTGACCTACCTCGCGCGCCACGAGGCGACCGCCAAGCGCCTGGCCAAGCGGCTGGCCGTGCAGTTCGTCTCCGACGACCCGCCCGCGGACCTGGTGAACGACGTCGCGCGCGCCTACCTGAGGAACAAGACCAGCATCCCCGCGACCCTGCGGGCGCTGGTCGGCCATCCGGCCTTCCGGCGCGCGGCCGGGGAGAAGGTGCGCACGCCGACCCAGGACCTGGCGGCCACCTACCGGGTGCTGGGCGTGCGTGCGCTCCGGCCGCAGGGCGGCAAGAACGACATGGCCCTGGAGATCATCTGGCAGGCGGGCGCCATGGGCGACCGGCCGTTCCACTGGGCGACCCCGGACGGGCCGCCGCTGGTCAACGACGCGTGGACCTCGGTCAGCCGGATGCTCGGCAGCTGGACGAACCACCTCAACATCGCCGGCGGCTTCTGGCCCAAGACCAGGATGCGCAGGCGGCCGGCGCTGGCTTGGATGCCGGAGCTGCCCGCCCGGTTCGACTTCGTCGTCGACCACCTGTGCCGGCAGATCCACGCCCGGCCGGCCAGTGACGCGATGATCGACGCCGCCTGCCTCGCCACGGGCGCCCGTCGGCGTGAGCGCATCACCGGCAAGCACCGGATCGTGGGTTGGCAGCTGCCCTGGCTGCTGCAGTCGCTGCTCGACACTCCCGAGCACATGACCCGATGAACCGTCCGGCCCAGACAACGACGAGAACCGAGCACACCGAGGACACCCAGGACATGGACACGACCACCCACAGCAGCGCGCACGGGCACGGCCCCGGCTGCGCCGAGTTCCACACCAGCCGGCGCGGCTTCCTCAAGGGCGTCTCGGCGGTCGCCGGCGGCGTGGTGCTGGACTCCATGACCGGCGGCGTCTTCCGGCAGGTGGCGTACGCCGCCAGCGGCACGGCGCGCAACGTGCTGGTCGTGCTGAGCCTGCGCGGCGGCGCCGACGGCCTCTCCATGGTGGTGCCGCACGGCGAGCAAGCGTACGAGGAGGCCCGCGGCCGCATTGCCATCCCGCGGGATGCGCTGATCGCCCGGGACTCGATGTTCGGCCTGCACCCGAAGTTCGAGCCGCTGAAGCAGATGTGGAACGACGGGAAGTTCGGCGCGGTCCACGCGGTCGGCCTCCCGCAGCCGAACCGCAGCCACTTCGCGGCGATGGAGGAGATGGAGGACGCCGATCTCGGCTCCAACCAGCGACGCGGCTGGCTGAACCGGATGATCGGCCTCGACACCAGCAGCAACCCGCTGGAAGCGGTGCACATGGGGTCGCCGCTGGTGCCGACGTCGCTGTACGGGCCCTCGCCCGTCGTCGCCACACACATGCTGAGCAAGCTGAAGCTGCACGGTACCGGCAAGGCCGACGCGCGGCAGCGCAAGACGCGTTCGCTGAACCGGGTCTGGGGCAGGGGCAACGGCGACCTCGGGCGCGCCGCCCGCTCCGCGATGAGAACCGTGAACCGGGTCGAAGACCTGGCCACGTCCAGGCCGACCCCGCCCCGCAACGACGCTCGGTACCCCGTGGGCGACCTCGGGAAGACCCTCGCCGACACCGCGCGGCTGCTGCGCGCCGACCTCGGAGTCGAGACCGTGACGCTGGACTACAGCGGCTGGGACATGCACACCAACCTCGGCGACGTGCGGTCGGGTGCCATGACGGACATGGTCGAGGAGATGGCCAAGGCGCTGGCCGCCTTCTTCAAGGACCTGGGGGCGCTGGGCAACCGGGTCACGGTGGTGACCATCAGCGAGTTCGGCCGGCGGGTCGAGGCGAACGGCAACAACGGCCTCGACCACGGGTTCGGCAACGCGATGCTCCTGCTCGGCGCGGGAGTCAAGGGCGGCCGGGTGCACGGCAACTGGCCGGGGATCGGGCCCGCCGACCTGCGTGAGGGCGACCTGCAGGTCACCCGTGACTACCGCTCCGTGCTGACCGAGGTACTCAAGTCGCGCTTCCCGCAGGTCAACACCAGCAAGGTGTTCCCGGGCTTCAAGCCCGAGACCATCAACGCGATGCGCCTGCCCTGAGCCCGGTCGGTGAGGGGCCGGTACGCTGGCCCACGGTCCCTTGCCCCAGTAGCTCAGGGGATAGAGCGTCCGCCTCCTAAGCGGTAGGTCGCAGGTTCGAATCCTGCCTGGGGCGCCCACCCGCCTGGGGCGTGCAGGAAGATGCCGCAGAACCGGCGACCGCGCGTAGGCCGGAAGTTTGGCCTCTCAATATGTTGACGGGTCCGTCACACAGTGTCCCTACCGTGAGGACACACGGACCGGAGGCCACCATGCGCGCACCCCTCATTTCCCACCGCAGCCGACTGGTCCGCGGACTCACGCTCGGTGTCGTCGTCACCGGGGTCTTCGCGTCCTCGGTGTCGGCGGCCACCACTCAGGTCGCCGCCAACGACAACCGGACGTTCAGCCCCTCCAGCGTCACCCAGTCCGTGGGCGGCGGCGTGCACTGGGCGGCGAGCGGCATCGACGAGCACAGCGTCACCCAGGACCAGGCGGTGTTCGACTCCGGTGCCGCGGTGGCCGGCCTGGACTTCGCCCGCGTCTTCTCGGCCGGCACGTTCGCGTACCATTGCGAGAAGCACGCCGACCAGGGCATGCGCGGCCAGGTGCGCGTGCCGCCGCAGGTGCTCGCCAGCCCCCGGGGGCTGCCGTTCACCGTCCGGTGGGCGACGGCGGCGTCCAACACCGGGACTCGGTTCGACGTGCAGTACCGCGTCGGCTCGGGCGCGTGGCGGACGTGGAAGGCCAACACCACCGCGCGCAGTGCCGTCTTCGGCGCTCGCTCGGCACCGGTGCGGGTGGTCCGGCGGAAGAGCTACTCGTTCCGGGTGGTCTCCCGGCTGTCGACGAGTGCCAGGAGCGGCCTGTCGCCGGTGCGGACGTTCCGCCCGTCCTGAGCGGACCGGCTGCCCGGCCGACTTCCCTTGCTGCCCGGCGCGAAGTGGACCGCCAGCATGGCGGTGTCGTCGTCATGCTCGGTGTCGCGGCCGAGCGCCACCAACGCCCGGTCGCACAGCAGCTCCGGCTCACGTGAGGCCCTTGCGGCTGCGGCCAGGGTCGCCATCCCCTGGTCGATCGGCAGCCACCGGTCCTCGACCAGGCCGTCGGTGTAGAGGAGCACAGTCGCGCCGGCGGCGAGCGTGACCTCCACCTCGGTGTAGCCGTTGCTGCCGGTGCCCAGCGGCGGGCCGGGCGGCACGTCGAGGTAGCTGACCTCACCGCCGGGGGCGCGGACCAGGGGCGGGAGGTGGCCGGCGGAGGTCATCGTGAACCTGCCGGAGCCGGAGTCGAGGATGCCCAGCAGGACCGTGGCGATCTGGTCCTGTTCCAGGCGCATCAGCTCGGTGTCGATGCGGGCGAGCGCCTCGGCGGGACCGAGCCCGGCGTACACGTGGGCACGCGCGGTCGCGCGCAGCTGGCCCATCACCGCGGCTGCCTGCAGGCCGCGGCCCATCACGTCGCCGATGATGAGCGCGACCCGGCCGTCCTCGAGCGGGATGACGTCGTACCAGTCGCCGCCGATGTTGGTGCCCTCCGCACCGGGGAAGTAGCGCCAGGCCAGCGCCAGCCCGGGCACCCGCGGGAGCACCTGCGGCAGCAGGCTGCGCTGCAGCGTCAGCGCCACCTCGCGCTCGTGCCGGAAGCGCGCCGCGTTGTCGAGGGCAACCGCCGCGCGGTCGGCGAGCTCGGTGGCCAGCATCAGCTCGTCGTCGGAGTACGCCGGCCCGTCGACCCGGGCCAGCACCATCGCACCGAGCAGGCTTTCGCGGCGGACGAACGGCACGGCGATCACGCTGCGCGGCCGCAGCGGCTCTGCCCGCTCACCGCCACCGAACAAGGCGCACAGCTGGTCCTGGCGTTGTGCCGACGCCTCCGGGTAGCACACCCGGCGCCCGGTCTGGAGCACCTCCGCGATGTCCCCCGCCTTCCCGGTGTCGAGCGGATGCTCGCGCTGCAGCCGACGCATCAGCAGGGTCAGCTCGCCGTCGCGGTGCTTGGCGGTGGCGGCGCCGACCCTTCCGGACTCGTTGGCGAGGTAGACCGCACACCAGTCGGCCAGTTCGGGAACGACCAGGTCGGTCAGGTTGGCCAACGTGTCGTCGGGGTCGAGGGACGAAGCAACGCGGGCGGTGCTGTCGGCCAGGAAGCTCGCCCGGTTGCGGGCGGTCCGCTCGGCGCTCACCAGGTGGGCACGCTCGATCGCCAGCGCGCACTGGTGCCCGAAGGCCCCGAGCAGCTGGACCACGTCGTCGTCGAGGACGTACGTGGGCGGGAACGTCAGCGACAGCGCACCGCGCGTGCGCTTGCCCACCAGCAGCGGGACGCACACCAGGGAGTGCTCACGGCGTGACTCTCCCGCCAGCGCCGGGTAGCGCTCCTCAATCTCCGCCCGGGAACGCAGCACGACGGTCTGGCGCGTGCGCACGACCTCACTGGCCGGCAGGTTGGCGGCGACTGGGAAGGTGGTCCAGCGCTCCAGGGTTCCGGGCGAGGCGCCCTCCATCTCGACGGTGAGCAGCGTGTCGGGGCTGTCCAGCACGCACAGTGCCGACATCTGCGCACCCAGCGTGCGGTGGGCCTCCTCCGCGACGATCGCACCGATCTGCTGCACGTCGCTGGCACCCGCCAGCGCGGCCGTGATCTGGTTGAGCCGGCTCAGGCGACCGACCGCGGTCTCGGCGTCGGCGCGTGCGCGGCGTTCGAGCGTGTACAGGTCGGCACGGTCGAGCGCCTGCACGGTCTGCGCGGTGAACGCGAGGACGAACGCACGCTCCTCCTCGTCGAACAGGTGCGGTGACTCGAAGCTGAGACGAAGCACGCCGAGCACACGACCGGCCAGCACGAGCGGCACCGCGCACAACGACACCGTCCTGGGCTCCACCGCTCGCATCTGGGGAAAGGTGAGGTCGCGCTGCTCCGGGGACTCCAGCCAGACCGGCTGCATCGACCGCAGGGCCTCCGCCGACGGCAGGGACGCCTGCACTCCGCTCTCCTGCAGGCTTCGCAGCAGGGCGTCGCCGTAGTGGACGTTCGCCAGCACGTCGAAGTGGCCGTCGTTCGTCGGCACCAGGAGCGCCCCACGCGACGCCCCGAGCGCCTCCACCCCTTGCGCCACCACCACCTGGGCAACATCCTCCAGCGATGTGGCACCGGCGAGCGACGCGGTCACCTGCTGCAGGCGAGCCGCCCGGTCGGTCGCCCGATGAGCCGTGGCGACGATCTCGAGCTCGTCGAGCAGGTGGTGCTCGAACGACACCCGCGGCGGGGGCTCCTCCCCCTTGCCGAGCGCCCGCAGCTGTTCGACCAGCGAGGTGACGTACCACTCCCGGAAGGCCCGGTGCTGGGGCGGCGTCTCCAGGGTGAGCAGCCGCGCCGCGCGCGCGTAGGCGTCGACCTCCCCGAGCGCGTGCAGGTACTCCAGGCCCGCGTCCGCCGCCGAGAGCGGCAGCGTGAGGACCAGGTGCGTGCGTTCGTCGGCGGCGGCCGCCGAGCCGAGCGCCTGGCGCTTGATCTCGTCGCGGGCCTCGGCGAACCGCGTCGTGACCGTGTCGATGAGCCGGGCCAGGTCACCCGGGATCGCAGCGGTCTGGCCGCTCGCCGCGCCAGCCGAGACCAGGACGAACTCGCGGATGACGCTGTCGACGTGGGCCTTGGCGGCCAGCAACAGGTCCGTGGGCACGTCGCCGAGCTCGATCCTGAACCGGGGTTCGCCGCTGGGCGTCAACGAGCCGGCCACGGGTTCTGGGAGCTCGTCGCAGACCGGTCCCGGCCGGGCCGGCTGCTTCGGGCTGCTCTCGGCCAGGCCGACCTCAGCCCAGACCAGCTTTCCGCGGGGGCGCCGGTCGAGGCCCCACCGTTCGCTCAGCGCGTCCACCAGCATCAGGCCGCGCCCGGTCATCGCCTCGGGCCCGTGCACGGGACGTACCGGCGTACCGGCGGAGGTGTCCGCGACCTCCAGCCGGGCCCGGTCCGCGGAGATCTGTACGCCGACGGTCACCGGCGGGCGGCCGTGCAGCGTGGCGTTGGTGACCAGCTCGGAGAGGATCAGCTCGCAGTCGTCGGCGCGGTGCTCGAGGGCGGTCCCGTGCAGCTGCTCGCGGACGAACCGGCGCGCCGCTGGAACGGCATCCGGCGCGTTCGACAGCTGCAGCGTGTGCTCCACGACGTGCGGACCCCCTCGCTCCCGGCTGACGCCGACAGACATCCCCTCTGCATTCTCTAGGAAGCCTCGGCACTTGCAAACTGACGGCTCGGAAATGCCGGCAAACAGGGCAACTCCCGGCACCCCGACCATACCGCGGTCACCTCTCCCGGACCGGCGCGGTCACGTCTGCGCGGTCTCGGGTGGCCCCTCGGCGTCCTCGGTCGGCTCGCGGTGGCCGGTCATCAACGCGATGACGTCTCGCTCGAGGTCCCGACCCGGGAGCCCCCAGCCCGGCTGGTACTCGTAGACCTGCTGCAACGGCCGCCCCCGGCTCACGGTGTCGACGATCTCCACCGCATCGGGCCCGATCAACGCCGGATGCTCGACGCCGCAGGCCTCGGCCACCTTCAGCAGGTCCCGGCGCAGCGTCTTGACGTAGTTGGCGGTGCGGACCGACTTCATGGCCGGGTCCAGACCATGGGCCAACCACGGGTTCTGGGTCGCCACCCCGGTCGGGCACGTGTCGGTGTGGCACTTCTGCGCCTGGACGCAACCGACCGCGAGCATCGGCTCCCGGGCGACGTTGACCATGTCGACGCCGAGGCCGAACGCCACCACGGCGTTGTCCGGCAGCCCCAGCTTGCCGGCACCGATGAAGACCACGTCGTCCTGCAGGCCACGTTCGGCGAAGATCGAGTACACGCGGCTGAAGCCGAGCCGGAACGGCAGCGACACCGAGTCGGTGAAGATCAACGGTGCGGCGCCCGTCCCGCCCTCTCCCCCGTCGACGGTGACGAAGTCGACGCCACGGCCGCTCGACCGCATCTGGTCGGCGAGCTCGACCCAGAAGTCGGTGTCACCGACGGCCGACTTGATGCCGACGGGCAGCCCGGTCTCCTCGGCGAGCATCTCCACCCAGTCCAGCATGCTGTCCACGTCGTGGAACTCCGCGTGCCGGGAGGGGCTGATGCAGTCCTCGCCGACCGGCACCCCGCGGGTCTCCGAGATCTCCGCGGACACCTTGGGGGCCGGCAGCAGGCCGCCCAGGCCCGGCTTGGCGCCCTGGCTGAGCTTGATCTCCAGCGCCCGGATCGGGTCCCTGGCGATGAGGGCCTTGAGCCGGTCGAGGTCGAACCTCCCCTGCTCGTCGCGGCAGCACGGCGCCGCTCTGCGGGCACTTGTAGTGCGTCGGCAGCACCCGTCGGCCGGTGGTGACGACCTCGCCGGTCGCGGGGTCGACCGCCTCCTCGGCCGGCCCGAGGTGCATGCCCTCGACGCACAGGTAGCCGAACTTCGATCGCGTCGCCGGCGGCAGGCCGTACGCCTCGTGGTTGCGGAAGAACTTCGCGTAGCCCTTGGTCGTGAGCACGCTCAGCCGCTCGCGGATGGTGTCCTTGCCCCCCAGCCCGGCCCGGTTCTCGAACCGATCGGCGAACTGCGCGCCGGTGTAGACGCGCCCCGCCGCGGCCTCGTCGTAGAGCAGCTGGAGGATCACGTCGTGCTTGCGCCGGCGCTCGGCATCCAGCCTCTCGCCGTGCTCCCTGCGGACCAGCCGCTCGCCGCGGCGGTCGACCTCGACCCATTCGCCGTCGACCTTGTCGACGAGCATCGGCGCGAGCGCCGGCTGTACTTCGAGCTCCGGAACGGCCCGGCGCTCGCG
>DATABY010000235.1:0-24262 GCA_036259355.1 Nocardioidaceae bacterium
GCCCGATGGCGTCCGCGGCGGTGCGGATACGGTGGCTCATCTGCGTCCTCCTGTCCGCGGTGTGGCCGGTGGGCGGCGTCGCGGGCGGCGCACTACCCCTCCTCGTGGCGGCGCAGCGAGTCACCCATCACCCACAGGGTCGGCGGCCACAGACCGACGAACACCGCACGACGCTCCGCATTCCCCCGCTGGTCCTGGTCGACGGTCTTCGCCCGGGTCCACAGCACCAGACACAGCCCGACCGCCCCCATCGAGGCCAGGTGCAGGTGGCTGGCGCGTATCCCCGCGCGGTGCAGGACCTGGACGATCATCTGTGCTCCCCCTCGTGTCACCGTGTCGCGGACGGGTACCACCGGCCCTGTACCCAGACTGACGATCTTCAAGAGTCGAGGCGTGATGTCGCAAAGTGACAGCCCGGGCGTTCGGGACGTGGTCGTGCACTGGCTGCTCGGTACGGCGCTCATCTCCTGGCGGTACCTCTGGGACACGACACCCTTGCACCGGACCGAGCGAGAGGGCGACGAGGCCGAGGACGCGCCGCCTCCACTGCCCGCCGAGCTCGTCGACGCGGCCGTGCAGACGCCGGACGAGGGGTACGGGCCGATGTTCCACCGGCGGTTCCGGGTACGCATCGCGGAAGCCCGGCTCGGCCCGGAACAGCTCATGGCCAAGGTGGCCGACGACTTCCAGCACTTCGTTCCCTCGGAGGTCGTCGACGTGCACGGCGGCCAGGCCGGCGACGCGGGGCTGCGGGTCGGCGACGACCCCGTGGTGAAGATGCCCGGGCCCTGGAACGGTCCGGTGCGTGTCGTGCACCGTGACGCGACCAGTCTGGGCTACGCGACCCTGCGCGGTCACTTCGAAGCCGGCCAGGCACAGTTCCGGGCCTATCGCCACGAGGACCTGCTGATCTTCGAGATCGAGGTCTGGGCGCGCCCCAGCACCCGCCTGATCCATCTTCTCTACTCGCGGTTACGGGTGGCCAAGGAGGTGCAGCTGAACATGTGGGTGCGGTTCTGTTTGGCTGCGGCCTCCACCGCGGGCGGGCGTCCCGCAGACGGTGTGCACATCTGCACACGTCGCGCGCCGTTCCAGCGTTCCTGAGCCCTGCCCGGCATACCGGTCGACGGATCTCGTCGCAGCGTGGACACTCGTCGGGTGAGCCGATGTGTCCGGCTGGCCGTCCGCATCAGCCTGGAGTCGCATGATCCGATCATGCCGACCGCGCCGCTGGGCTGACGGCGGTGCGGCTCAGCGACCTGGACGACGGCTTGGGCGGGGACGTATAGCGAGGGGCGACCAGCGAGACGAGGTTGAGGATGGGCAGACAACGACGCGGGCCCCTGCCGGTCCTGCGCGCAGCAGGCCGGGGGCTGGTGGCGGCCATGGCAATGAGCGGCACCCGCTCGGTCACCGCAAACCTGGGACTGATGGAGCAGCCTCCGCCGCGCAAGATCGTCGAGCGCCACGGCCCCCGGCCACTGCAGCGGCTTCCCGAAGGGTATGTCGAGGCGGCCACCGAGGTCTTCCACTGGGCGTACGGGACTGGAGGCGGCCTCGTCTTCGGCCTGCTGCCAACGAAGGCCCGGCAGCACCCGCTCACCGGTCCCGCGTTCGGTCTGGTGGTCTGGCTGGTCTTCGAGCTCGGTATCGGTCCCGCCCTGGGTGTGGAGCATCGCCAGCGACGGGTGATGGGGCGCATCATGCTCGGGCTCGACCATGTGCTGTACGGCGTCGTTGTCGCGGGCAGTCTTGCCCCCGAGCCGGAGGTCCTCGAGAATCGCCGCTCGTGACCGTAGGAAGCCTGAAGCGGACGGTGCATCACGTGAGTCGTCGCGGTGGTGGGATAGCCGTTGTGCTGATGCTCCTCGCGGCGGCAGCATGCGGCCAGGTCAGCGCCGGAGCGGAGGACATCGACGACCGGTCTCGGGAAGTGCCCCCGACCATGACCGCCGCGACCCTGATGACGTCACCCACCGACCGCGGGACCGTCGTGGTCGACGGCAACGGCCGAACGCTGTACATGTTCACCGCTGACCTCGCCGGATCGCAAAGCTCCTGTCATGACGCATGCGTCACCGAGTGGCCGCCCCTGGACGCCCCCGCCGCCCACGCGGGCAAGGGCGTCGCAAGCATGTCGATCAGCACCATCGAACGCCCGCACGGCACCGAGCAGATCACCTACCACGAGCACCCGCTGTACTACTTCGCCGGCGACGACCACGTCGGCGACACCGAAGGCCACGGCGCCACGTCGTTCGGAGGCACCTGGCTCATGCTCAGGCCGGACGGAACGCCCGTACGGCCGTAGCGGCTGAACGTTGGCCGGGGCTACGCCATGTGGTGCGGCTGGTAGCAGATGTCGACGGCCGGGTCGTCGGCGTAGGCCTCGAGAGTGAGGTCGGGCAGGTCGGTGCGGGGGTCGGTCCTGCCGAGCCGGCGGGTGCCGGTGTGGTCGACGAGGTAGCAGTGGCCGCGGCGGTCGCGCCACAGGTAGATACCGGGGAACGGTTGCTTGAGCTGCATCGGTGCGAAGGTCTTGATGCGGTGGTGGAACGGTGTCATCGGGCCGAGGTTGTGCAGCCCCGTCTGGCCAGGTGGTCCGCCGTGGTCGGGTCGCACGTAGGGCTGGGTGTGGTCGAGCTGTTGTCGCCGGCTGGTGTTTGACGCCCAGGGATAGATGTCGGCCGGGGTGCGTAGGTGCACGGCTTCGCGGTGCCGGTCGGGGATCTCGTAGCCGTCGACCGGTGCCAGGCCGGCCAGGTCGATCACCGGTTTGATGGCGAACCGGCAGGCTGGCCCCAGTACGTCGCGCACGTACCGGGCGGTGATCGGGCCTTCCCCCTCCCAGCGGGCCACCGGACCGACCTCACCGGTGTCGGTGCGCGCATACAGGTGCAGGTACACCGTCACCGTCGGCAGCAGCGTCTTGGGGTCGAACCCGCACCCGTACCGGCTGTCGGGGCCGATCTCATGGGGTCGGAACGGCCGGCAGAACGCCGCCGACGCACCGGCGTCACCGTCCGAGGCGGCGCCGGTCTCATCGTGGTCAGCGTCGTCGACGTCGTCGAGGGTCTCGGGTTCGGCGCCGAATCCTCGAGCGTCTCCGCAGTTCCTAGACCTGTCGGCCGCGTCGGCGGCTCTGCCCTCGCCGCAGTCCTGGGCTGCGCCAGTACCCGCGCCGGCGTCGCTGTCGTCGAGGCCACCGTCGCCGGGCTTGGCGGAGCCCTTCTCCGCACGCAGGGTGGCGAAGGCCTGCAGCAGCTGCAGCGCGGCGACCGGATTGGCCAGGATCAGCATCGCCTTGGCCCGGCGGTGGTCCTCGGTGTCGGTGTCGCCCAGGGCGGCCAGGATGGCGGCGAAGTAGCCGATGGTGGCGTTGATCCTGAGCATCGCCGCCGTGGACGACTTCACGTACAGCGTCTTCTGCCCGTGCGCATTGGACCGGCCCAGCTTCGCGAACTCCTCCTCGGCCGCGGCGCGTTCGGCTTCCGCGGCCGCGTCGGGGTCCGCCTCGACTACCTTGGCGGCGACCAGGGTTTCGAACCGTGACCAGCACAGCCGCCCGTCGGCGTACTCGACCACCGCCGAGTCGACCAGCCCGGCGGCGGCTGGAGTCAGGTCGCGGGTCTGCTGCGCCACATGCCGGGCGTAGCGCACCGACACCTCACCTGCGCACACCCGTGCCCACAGCCGCGGCAGCCGGTGCCGGACATCCAGCGCATCGGCGATCAGCGCCCAGCCACCGTATGGGCTTCTGCCCAGCCGGGCAGCGAACTCCGCCGCCGCGAACTCCAACACCTTCGGCGTGCCCACACCGCCAAGGCGTTTCGGCCGCTCCATCCCCGGCAACGCCCGCCCACACCGGTCGGGACGAGAGTCGGGGTGGTGCAGGTCGGCGAAGTGTGCCGCGGCCACGAAGATGCGCATGTCGCGGTCAGTGCGCTCGGCGTGCCAGATCTCCACGGCATCGAGCACGTCCTCGACGCCGAGGTCGTGGATCTCTTCGCTGACCATGACCTGCACGCTATAGGACGCCACCGACACGTCGATCCCGTCTCGGGGGCTCAGGTCCCCTTGTTCCACAGGGATCTGAAGACTTTGCCTAGACGTCAGTGGACGAAGCTGCGAACCCGAGCGCCCCTTGGTGACCGTTGCGTCGATGCGCACCGCAGCAGGGCAGAGTCGGTGTTCGAGCTGGCCGTGGAAAGGTCGCGACGGCGACGTGCCCGGTAGCCGAGTACCGCCGCGACAACGGTCAGCACCACCCAGGTGAGCCGTCGGCGCCGTCGAGGCGGCGCACTCGTCGCTTCGCGGGGTACGTACACGGCCACACCCGGGTATGCCTCGTGCGCACTCGACCGGGCCTGCGAGACGGAGTCGAAGGCCATGTGGCTGACGATCGACGTCAGCTCCCTTCCGGAGTCGTCACGCTCCACCCAGCGCCAGCGCCACAGCTTGTCCGGCTGTCGCCACACGTGGATCGACGCGGCATCCACCTGGCTCACTCCGTGCGCCCTCCGGTCCGGCTGCTGCGTATCCACGACGGCACCTCGGACAGGTCCCGCTCCGGCTCCTCCGGTGTCGTCTCCGCCGGATGCAGGCCCCGCTCCTCGTCGTCGGTCCGCGGACGCGGTGACTGCCCCTCCATCGGCTCGACGCGCCGCCGGTCGGCCCGCCACGACAGCATCAGGTCCTTGCGGGACAGGGCCAGCACACCCTCCTTCTCGCTGCGCAGGAGGGCCCTGGCCAGCACGTAGGCGATCATGCCGTTGATCACCGGGAGCACCAGCACCAGCACACGCAGCACGGCGCGGACGGTGCCGATGGACCACCCGAAGTACTGCACGAGCATCTCCTGGCCCGCTGCGCACACCAGCAGCGTGTAGAAGGTGAGTACGGCGACACCGATCGCCGTCCGCAGCGGGCAGTCGCGGGGACGGCCGGTGACGTGGTGGGTGCCGCGGTCACCGGTGATCTTGCGGTCCACGAACGGCCAGGCGTACAGCATGGCTACCGTCGCCAGCGGCAGCGCGATTCCCGCCCAGAACTGGTTGGCGATGAGGTAGCCGAAGACGGTGAACTCCAGCGGGGGGAACAGGCGCAGGGCACCCTCGATCCATCCGACGTACCAGTCCGCGACCGACGGCGAGAGGATCGTCGCCGTCTCGAACTCGCCGAAGATCCACACCGGGTTGATCTGCACGAAGGCCCCGAGCAAGAACACCGTGGCGGCCACGAAGAAGAGCAGCGACAGCGTCCGCAACGTATACGTCGGATACATGCGAGAGCCGACCACGTTGGCGTTGCTGCGGCCCGGACCGGCGAAGTGCGTGTGCTTCTGCCGGATGACGAAGAACAGGTGCACGCTGATCAGCACACCGATCAGCACGGGGATCAGCAGGATGTGGCCGACGTACAGGCGCTCGATGATTGCGGTCCCCGGGAAGTCGCCGCCGAAGACCAGGAACGCAAGCCAGGCACCGACCACGGGGATGGACAATGTCACCGAGTAGAAGATGTGGAGACCGGTGCCCGACAGCAGGTCGTCGGGAAGCGAGTAGCCGGCGAACGCGTTGAGCATCGCCAGGAGCAGCATCGTGACGCCGACCGTCCAGTTGGGCTCGCGCGGCTTGCGGAACATGCCGGTGAAGTAGATGCGGGCCAGGTGCAGCACGATCGCGCCGATGAAGATGTGTGCCGCCCAGTGGTGCGCCTGCCGCATCAACAGCCCGCCCCGGACGTCCCAGCTGAGCTCGACAGTGGACGCGTAGGCCCCTGAGAGTAGCTCTCCCCGGAGCGGCTCGTAGCTGCCGGTGTAGAGCCGCTCGGCCGTGGTCGGCTCGAAGAAGAGCGACAGGTAGACCCCCGTGCCGACGAGGATCATGAAGCTGTACAGCGCGATCTCGCCGAGCATGAACGACCAGTGGTCCGGGAACACCTTGGCCAGCGCACTGCGGCCCATCGAGGCGATGGGGAGCCGCTCGTCGAAGCGACGGAGACCTCGCAGCACCATCCTCATGCGTCGTATCCCCACCATCCGGCGCCGGTCGGTTCCGTGAAGTCGCCCAGCGCCACCAGGAAACCGTCCCCGTCGCGGCCGATCGGCAGCTGGGGAAGTGGCCGCGCGGCGGGGCCGCTCACCGGGAGCGCACCGCGCAGCGCGTCGAAGACCGAGTGGTGGCAGGGGCACAACAGCTCGGCGTACTGGTCCGCGTACAGCCCGACCGGGCAGCCGGCATGGGTGCACAGCCGCGAGTAGGCGACGACGCCGTCAACGACCCACTGCCGGCGTTCGGGTGGCAGCTCGAGCTCCTGGGGACGCACCCGGACGAGCATCGTGGCCGCGTCGACGTTGGTGAGGTCGTCGTCCTCCGGGAAGGCCGGCAGCACGCCGCCGAAGTCGAGGTCCTCGGGTCGGATCCGGATGCCTTCCTCGGTGACCAACGCCCGTCCTCGCGACCACGAGGTGCGGGACAGGCGAATGTCCGGGGAGATGTCGTGCCGCGTCCACATCGACCGCAGCGGGAACAGCAACGAGCCACCGATCGCTGCCACCGCAAGGCCGAACATCGACCACAGCACCTTCACGCGCGGCACCGGCTGGGTGGTCAGCGCCTCCTCGAACGCCGACCACTGCCGGCCCGGCGACGCAGACAGCTCGCGCTCCTCCACGTACTCCGGCTCCTGCTCCTCCACCCGGGACGACCACAGGGCCAGCCCGATCGCCACCGCCAGGAATGCTCCCCCGAGCGTCGCGCCGAGGAACTGCGTGCCGAGATCGAAGGCGTAGGACAGCGCGTATCCCACCGCTGCCAACACCGCCAGCGCGAACGCGGCGACCACCGCTCTCGGAGCCCTCTCCTGCCGCGACATCACGGGCCTTCCTTGGAGCCGGGCCTTCGCGCTGGAGCCCTCCTGCCGAGCAGCCGGATCACCAGTACGAGGAGCGGAAGAGCCAGCAGCCAGGCCACGGATCCCTCGTAGATGGGTCCGATCCAGTCCAGCGGGTGGCCCCCAGGGTTCTGGTCCTGGTCGAGCTGCTGCACGTAGGTGGCGATGGCGTCCACCTGCTCCTTGTCCAGGTGCCTCTCGGAGAACGGTGGCATCGAGCCCGGGCCGAGGCGAACGGCCTCGGCGACCTGCGTGAGCGTCGAGTCGGACAGCTCAGGGGCGACGTCTCCCGCGGGCAGGATCATCCCGGTGCCGGAGGAGGAGTGGCACGGCGCGCAGTTGTACAGGAACAGCGTCCGGCCGCGCGCCGCATCGCCCTGCAGCACCTCGGGCACCTCCGGCCCCCGGCCCAGCGTCCCCACATACGTGACGAGCGCATCGATGGTCTGCGGCGGGTACGCCGGCGGGCCCGGCTCGGGCTCGTCCTCTTCCGAGCGCAGCGGCATCCGGCCGGTCGTCAGCTGGAAGTGGGCGGCGGCGGGCCCGGCCTCCTCCAGCGACGGCCCGCGCTCCGAGCCCTCGCCCTCGTCGCCATGACAGAACGCACAGTCACGGAGGAAGACACGCTCGCCGTCCTGGAACTGGTCCTGAGTCGACGCAGCGACGGCCTGCGCCGCCGCGACGGTCTGCGACGGCGGCGACTCGGCGTCGCCGTCCCAGGCCACCGTGGTCAGCGCCAAGGCGATGGCGAGCAGAGCGAGAACGAAGATACCCTCGGCGGCACGGCGGCGCCGGGGTCGGCTCGGTGAGGGAGTGGGATACGCCATGTCACTCCAGCGTGTACAGGTACGCGGTGATGTCCCGGGCTTCCTCGGTCGTCACGCCGAGGTCGGGCATGGCGGTGCCCGGCTCGACAGCCTGCGGGTTGCTGACCCATCTGGTGAGGTTCTCCGCGGAGTTCGGCAGGTTGCCGGCGATGAAGCTGCGTCGGGAGAAGTGGTCCAGCGGTGGCCCGACGAGCCCGTCGGCTCCGTCGATCCCCGGAATCCCGTGGCAGGAACCGCAGCCGTAGTCCACGATGAGCCGGGCACCGCGTTCGGGGTTGCCCTGAGTCACCTCACCGGGCGGAACTGTCCGCGTCCCGTTGCACCCGGCGAGCAATGCAGCGCCGGCGAGCAGCGCCGCCAGCAGCAGCCTGGCCGGCGCCGGCGACCTCCTCATGACCTCACCCCCACACTGCTGGACGACCGGTGGGCGGACCGATGCGGGGACGCCGGGTCCGGCGGCACGGCGACCGCCGTCCCGCTCTGCTGCATCCCCTTGAACCACCTGTTGAACAGCAGGACCGCGACCAGGATGTAGCCCAGGTCCATGGGCACCCACATGACGAGGCCACCGATGCGCTGGTCCAGCAGTGGGTCGGCACCAAGGGCCGCCGTCGTCGCCGCCTGTGCCTCGTAGATCGGGCTGCCGGCGAAGGTGAGCACTGCCGCGAGCGCGGCGCCGGGCGGGATCGCCGCCACCATGTACAGCACGGCTGCCGGCCCGCGCAGCCGCCGACTCGACAGCGTGGCCAGATGCCACCAGAACAACCACGCGGTGCCGAGGAAGGTGGCGTGCTCGAGCAGGTGTGCCGCGTCGGAGCGTACGGCGGCCTCGTAGGGCGCCGGCAGGTGCCAGAACCAGACCGCGCCGACGTGCAACGCCCAGGCGAGCAGCGGCGCACACAGCACGGAGGGGGGCAGCCGGTGGACGACGGCGACGACGCGCCGACGTACCTCAAAGGGCATCCCCGCGAGCAGCGCCTGTCCCGGTGCCGCCAGCGCGAGCAGCGGGGCGGCCACCAGGATCAGCATCATGTGCTGGGCCATGTGCGTCGACAGCCGCGCCTCCGCCAGGGTACCCAGCGGAGGCAGCATGACAGCGAGCACGACGACGAGAGCGCCGACGAGAGCGAACGGACGCCACCGGTGCAGACGACGTCCCTGCGGATGCCGGCGGATCCGCCGCAGCCCGCGCGTGTAGCACCACCCGACCAACAGCATCGCCGCGACCGACCAGCCGACCAGCACGAGCGATGCCCCACCCAGCGCGAAGAGGTCGATGTGCGCCACCACCTGTGTGACCCTCATCCGCACGGCTCCAGGACGAGCAGCGCCACTCCCCCGCCGGTGATGGCGGCCACCGCGAGCACGTTGAGGAAGACCGCGAGGAGGGTGAGCAGGTCGACACGCTCCTCGGCGAACACGTCCACCCGCAACCGGCGGCGCCGCGCCCGAAGCATGACGGCACTGCCGAGTGACGTCAGAGCCAGCAACCAGGGCAGACCGGTGAGCAGACCGGTCGCTGTCAAGGCCGCAGCACTGAGGTCACCCCGCAGGCAGGCGAGCTCCAGCAGCCCCCAGGCGAAGAACACATGGACGCCCCACGCCGCGGTCCCGCCGAGCAGGGCGAACCACAGCAGGCGTGGGCCGATCACCCACTCCCGCCGCTCGGGTCGCTCGCGTGCCAGCTTCATCGACGGCCTCACCAGTACGGAGAGATGTAGACGACGAGGTAGACGGCCACCGACAGCGCGGCAAGGAAGTACCAGTAGAGGGCGACGATGCCCACCGGCTCGGGTCTGCGTTTGCCCAGGCGGCCGACTGCCGTGCTCGCGATCAGCACGAGCACCATGAGCAGACCGGCGATCACGTGCACCGTGTGCAGGCCGGTGATGGTGTAGGACAAGGACCCGAAGGCGTCCTCGCTGATCGTGGACTCGGGGTACGTCACGACGTAGTCGAGCACTTGGAAGCAGACGAACGCCGCTCCCAGCAGCCAGACGACCACCTGGCTCAGCACCAGAGCACCCCGCCGACCGCCTTTCGCCGCGCGGACCGCCACGGCCATCGGCACACAGCTCAGCACGAGTGCTCCGGTCTCCAGCGAGGACCAGAACAGCTCGGGTGGCGGCGCGGTGGCCGGCGGCCAGGGCCCGGGGTCGGCGAAGCGGACGTAGAAGTAGCTGGCCAGCAGGCAGGCGAACGTCGTCGCCTCGCTGGACAGGAACAGCACCATGCCCCACCACGCCGTGGTGTGGCCCGCCGGCCGTTCGGGGGCCTGCCGGTCGGGCCGCACCGCCGACGCGGCGGTGGTCCGGCTCTGCAGCGTGGTCATCGGGGGCTCCTCACTCGACCCCCGGCCGGTGCCACAGCCACCAGGTGACCGACAGGGCGACCATCGCGGTGGCGACGTAGGCGACGACGTACGCGGAGAACAACAGCGCGGTGAACCCGGCGAGCATCGCGAGCGCGACGACGAACGGCACCGGGGTGTCGCTCGGCATCGGCATCACCGCCTCGAACCGGCCGTCCAGCTCCGAGGTGCGCAGCGCCATGTGCTCCTCAGTCATCGTGCGCTCGTCGTCGTGACGATGCGTCTCCATGGTCTGCAGCGTCTTGCCGTCCCACATGGGGTCGAGGCTGTGCACGGTCGGCACGACGGGGAAGTTGTAGTGCTTGGGCGGCGACCCGGTCGCCCACTCCAACGTGTTGGCCCCCCACGGGTCGTCCGGGGCCCGCGGACCCCGGAACAGGCTGTGCGCGAAGATCGCCACGGTCAGCAGCAGGCCGACGGCCAGCACATAGGAACCGAGCGTCGCCGCGAGGTTCCACGCGTTCCATCCGAGCCCGTCCTCATAGGTGTAGATGCGGCGAGGCATGCCGAGCAGACCGGAGATGTGCATCGGGAAGAACGTGAGGTTGAAGCCGACGAAAACCAGCACGAAGCTCCAGATGCCCCACCTGGGGCTGGTCATCCGCCCGGTCATCTTCGGCCACCAGTAGAACAGCCCGGCCAGGATGGGCAGGACCGCACCACCGAACAGCACGTAGTGGAAGTGCGCGACCACGAAGTAGGAGTCGGTGATCTGCTGGTCGAACGGCACCACCGCGAACATGACCCCGGTTACGCCGCCCAGCATGAAGGCCACGATGAAGCCGCACGAGTAGAGCATCGCGGTCGTCATCACGATCCGCCCACGCAGCATGGTGCCCACCCACGCCAGCATCTGGATGCCACCGGGGATCGTGATGGCCAGGGTGGCAGCGGAGAAGAACGTGAGCGAGACGTTCGCCAGGCCCACCGCGAACATGTGGTGGACCCAGACGCCGAACGAGATGATGCCCGTGGCCACCGTCGCCAGTACGACCAGCGGGTAGGCCACGATGGACCGGCGCGAGAAGGTCGGGATGACCGAGGAGATGATGCCCAGGGCAGGCAGCACGATGATGTAGACGTCGGGGTGCCCGAAGATCCAGAACAGGTGCTGCCACAGCACGACGTCGCCGCCGTGCTCGGGAGCGAAGAACTTCGTCTCGAACCGCCGGTCCATGAACAGCATGAGGTTCGCGACGTTCAGCGGTGGCAGCGCGAACAGCACCATGAACGACGTGGTGACCACGCCCCAGACGAAGAGGGGCACCCGGCTCAGCGTCATGCCGGGCGCACGCATCTTCAACGCGGTGACGATAAAGTTGATGGCCCCGACGGTGGTGGAGACACCCAGGAACAGCAGGCCCAGCGTGTAGAAGTCGATGTTCAGCCCGGGTGCGAAGTCGGCCGTGAGCGGCACATACGCGAACCAGCCGCCGTTCGGAGCCACCCCGAACGGCAGGCTGGCGAACATGAAGGCACCGGACATGAGGAACACCCAGTAGCTGAAGGCGTTCAGCCGCGGGAAGGCCATGTCCCGGGTGCCGATCATCAGCGGCAGGAAGAAGTTGCCGAAGCCGAACAGCATCGGCGTGGCGAAGAAGAAGATCATCGTCGTGCCGTGCAGGGAGAAAAGCTGGTTGTACACCTCCGGGCTGACGACGTCGGCCTCGGGACCGATCAGCTGCGTGCGCATCACCAGCGCCTGGATGCCCGACAAGGCGAAGAAGAGCCCCGCGGTCACCAGGTAGCGTCGGCCGATCCGCTTGTGGTTGACCGTGGTGACCCAGCCCTTGAGGCCGGGCTCCTCCTCCCAGACCTCGTCGAGGACCTCACCGACCGCGGCCTCCGCCACGCGGCGCTCGGGCAGCACCCAGGATGCCGACACCGCCCTCACTCCAGACTCTGCAGGTAGGTCACGACAGCACGCAGCTCGTCCGGCGTCAGCTGTTGTGGCGGCATCAGGTTGCCCGGCTTGACGGTCTGGGAGTTCGACACCCAGCCGGCCATGTACCCGAAGGTGTTGGGGATGGCGCCGGCCGCGAGCCGGTCACGACTGCCCACGTGCGTCAGGTCCGGGCCCAGATCGCCGTCCGCCTCCGTACCGCGGACGGTGTGGCAGGTGGCGCACGACGACGACTCCAGGACCGCCAGGCCCTGTCGTTCCTGCTCGGTGTCCGGTGCGGTCACGGGGGCGCTCTGCTGGTCCAGCCACGCCTGGAACGCCGCCGGCGGTTGTGCCACGACGGAGAACGCCATGTGACTGTGCTGCGTGCCGCAGAACTCTGCGCACTGACCCCGGTACACGCCCGGGTGGTCGGCCGAGAACCACGTCTCGTTGACCCTGCGCGGCAGCAGGTCGATCTTCGGCATCAGCTCCGGCACCCAGAAGCTGTGGATGACGTCTGCCGTCCGGAGGCGGAGCCTCACCGGAGTCCCGGCGGGCACGTGGATCTCGTTGGCCGTGGCGAAGCCGGCCTCCGGGTAGCGCACCTCCCACCACCAACGGTGCCCGGTGACCTCGATGGTCACCTGGGTCGACGTCGGCGGGTCGGCATTCCCGGCGATGCCGCCGACGCTCAACCCGAACGTACCGATCAGGATCGCCGCCGGGATCGCGACACCGAGCACGAGCACGAACCGCTGTCCGCTGTCGTGCTTGACCGTGGTCTCCTTGCGCCGGAACAGAGCCGCCCACAGCATCATCGCGATGACGACAACGCTGACCGCGACGGAGATCCAGAACAGGATCCACCACAGCACGGCGACGGAGTCGGCCTTCGGGCCGGCGGGAGACAGCACAGAAGGGCTTGGGCCGCTGCAACCCGTGAGAAGGGCCGCGGGGATGGTGAGGCTCAACCAAAAGAACGGGCGGCGCCTCCGACGCCGGCCCGACGGTGAACTCCATCCTCTCTGCCACCAGCGGCTGGGTGGCATCCGCGCCCCCCTTCCATCCCTACGTCACGGACACGGTCACGACGGTGGCCATATCCTCGCACTTCCCAACATCCTGGGGGCGTAACGTGGCTGTCAAGAGAGAGGCATACGTCGCTCATGGCATCAGCGTCGGTCACCAAGCCGCCGGTACTCGAGCTGTCGGCGGCAAGCTGTCGTTTCGATGCGCTCACCGCACTGCGGCCGGTCTCGCTGCGTGTCGACCAAGGGACCACCTGCCTTCTCCACGGTGCCAACGGAAGCGGCAAGACGACGCTGCTGCGGGTGTGTGCAGGACTGCTGGCCCCCAGCTCGGGTGAGCGGAGGGCTACGGGACGCTGTCTCTACCTGCGTCCCGGCAGCGGTACGCGACGCCGCCAGACGGTGCGGGAGGTGCTCGCTACCGTCGCCGTCCTCAGTGGCCGAGGCAAGAGACCGGTGGCGGAATGCCTCGAGGCGGCCGGCCTGGTCACGCTTGCCGGGCGGCGCGTCGAGACGCTCTCGAGTGGGCAGCGTGGCCGGCTTCTCGTCGGTATGGCGCTGGCGGCGCGGCCGGCGGTCGCGTGTCTCGACGAACCCACCGCGCATCTCGACACGGACGGGTCCGCCCTGGTGCGTGCGGGGATGCGACGGCTGGCCGCCGCGGGAACCGCCGTCCTCGTGGCCACGCACGACCACGACTTGCTGGGTGACGACCCCGACGCCCGACTGGTCCTCCACGACGGCACCGTGACGGAAGCCGCATGAACCAAGCGACCTCGAAGGTGGTCGACTCGGGACCGATGGACGTGGAGGGGACCGGTACCGGCCGCTCGGCCAAACCGGACGGACCTCGGTTCTGGCAGCAGGTGGTGCTGCTCGTGCGTAGGGACCTGGCTGTCGAAGCGGCCACCCGGGAGGCCTCGGCGACCGTGCCCCCGTTGATCCTGGCGGGCCTGCTGCTCGCCGGGCTCGGCTTCGAGCTGCCACCGGAGAGCCTGGCGGTGCTCGCGCCGGGGCTCGTCTGGCTGCTGGTGCTCACCGCGGCGGTGCCGTTGGCGCGTTCGCTGCTGGCCGCCGAGCGCGACGACGACGCGTGGGACCTGCTGCGTGCGCTCACCTCTCCCAGTGCGCTGCTCGCGGGCAAGGCGACAACGTTGTGTCTCCTGCTGTGGCTGGCGTGGGGGTTCGGCGGCGTACTGGCGTTGGCGCTGCTCGAGGCACAGTGGTCGGTGGCCGCCGTACTCGCCGCCGCGGTGGCCATGCCCGGTGTCGCGGTCAACGTCACGGTCTACGGGGTGCTGATGGCCGAGCAGCGCCGCCCGGCCCTGCTCACCACGCTGGTCCTCACCGCCGGCCTGCCGGCGCTCGTGGCCGGATCACAGGTGGCGGCAACGGAGCAGACCGGCCCGTGGTTCGTGCTGCTGGGGGTCTACGACCTCGTTGCGATCGTGACCGCGTGGGCCGTGTTCCCCACGCTGCTGGACACCTAGCATGCTTGCACCGGGAGAACGGACGTACGTACCGTGGTCGAGCCGGTACCGCCTCTCTCCAGGACAGGAGGTCTGATGGGTCTGTCCCCGGAGAAGCACCGGCACCGCAGCATCCGCCCCGGTCTCGGCACCCTGGCGCTCGTCGCGATGGCAGTCGCCCTCGCCCTCGGCCTTGTCGTCGCTCCGGCCGAGGCGATCCAGGGGCAGGCGCAACGCCTGATGTACGTGCACGTCCCCGCCGCCTGGACGGCGTTCGCCGCGTTCGCGCTGGTGCTGGTG
Source organism: Nocardioidaceae bacterium (assembly GCA_036259355.1). Taxonomy (GTDB): domain Bacteria; phylum Actinomycetota; class Actinomycetes; order Propionibacteriales; family Nocardioidaceae; genus JALZDI01. The sequence continues at coordinate 14,775 of DATABY010000235.1, forward strand.
GCCAGCGTCGCCGTACTGATGCGCCGGCACCCACGTTGGGACGCACGGGCGCAGGCGGCCGCCGAGCTCGGGGTCGGCATGACGGCACTGGCCATCGTGGAGGGAAGCCTCTGGGGCCACACTGCCTGGGGGGTGTGGTGGACCTGGGACGCCCGGTTGGTCACGACGGCGGTCCTGTTGCTGCTCTACCTCGGCTACCTGGGCGTGCGTGGTCTGCCCGGGGACCGCGTCCACGTGTCGCGGCGCGCGGCCGTCGTGGGCGTGGTCGGGTTCGTGCAGGTACCTGTCGTCCACTTCTCGGTGCTGTGGTGGCGAACGCTGCACCAGCCGCCGACATTGCTGCAGCCCACCGCCTCGCCGCCGATCAGCCCACTGATGCTCACAGCCCTGCTCGCGGCCGTCGTCGCGTTCATGCTCGGTGGTGCGTGGTTCCTGCGCCGGCGGGTCGCCCAGCTGGTGCCGGTCGAGCCGTCGCCCTCGGCAGACCACGCCGACACCGGTCCTGTGCCCGTCGTGGTCACCCGGGGCGCCTCGTGACCGGCTGGGCCGTAGTCGTCGTCGGTTACACGATCTGCGTGCTGGTGTGGGCCTGCTACGTGTTCGTCGGGCATCGAGGCGGCGGGGAACGCCGCTGATGCACATGTCGGCGAAGAGGTCCGGCTGGCACCGGTCCGCCCGTGCCCGGGGCGCCGCTGTCGCGATCGTCGTGCTGGTCGGGGTGACCGTGCTCGCGGTGAGCGGGTTCGAGGGCACCCTCACCTACTACCGCACGCCCAGCGAGGTGGCGCAGAGTCCTCCCCCCACCGGTGAACGGCTGCGCATCGGCGGCATGGTGGTCGCGGGGTCGGTCCGTGACGACGACCAGGGTGTGCGGTTCGTCGTCACCGATGGCGCGGCCGACCTCACGGTGGTGTCCTCCAGCAGTCCCCCACAGACGTTCCGGACCGGTCAGGGAGCCGTCGTGGAGGGAACGATGGGCTCCGAAGGCGTGTTCCTTGCCGACCGCATCATCGTGCGCCACTCCAACGAGTACCAGCCTCCAGAACGTCCGCAGTAGCGAAGGGCGCACGTGACGGGATACCTGGGGACGTTCGCGCTGGCGGTCGGCTTCTTGGCGGCGCTGGCGTCGATCGGTCTGTGGGCCCGCGAAGCCACCCGCGGCACCAGCATCGCGGCGGCACGGCACGGTGCCTGTCTGATGCTGATGGGTGCGGCCGGCGCGGTGGCGGCCGTCGAGTGGGCGCTGCTCACCCATGACTTCTCGATGCGGTTCGTGGCCGAGAACGGCAGCCTGTCCACCCCGCTGTACTACACGGTCACGAGCCTGTGGGCGGCCTCCGACGGCTCGCTGCTGCTGTGGCTGCTCGTGCTGACCGTGTACGTCGTGGTGGTCGCGCTCCGCCGTCCCCGAGCGGCGGAGCGGCTGCACCCGTGGGCGATGGCAGTGCTGTCCGTCGTCGCGGCGTTCTTCTTCGGCCTGGTGCTGTTCACCGGCCGGGCCTTCGACAGCGTCGCGGCTCCTGCCGGCGGCGGGCCGGGCCCCAACCCGCTGCTGCAGGACCACCCCGCGATGGGGATCCACCCTCCGCTGCTGTACGCCGGCTTTCTCGGGCTGGCGGTGCCGTTCGCCTTCGCCGTGGCGGCCCTGATCACCGGCAACGTGACCCGACGGTGGCTGGACGCCGTCCGCACGTACACCCTGGTGGCCTGGGTGGCGTTGACCGCGGGAATCGTACTGGGCGCGTGGTGGTCCTACGCCGTACTCGGCTGGGGCGGCTACTGGGCGTGGGACCCGGTCGAGAACGCCTCGTTGATCCCGTGGCTGGTCGCCACCGCGCTGCTGCACTCGGCGATGGTGCAGCGCCGGCGTGCGGCCCTGCCGGCCTGGAACCTGTCGCTGGCGGTCACCGCGTTCCTGCTGGCCTGTCTGGGCACCTTCCTGACGCGTTCGAGCGTCGTCGTCAGCGTGCACGCCTTCGCGGACTCGCCGGTGGGCCCACTGCTGCTGGGCTTCGTCGCGGCCCTGACGGTCGGTGTCGCGGTCCTGGTGCTGCTTCGCACCGATCGACTGGGGCCGCCACGCACCATCGGTCCGCTGTTGTCGCGCGGGTCGGTTCTGCTGGTCAACAACATCCTGCTGACGTGTCTGGCGCTGACCGTGCTTCTCGGCACGTTGTTCCCGCTGCTGGCCGAACTGCTGGCCGACCGCCAGGTCTCGGTGGGGCCGCCGTACTACAACCGGATGGCGGTGCCGATCGCCCTGGTGCTCCTGGCGCTCATGGTGGTGGGCCCCATGATGCGGTGGCAGGGCGACGAGCCGGGACGGCTGCTTCGGCAGCTGGCGGTCCCCGTCGTCGCGGGCTCGCTGCTGGTCACCGTGCTCGCGTTCGCCGGTGTGCACAGCGCGTCGGCGCTGGCCGCGTTCGGGCTTGCGACGACCGTTGCCACCATGGTCGCCGCCGACTTCGCGGCCGGCGTACGTCGTGTGCGGGTCTCGCAGGCCACCGGCTGGCTGCGCGCCACCCGGGTGTGCGCCGTGCGTCGTCGTGCCCGCAACGCCGGACTCGTGGCGCACCTCGGTGTCGCCGTCGCCGTCGTCGGCATCGCCGCCTCGTCCGTCTACACCGTGTCCGCGGAGCAGAAGCTCGCGGTCGGCGAGCGGTTGAGCGTCTCCGGGGTGACCGCCGAGCTCGCCGCGGTCGACCGCTCCCGCACCGAGCAGGTCATGAGCACGGCGGCGAGGATCGAGGTCATTGACGGTGCCACGCGCACGACGACGGAGCCGGAGCTGCGGTTCTTCCCCGCACACGGCATGACGGTCGCCGGCCCGGCCGTGCTCAGCGATCTCACCGGTGACGTATACCTGACGTTGCTGTCGGTCGACGAGAGCAGCAGGACGGCGACCGTCCGGCTCGCGGTGAACCCGCTGGTGGGATGGATCTGGGCGGGCGGCGCGCTGATGGCCCTCGGCGGCGCCTTCGCGCTGTGGCCGCGGCGGCGTACCCGGCCGGGAGCCGTTGCGGTACGGGCGGGAGAGCCGGAGCAGACCTTGGAGGTGGTGCCGCGGTGAGGGCCGACAGGCGGCGGCGGGTGAGCGTCGTGAGCGCCGTGCTGGTGCTCCTGGCGGCGTTCGTGGTCATGCTCGGCTCCGGCATGGGCAGCGGCACCGGGGTCGCCGGTCGGTCCCCGCTGGTGGACAACCCGGCGCCGCCGCTGGCGGGTCGCACGCTGGACGGCTCCAAGTTCCGCCTGGAGCGGCTTGAGGGCTCGGTGGTCCTCGTGAACGTCTGGGCCTCGTGGTGCGGACCGTGCCGTGACGAGATGCCGCTGCTCGCCGCGGCGCAGCAGAAGTGGACGGGCTCCGGCCTCGAGGTGGTGGGCATCAACACCCGCGACGGTCCCGTGGCGGCCAGAGCGCTGCTGCGCGAGACCGGAGCCACTGGGGTGCGCAGCGTGCTCGACCCCGACGGCCGGCTCGCCGTCGCGTGGGGTGCGTCCGGTGTGCCGGAGACCTTTCTGGTGGACCGCAGCGGCATCGTGCGTGCCCGGCACGTGGGTCCGGTGACCGAGCAGTGGCTGCGGCAGCACGTCCCGAGATGGCTGGGCCGATGAGAACGCGGGTCGCTGGAGCAGCCGTGGTGGTCGCGGTCCTCGTCGGCGTGGCCAGCGCCTGGCTGGTTGCGGGCGACGTCAACCGGCCGATGAGCGCTCGGGTGGGCGACGTCGCCTCCGGTCTTCGTTGCCCCACCTGCAGCGCCGTGTCGGTCTCGGCCTCGAACAGTCCGATGGCGCAGAGCATGCGCGCCCAGATCCGACGGCAGCTGAGTGCCGGACGCTCGCCCGAACAGATCCGGGCGTGGTTCGCCGACCGCTACGGCGGCCAGGTGCTGCTCGACCCGGAGCCCGAGGGCCTCGGGCTGGTGCTGTGGGTGCTCCCCGTGGCTGCGCTGGCGGGTGGCGTGGTCGCCTTCGTGATGACGCGGCGTAGACCCGGCCCGCCGGAGGGCGGCACGGATGGCGTCGCACGCCCGGCGATCTCGGCGCGACGTGTCGCGGTGGCCGGCCTCGTGGTGCTTGCCGTCGGTGCGGTGGTGCCGGTGGCCCTGTGGGACGCCGGATCTGGCGAGGCCGCTGCTTCCGCGACCGCTCCCGCGCCGTCCGGCCAGCCGGAGATGTCCGCGTCCGACTGGGTGTCGGTGGCCACGTCGCTGGAGCGCCAAGAGGCCTACGGTGCCGCCGCGGAGGCGTACCGGAAGGCGCTGCAGCGCCGGCCCGGTTCCCCGGCGGTGCGTACCCGGCTCGCTTTCGTGCTGGTGCGCGAGGGGAACCCGCAGCAGGCGCTGCCGCTGGTACGCCGACTGGCCCACCGCGAGGGTCCGCACCGTGTCGAGGCACTGCTGGTCCTCGGCCTGGCCCAGCGGGCCGCCTCCATGCCGGAGTCGGCCGGCACACTGCGGCAGTTCCTGGCCCTGGCGCCGGACCACCCCGCCGGCGGCCAGATCAGACGACTGTTGCGGGATGACGGATGAGACGGCGGTCCTCCCGCCGGGCCCGGGCATGGATCTCGCTCTGCGCCCTCGCACTGTCCGCGGGCCTCACCGGCTGCTCCACCGCCACGGAGACCGCGTCGTCGGCCGCGGACGACGTGACCGGGCCCCGTCCTGCGACCGCCGACCTGCGTGTCGGCCTCACCGAATGGACGATCGTGACCTCACGGCCGCGGGTGTCACCGGGCAGGGTCACGCTTGTGGTGACCAACACCGGGGCCACCGAGCACGACCTTTTCGTCAGTGGGACATGGGGTAGGTGGCACTCCCCCGGCCTTGCCCCCGGGAAACAGGACCGGATGAGCGTGCGCGCCGCACCCGGGGAACAGCTGTCGCTGTGGTGCTCGGTGCCCGGCCACGATGCCCAGGGCATGCGTACGACAGTGCAGGTAGGACGTTGAGCCCAACCCGTCCGCACGCTACTGCGGTGGTGCGTGGCCGGGTGGTGGGCTGGGGTTGTGGCCGTTCCAGCCCCAGGTGCCGTCGTCGTAGGGGGTGGCGGCCCGGCCGTCGAGGTCGGCCAGAGCTTGGTCGATCTCGTCGTCGCGCCGGTCGTATGGGTCGCGGCGGTGGTGGCCGGGGGCCTGGTGGCGTTGGTGGAGCAGGTCGAGTTGCTGGTGCAGGATATCGGTGGTGTTGGTGATGAGGCGGCCCTTGGGGTCGCGGAACACGAGCGTGCCGTCTTCGCGCGTGATGGAGTAGCCACCTTCGTACAGCCAGATGTGGTGGGGCGCGCAGACCGGGACCTGCAGTCCCAGGTCGGTGAGGCCTTGCTGGCTCCACCACCACAGGTGATGTATGTCGCAGTCGCCGAACTTGATGTGGCAGCCGGGTAGCACGCACGTGGGGTGGGTGGCGGCAAGGGCGGCGTGCTGGGCGTCGTTGACCAGCCGTTGACGGCGGCCGGCGTAGAGCACCTTGCGGCCGTGGGTGATCACCAGGCGCAGGGTGGAGTCGCAGGCCACCCGGGCGGCGGTGACGGTGGAGATCGGGCCGAACCGGGCCAGCAGCGGCTGGCCGTGCCCGGGTAGCCCGAGCAGGTTCTTGACGTCGATGCGCAGGCTGGTGTGCGGGCGGTGCCGTCCCTGGGTGGGCAGGTCGGTGCCGTTCATGCCGCGGCGCAGGAGCTCCTCCAGCGCGTCCGCGCAGCGTTCGCCGTGGGTGCGCGGGTCGGGCGCCGGCGCGTCGCCGTCGCCGTCGTTGTCCGCGACCTTCTCGGCGGCGGCAGTGGCTGCCTCCGCAGCTTGCTCGGCGGCGGCCTTGTCGGCGGCGCGGGCGGCCCTGGTCATCGCGGCGAGGGTGGCCTTGAGCTGGTCGGCGAGCACGGGGTCGAGCATGGCGCAGAGGTGGGCGAGGTCGCCGATCCTGACGATGCGCACCGACCGTAGGCCCAGCGCTTTGGCCTTGGCGGCGTCGCGGTCGGGTTTGTTGACCTCGGCGATGCGCTGGCAGAACGCGGCGACCTCGCCGGGTCCGGTGCGGGCGGCGAAGTCGGCCAGCAGGTCCTCGTGGGCCTGCAGGGCCGCCAGCCCGCAGGCTTTGCGGTGCCGGATGATGGTGCGTGGGCGACCTGGGAGAGTTCAGCGGAGTCGTTGACGCTGCGGCGCAGGATGGTGGCGGCGAACGTGCGCACGCTGGCGCAGCCGGAGTCCTTGAGCTCTCCGAAGCGTTCGGCGGTGACCAGGATGTCGGCCTGGGCCGCCTGCAGCACCGTGACCGCCTGCTCCAAAGCCGTCGCCGCCTCATCAGCCGGTAGGAGCCGCGCTGTGTTGACCAGGCGCTGTGCCTGGTCAAGAACGGCTGCCGGTGCTGTCGACATGGGACCATCGAAGCAGCTGCCACCGACACCCTTCGGCTGGTTCGGCCCGCTCAGAACCCCTTATCCACAAGGGCTCCGAGAGATTCTTTGCCAAGCTGGTGACGCTGATGCCGGTGAGTTGGGTGAACGAGCCCGTCGGCATCCGACCGGCCACGGATCTGTTGGGCGGCGCGCCGCCCCGGGACGCCGGAGCGTGGCGCCGGTCGAAGTGGGTACGGCGCTGAGCGATGCCTGAACTACCGGACGTCGAGGCGTTCCGGCGCTACCTGGAAACCACAAGCCTGCGCCGCGAGGTCACCCGGTTGCGCGTGCATGACCCGACGGCCCTGCAGGACGTGACCAGGCAGCGCCTGGCACGTGCGCTGAAGGGACGGCGCCTCGTCGAGACCAGACGTCATGGCAAGCACCTTTTCGTTGCGGCGTCCGGGGCGGACTGGCTGGTGCTGCACTTCGGTATGACCGGCCGCCTGGAGTACGGCGACGGCCGCACGCCCGACCACACCCGCGTGACGTTCGAGTTCGCGGACGGGTCGCGGCTGGCATACGTCGACATGCGCAGACTGGGCTTCGTCACCTCGACCCGAGACCCTGACGAGTACGTCGAGTCCCAGCAGCTCGGCCCGGACGCGCTGAGCGTGTCCGCCGTGGACCTGCGAGACCTGCTCCGTTCTCGGCGGGGGGCGATCAAGTCCGCCTTGATGGACCAGACGGTGGTCGCCGGGATAGGCAACATCTACTCCGACGAGATCCTCTTCCAGGCTCGTATCGATCCGAGGGCCACCGCGGCCGGAAGGAGGGACACGGATTACTGGCGTCTCCACCGCCAGGTCGGCAGGGTGCTGACAATGGCGGCCGACCGTGACGCGGACCCGGTCCGGTTACCGGACAGCTGGTTGTTGCCGCATCGCGAGGACGGCGCGCCGTGTCCACGTGGCAGAGGGCAGATACGGAAGTTCCGCATGTCGGGACGAGGAGGCTTCTTCTGCCCGTCCTGTCAGACGTCCTGAGCCGCTGCGCCTGCTCGGCCGCGCGGTCAGCGGTGCGCGGTCGCGTGCTCCTCGGCGATCGTATCGGCCAGAGGGACGCCACGCGTCTCGATCCGCAGCGACGCGACGACCAGCGCGGCGACGATGAAGGAGACGGCGAAGACACTGAGCGCAAGCACCAGCGACACTGGGAACAACGCGCCGCCGACGAGCGGGGCGATAACCCCGCCCACCCGGGCCATGCCGCTCGCCGATCCCATCCCGGTGGTCCGGATCTGCGTCGGGTACACCTCCGGGGTGTAGGCGTAGAGCGCGGCCCAGGCACCCAGCGAGAAGAAGCTCATCAGGCCGGCTGCCAGCAGCACCGTGGTGGTGCCGCCGGCGACGGCCCAGAGGAACGTGGCAGCGCCGCTGACAGCCAGGTACGTGCGCAGCACGGGGAGCCGGCCCCAGCGCTCGAGCAGCCAGGCGGCCGAGAAGTACCCGGGTAGCTGCACGACCGCGATGAAGAAGACGTACAGCTGGCTGTTGAGGACGCCGTACTCGTCGGACAGCACCTGCGGCAGCCACACGAAGATGCCGTAGTAGGCGAACGCGATCAGCAGCCAGGTGCTCCACAGCGACAGCGTGATCCGTCGCAGCCCCCTCGCCAGCAGCATGCCCACCGTGCTCGCCCGGGACTCGCCGGTGGGCACGGCGATCGGCTCGGTGGTCGGCGGAACGCCGTTCTGCTCCGCCACGTCGCGCAGGATCGCCTGCGCCTCATCGGCGCGACCCTTGGACGCCAGGTAGCGCGCGGACTCGGGCACGCGTCGTCGTACCCAGAGCACCAGCAGGCCGGCGATCGCCGAGGTCGCCAGCAACCAGCGCCAACCGAGTGTCGGCATCAGCACCAGGGCCAGGCCCGCGGCGACCACCGTCCCGACCGCCCAGAAGCTCTCCAGCAGCACCAGCCAGCGGCCGCGGTTGCGCGTCGGCAGGTACTCGGCGAACACGGAGAAGTCCAACGGCAACGCGCCACCGAGCCCGAACCCGGTGCAGAAGCGGAGCACGCCGAGCCAGACGGCGTCCGGCGCGAAGGCCGAGGCGAGCCCGAAGACCGCGAACACCAGCACGGTGAGCTGGAATCCGGTGCGTCGGCCGATTCGGTCGGAGACCGCACCCCAGAACCAGGCACCGAGCAGCATGCCGGCGAACGTGGACGTCACCACCAGCCCGGCCTCACCACCCGCCAGGTCGAACTCCTCGCTGAACCCGGGCAGCGCGAACGACAGCAGGAAGATCTCCGCGGCGTCGGCCGCCCACGTCACCGCGCAGACCAGGAACAGCCGACGCTGGAACGCGCCGAAGCCGGCGCGGTCGATCGCGTCCTGGACGCTGATGGCCATTCCCGCTCCTCGTGGTCGGACCCCTGCCTCCTGCGACGTACCCGGGTCAGCCCTCACCAAGCGCATGCCCGCCGAGGCTACGGGTACGCCTGCAACAAGCGCGCGCACCCGGCGATCGCGGCGAAACCACCAATGAGGGAGGACCCATGGCAGCCGGCAAGCAGGATCTCATCAGCGTAATCATCGACGACCACCGCCAGGTGGAGACGGTCTTCAAGGAGCTGGAGAGCCGCGAAGGCGCCCCTGAGCACCGTCGTGCTCTCGCCGACCACGTCATCGCCGAGCTGGTGCGGCACTCCGTGGCCGAGGAGCAGTACATGTACCCGGCGGCTCGCGAAGCCCTCGCAGACGGTGACAAGGTGGCCGACCACGAGCTCGAGGAGCACGCCGAGGCGGAGAAGGTCTTGAAGGACCTCGACGGCGTGGACCCCACGGACCCGAAGTTCGACGAGCTGCTGGGCAAGCTGATGTCCGACATCCGTCACCATGTCGAGGAGGAGGAGGGCGATCTCCTGCCGAAACTGCAGAAGGCGTGCTCGGAGGAGCAGCTGCAGGACCTCGGTGCGAAGGTCGTCAAGGCCAAGGAGATGGCGCCGACGCGGCCCCACCCGACCGCTCCGGACAAGCCGCCGGCAAACAAGATGCTCGATCCCGGCGCCGGCCTCGTCGACAAGATGCGCGACCGCCTCAGCGGGCGCACCACCTAAGAGCGCGGTCCCGGGAACACAAAGAAGTGGGGGGGGGGGGG
>DATABY010000236.1:0-28115 GCA_036259355.1 Nocardioidaceae bacterium
TTGCCGCCGCTGATGACCGCGACGGCGGTCTCGCCGGCGGGTACGGCGACCGCGCCGGTCAGCAGCGGCGGCAACAACCCCACGATCCCCTGATCCACGTCCTCGGTCACCGCCGCGCCTCCGGGAAATGACCCGTAACCGCGCGTTCAGCACCGTTCCCGAGCAGAATTCCGGTCGGGGAGGAGGGAGAACACGCGGTTACGGTCGAATTCCCGCGCGGCGGCCCGACCGCGGGGTCAGCGGCGGAAGATCAGGGCTCGCTTGACTTCCTGGATCGCCTTGGTGACCTCGATGCCGCGCGGGCACGCCTCGGTGCAGTTGAAGACCGTGCGGCAGCGCCAGACGCCTTCCTTCTCGTTCAGGATCTCCAGCCGCTGCTCGCTGCCCTCGTCGCGGCTGTCGAAGATGAAGCGGTGCGCGCCGACGATGGCCTGCGGCCCGAAGTACTGCCCGTCGGTCCAGTAGACCGGGCACGACGACGTGCACGCCGCGCACAGGATGCACTTGGTGGTGTCGTCGAAGCGGTCGCGGTCGGCCTGGCTCTGCAGCCGCTCGCGGGTCGGCTCGTTGCCGGTCGTGATCAGGAACGGCATCATCGAGCGGTACGCGTCGAAGAACGGCTCCATGTCCACGACGAGGTCCTTCAGCACCGGCAGGCCCTTGATCGGCTCCACCGTGATGGCCTTGTCGGGGCTGACGTCCTTGACCAGCGTCTTGCACGCGAGCCGGTTGCGCCCGTTGATGCGCATCGCGTCGGAGCCGCACACCCCGTGCGCGCAGGAGCGCCGGAAGGTCAGCGTGCCGTCGATCTCCCACTTCACCTTGTGCAGGGCGTCGAGCACCTTGTCGGTCGGCTCGAGCTCGACCTTGTGCTCCTCCCAGGTGACGTCCTCGCTGACCTCGGGGTTGTAGCGGCGGATCCTGAGGGTCACATCCATATCAGTACTTACGCTCCATCGGGCGGTAACGCGTCTGGACGACGGGCTTGTAGTCCAGGCGGATCGAGTACGACACGGCTCCCTCCGGCCCGGGCTCGCTGCTCGGCTCGCGGTAGGCCATCGTGTGCCGCATGAAGTTCACGTCGTCGCGGGTGGTGTAGTCCTCGCGGAAGTGGCCGCCGCGCGACTCCTCCCGCGCCAGCGCGGAGACCACGAGCACCTCGGCGAGGTCGAGCAGGAAGCCGAGCTCGATGCCCTCGAGCAGGTCGGTGTTGAACCGCCGGCCCTTGTCCTGCACCGACACGTCGGCGTAGCGGTGCTTCAGCGCCTCGATGTCGCTGAGCGCCTGCTTCAGAGAGCCCTCGGTGCGGTAGACCTGCGCGTTCAGGTCCATCGTCGCCTGCAGGTCCGAGCGGATCGCGGCCACCCGCTCCGACCCGGTGGCGTCGCGCAGGTGCTCGATCATCGCGACCACGCCGCTCTCCGGCGACTCCGGCAGGTCGCAGTACGCGACCCGGTTGGCGTACTCGGCCGCGGCCACGCCCGCCCGCCGGCCGAACACGTTGATGTCGAGCAGCGAGTTGGTGCCGAGCCGGTTCGCGCCGTGCACCGACACGCAGGCAACCTCGCCGGCGGCGTACAGGCCGGGTACGACGGCCTCGTTGTCGGCCAGCACCTCGGCCTCGACGTTCGTCGGCACCCCGCCCATCGCGTAGTGCGCCGTGGGGAACACCGGGATCGGCTCGTCGTACGGCTCGACGCCGAGGTAGGTGCGGGCGAACTCGGTGATGTCGGGGAGCTTGGCGTCGATCTGCTCCTTGGGCAGGTGCGTCAGATCGAGGTAGACGTAGGCCTTCTCCGGGCCGCTGCCGCGTCCCTCGCGCACCTCGTTGGCCATCGCCCGCGCGACCATGTCGCGGGGCGCGAGGTCCTTGATGGTGGGGGCGTAGCGCTCCATGAAGCGCTCGCCGTCGGAGTTGCGCAGGATGCCGCCCTCGCCGCGGGCCGCCTCCGACAGCAGCACGCCGAGCCCGGCGAGGCCGGTCGGGTGGAACTGGAAGAACTCCATGTCCTCCAGCGGCAGGCCCTTGCGCCACACGATGCCCATCCCGTCGCCGGTCAGCGTGTGCGCGTTGGACGTCGTACGGAAGACCTTGCCGAACCCGCCGGTGGCGAACACCACCGACTTGGCGTTGAACACGTGGATGGTGCCGGTGGCCAGCTCCAGCGCCACCACGCCGGAGGCCCGGCCGTCGGTCATCAGCAGGTCGAGGACGTAGAACTCGTTGTAGAACTCGACTCCGTGCTTGACGCACTGCTGGTACAGCGTCTGCAGGATCATGTGGCCGGTGCGGTCGGCCGCGAAGCAGGAGCGGCGCACGGCGGCCTCACCGTGCTTGCGGGTGTGCCCGCCGAAGCGGCGCTGGTCGATCCGGCCCTCGGGGGTGCGGTTGAACGGCAGCCCCATCTTCTCCAGGTCGAGGACGGCGTCGATGGCCTCCTTGCACATCACCTCGGCCGCGTCCTGGTCGACCAGGTAGTCCCCGCCCTTGACGGTGTCGAAGGTGTGCCACTCCCAGTTGTCGTCCTCGACGTTGGCCAGCGCGGCGCACATGCCGCCCTGCGCGGCCCCGGTGTGCGACCGGGTCGGGTAGAGCTTGGTGAGTACGGCGGTGCGGGTGCGCTGCCCCGACTCCAGCGCGGCGCGCATGCCGGCGCCGCCGGCACCGACGATGACGACGTCGTACTTGTGTGTCTGCACGGGCTCCACTGCTCAGACTCCTAACGGCAGACGGACAGCGTCGACTCGGGGTCGATGCACGGGTCGAACGTGAAGATCACCAGCGTGCCCAGCACCAGCACGATCAGCGCCGACAGGTACAGCAGGGTCTTGAGCCAGAACCGCGTCATGTCGCGCTCGGCGTAGTCGTTGATGATCGTGCGCAACCCGTTGACGCCGTGCAGCTCGGCCAGCCACAGCATGAGCAGGTCCCACACCTGCCAGAACGGGTTGGACCACTTGCCGGCGACGAACGCGAAGTCGACCGCTTGGATGCCGCGGCCCACCATCAGGTTGACGAACAGGTGGCCGATCACCAGCGCGACGAGCAGGATCCCGCTCATCCGCATGAACAGCCACGAGTACATCTCGAAGTTGGTTCTCGCCCGCGGGCTGCGCCCCCCTGGGCGCCGGCCGCCACCCGGAGACCGGGGGGCGGCGATCGGTGGCGTAGCGGGCGCTGTCATCAGTGGCCACCACCGAACACGTTGCCGAGATGCCGGATCACGAACGGCAGCATCAGCGCCACCCACAGCACCCCGACACCCCAGACCATCTGCCGCTGGTAGCGGGGCCCCTGCGACCAGAAGTCGACGAGCACCACCCGCAGGCCGTTGAACGCGTGGAAGAGCACGGCACCGACCAGGCCGATCTCCATGAGGCCGACCAGGGGGTTCTTGTACGTGGCGATGACGTCGTTGTACGCCTCCGGCGACACCCGGACGAGCGCGGTGTCGAGCACGTGGACGAACAGGAAGAAGAAGATCGCTACGCCGGTGGTGCGGTGCGCGACCCAGGACCACATGCCTTCGCGGCCCCGGTAGAGCGTGCCCGCCGGAGTGCTGGCCAAGATGAACCCTCCGATGCAGGATTGTCGGCTGGCCGTGGCGGTTCCGACGCCTGGCCACGAGGCATGCTATCTGTGCTCTGCCCGCTACTTTTCGGTAGGTCTTGTGACGTGTCTCTCGCGGGCAGCCTCGGGCCCGAGGACCCGGTAGTGGTAGCCGTGGTGGTCGCGGAAGCCCGCGCTCGCGTACAGCCGCCGTGCCGGGGTGTTCTCGACGGCGACCTGCAGGTACAGGTGCGGGGCGCCCCGGTCGACGGCATGCCCGGCAAGGGCCGCCAGGACCGCCCAACCGAGCCGCCTCCGGCGATGCGTCTCGGCGACCTGCATCGCGGTGATGCCCGCCCATCCACGAGCGATCGCGAGCCGGCCCACCGCGACGGTGCGCCCGTCGTCGACGACCGCGGCGAAACGCTGGTACGGCGCCGACCTGAGCAGCCGCCCTGCCTCGGGCGGGAGACGCTGGCCCCGGTAGCGGTAGAGGGCCAGCCACGCGTCGTCGGGCTCGTCCAGCAGCCGCAGGCCGCAGGTCGGTGCGTCGGCGACCCCGGCGACCCTGGCGACCTCCGCGGCGTCGGCGGTCATCACCGCCGTGGGCGTCGCGGCGGCGTACCCCCGCGCCCCCAGCGCCTCCGCGAGCCGACCGCGGTCCACCTCGCCTACCACGGGGCCGGGCACGCTGAACCGGGGTGGCAGGCCGCGGTCCCGGTAGAACGTCTCCACCCGGTCCAGCGCCGTGGGCAGGGCGCAGCCGGGGTCGCCGAGCGGCAGCGCCGAGTTGCCGCGTCCGGTGAAGCCTGCCGAGGCACGCAGCAGCCAGCACCCCAGCCACCGGTGCTCCAGCGGCCACCAGCCCTCCGCCATCGCGGCCTCGAGCTCGTCGATACCGACGTTCCGGCCTGCCATGCGTCCAGTCTTTCGCTCCTGTGTCCCGGTCAGTGGCCGATCTCATGGTGCGGGAGCCGCCCCGGTCGCCGTAGCCTGCGGGCATGAGTGCGGAGACAGAGTCCGGCCGCCCGTTCGAGTCCGTGTACGGACCTGACGCCCTGGCGGCCTGGGATCCCGCGAGCAAGCTGGGGGAGCCGGGGGAGTTCCCCTACACCCGTGGCGTCTACCCGAGCATGTACACCGGCCGGCCGTGGACGATGCGTCAGTACGCCGGCTTCGGCACGGCGACCGAGTCCAACCGCCGCTACCACCAGCTGATCGAGCACGGCACGACCGGACTCTCGGTGGCGTTCGACCTGCCCACCCAGATGGGGCACGACTCCGACGCCCCCATCGCACACGGCGAGGTCGGCAAGGTGGGCGTCGCGATCGACTCGATCGACGACATGCGGATCCTGTTCGACGGCATCCCGCTGGACAAGGTGTCCACCTCGATGACGATCAACGCCCCCGCGTCGCTGCTGCTGCTGCTGTACCAGCTGGTGGCCGAGGAGCAGGGGGTGACCGGCGACCAGCTGACCGGCACCATCCAGAACGACGTGCTCAAGGAGTACATCGCCCGCGGCACCTACATCTACCCGCCCGCGGAGTCGCTGCGGCTGATCACCGACATCTTCGGCTACTGCAAGACCGAGATCCCGCGCTGGAACACGATCTCGATCTCCGGCTACCACATGGCCGAGGCCGGGGCGACGCCCGCGCAGGAGATCGCGTTCACGCTGGCGGACGGCATCGAGTACGTGCGTGCTGCCGTCAGGGCGGGCCAGGACGTCGACGACTTCGCCCCGCGGCTGGCGTTCTTCTTCGTCTCGCGCACGTCGTTCCTGGAGGAGGTCGCGAAGTTCCGCGCGGCCCGCCGAATCTGGGCGCAGGTGATGCGCGACGAGTTCGATGCGAGGAACCCGAAGTCGATGATGCTGCGCTTCCACACCCAGACCGCCGGGGTGCAGCTGACCGCGCAGCAGCCGGAGGTCAACCTGATCCGCGTCGCGGTGCAGGGGCTGGCCGCCGTACTCGGGGGGACCCAGTCGCTGCACACCAACTCCTACGACGAGGCGATCGCGCTGCCGAGCGAGAAGGCGGCCCGGCTGGCACTGCGTACGCAGCAGGTGCTGGCCTACGAGACCGACGTGACCAAGACCGTGGACCCGTTCGCCGGGTCGTACGCGGTGGAGTCGCTGACCGACGAGGTGGAGGACGCCGCGCGGGGGCTGATGGAGCAGGTGGAGGACCTCGGCGGCGCGGTGCACGCGATCGAGAAGGGCTTCCAGAAGAGCGAGATCGAGCGTACGGCGTACAAGACCGCGCAGGAGATCGACGCCGGCGACCGGGTGGTGGTCGGCGTCAACCGGTTCCGCGTCGAGGGTGACGAGGAGCCGTACGAGCCGCTGCGGGTGGACCCGGCGCTCGAGCAGCAGCAGGCCGAGCGGCTCGCCAGGCTGCGCGCCGACCGCGACAACGACGAGGTGCAGCGGCACCTGGCCGCGCTGAAGGCGGCCGCGGAGGGCACCGACAACGTGCTGTTCCCGATGAAGGACGCACTGCGCGCCCGCGCCACGGTCGGCGAGGTCTGCAACACGCTGCGGGAGGTGTGGGGCGCCTACGTCCCCCCGGACGCCTTCTAGGCCACGCGCGCCAACCCGCCGTTGGAGCGGGGCCGCCCCGCAACAACGAGGGGGTGGCGGGGGAGGGCAGTTGTGGCGACCGCAGCCGGTACCGTGACGTGCTATGCCCGCTGACTTCGCCCCCGACGCGTCCGCGCTCATCGGGCTCGTCGACGCGGTCAGCGAGGACATCGTCGGCGTACGACGGGACCTGCACGCCCATCCCGAGCTGGCCTGGGCCGAGCAGCGCACCACCATGCTGCTCGCCGAGCGGCTGGAGCGGGCCGGGATCAAGGTGCAGATGCTGCCCCGGTCGGGGCTGATGGCCGAGATCGGCAGCGAGTCCGACGGACCCATCGTCGCCCTGCGGGCCGACATCGATGCGCTGCCGGTGCGCGACCTCACCGACGACCCGTGGCGCTCCACCGTCGACGGGGTCGCGCACGCGTGCGGCCACGACGCGCACACCGCCGCCATGCTCGGAGCGGGCCTGGCCCTGGCCGGCCTCGACCAGGAGGAGCCGCTGCCCGGCCGCGTGCGGCTGCTGTTCCAGCCGGCGGAGGAGATCATGCCGGGCGGCGCGCTGGAGGTCATCGCCGCCGGCGGCCTGGACGGGGTCAGCCAGGTCTTCGGCCTGCACTGTGACCCCACGCTCGACGTCGGCAAGGTGGGACTCCGCGACGGTCCTATCACCGGTGCCGCCGACTCCATCACCGTGCGCCTGAACGGACGGGGCGGACACACGTCCCGGCCGCACCTGACCCAGGACCTCACCTACGCCCTCGCCAAGCTGGTCACCGACCTGCCGGGCGTGCTGTCGCGCCGCCTCGACCCCCGCGCCGGCGCGAGCCTGGTGTGGGGGATGGTGCGGGCCGGCTCGGCCAAGAACGTCATCCCGGCCGTCGGGGAGGCCGCCGGCACGCTGCGGCTGCTGGACGCGACCACCTGGGAGACCGCGCAGGAGGTGGTCACCCAGATCGTGGTCGAGATCGTCGCGCCGTACGGCGTGCAGTGCGAGATCGACTACGTGCGCGGCGTCCCCCCGGTGGTCAACGACCCCGCGTCCACCGAGGTGATGGCGCATGCCGCCGACAGCGTGCTGGGCGCCGGTTCGGTCGTGGGCACGACGCAGAGCCTGGGCGGTGAGGACTTCGCCTGGTACCTCGAGTCCGTGCCCGGCGCGATGGCCAGACTCGGCACGCGCACGCCGGACGGGCCGACCTACGACCTGCACCAGGGCGACCTGCGCGTCGACGACCGCGCCGTCGTGGCCGGCGCCCGCATCCTGGCCGCCGCGGCCACCTGGGCGCTGCGGCTCCGGGCCGCGGAGCCGGACCCGCAACCTACCGACTCGATAACAAACTGAGCCTGATGGCTCTCGGCTGACCGTCGCGTCGTTCTCCGGGCACTAGTGTGTGCGCTGGTCTCCGCCCTCCCGGGCGTGAACGTCGACAAGGAGGGCGTCTTGCGTCAGCTGACCAAGATTGCAGCGTTCGTCGCTTCGGCAACCCTGGTGCTCGCCGGGTGCGCGCAGCCGGAGCCCGAGTCCGGCGGTGGCGGCGGCGACGGCGGGCAGGGTGCGGGATCCGACGTCCGCGTGGGTCTGGCCTACGACGTCGGTGGCCGCGGGGACCAGTCCTTCAACGACGCGGCGGCGCGCGGCCTGGACCGCGCCACCGAGGAGTTCGGGCTCCAGTCGGAGGAGCTCGAGGCCGCCGACGGCGAGGCCGAGTCGGCGCGCGAGGACCGGCTCATCCAGCTCGCCGACGCAGGCTACAACCCGATCATCGCGGTCGGCTTCGCCTACTCCTCCTCCGTCGCCAAGGTCGCGCCCCAGTACCCCGAGGTGAGCTTCGCGATCGTCGACGACGCGGAGGCCAAGGGCGACAACATCGCGAACCTGCTGTTCGCCGAGGAGGAGGGCTCGTTCCTCGTGGGCGCCGCGGCCGCGCTGAAGACCAAGACCGACCACATCGGCTTCGTCGGCGGCGTCGAGGTGCCGCTGATCCAGAAGTTCGAGGCCGGCTACATCGCCGGCGCCAAGGAGGTCAACCCCAACATCCGGGTCGACGTCACGTACCTGACCCAGCCGCCGGAGTTCTCCGGCTTCGCCGACCCCGCCAAGGGCAGGACCGCGGCCACCGGCATGTTCGACGCCGGCGCTGACATCGTCTACCACGCCGCGGGCGGCTCCGGCAGCGGTGTGTTCGAGGCGGCGAAGGCGGGGAACGGCTGGGCGATCGGAGTCGACTCCGACCAGTACAAGACCGCCTCGCCCGGGCTGCGCGACGTGATCCTGACGTCGATGATCAAGAAGGTCGACGTGGCGGTGTTCGACTACCTCGAGGCGTTCGTCAACGGCCAGCCGTTGACCGGCGAGCAGGTCTACAACCTCGAGGACAACGGCGTCGCCTACTCCACCAGCGGCGGCTTCATCGACGACATCACCGACCAGCTCGACGAGTACAAGCAGCAGATCATGGCCGGCGACATCAAGGTGCCTTCGACGCCGTGACGCAGGAGCGGCGCTCCGGCTCCGTCGCCGTCGAGCTGGCCGGCATCGGCAAGCGCTTTCCCGGGGTCGTCGCCAATGACGACGTGTCGGTGCGGATCCACCGCGGCACGGTGCACGCGCTCGTCGGGGAGAACGGCGCCGGCAAGTCGACGCTGATGAAGATCCTGTACGGCGTGCAGAAGCCGGACGACGGCCGGATCGTGGTGGACGGCACCGAGCGGCGGTTCCACTCGCCGACCGACGCCATCGAGGTCGGCATCGGGATGGTCTTCCAGCACTTCATGCTCGCCGACAACCTCACCGTGCTGGAGAACGTCGTACTCGGCGCGGAGAAGCGGCACGGCATCGGCAACCGCGCGCGGCAGGCGGTGCAGGAGATCTCCGACGCGTACGGGTTCGGCCTGGAGCCCGAGCGGCGGGTCGGCGAGCTCGGTGTGGGGGCACGGCAGCGGATCGAGATCGTCAAGGTCCTCTACCGCGGCGCCAGGGTGGTCATCCTCGACGAGCCGACCGCGGTGCTGGTGCCGCAGGAGGTCGAGGAGCTGTTCGGCAACCTGCGCCGGCTCAAGGAGCAGGACATCACGATCCTGTTCATCTCCCACAAGCTCGACGAGGTCCTCGCGATCGCCGACGAGATCACGGTGATGCGCCGGGGTACGACGGTCGGCACCGCCGACCCGGCTCACACCTCGCCCCGGCAGCTGGCGGAGATGATGGTCGGGTCCGAGCTCCCGACCCCGAGCGCCGACCACTCGACGGTCACCGAGGAGGTGCTGCTCGAGGTGGAGGGCCTGCACCTGGCCGGTGCGGGTCGCGCCCTGCTCGACGACGTCTCGTTCACGATTCACGCCGGCGAGGTTCTCGGCATCGCCGGCGTCGAGGGCAACGGCCAGGTCGAGGTGGTCGAGTCCGTCATGGGGATGCGGCACCCGACCGGTGGCCACATCCGGCTCCGGGGCACCGACGTCACCGACTGGTCGACGAACCGGCGGCGTGAGTCCGGCGTCGGCTACATCCCCGAGGACCGGCAGCGGCACGGCCTGCTGCTCGACTCCGCGCTGTGGGAGAACCGGGTGCTGGGGCACCAGAGCCGCGCACCGAGTGCCAAGGGACGCTGGATCGACCGGCGCGCCGCACACGCCGACACCGAGCGCATCGTCGAGCAGTTCGACGTCCGGACCCCGGGAGTGGACGTGCTCGCCCGTGCGCTCTCCGGCGGCAACCAGCAGAAGCTGATCGTGGGTCGTGAGATGAGCGGCGACCCGGTCCTGCTGGTCGCCGCCCACCCGACGCGCGGCGTCGACGTGGGGGCACAGGCCGCGATCTGGGAGCAGATCCGAGAGGCGCGTCGGCACGGGCTCGCCGTACTCCTGGTCTCCGCCGACCTCGACGAGCACATCGGCCTGTCCGACCGCATCGAGGTCATCCTGCGCGGAAGGCTCGTCGCGGAGCTCGACCCCCGCACCGTGACCCCCGAGGAGCTCGGCTCGGCCATGACCGGAGCGGGGGACCGGAGCGGATGACCGCGCGCCTGAGGTCGCTGCTGCCGGTGCTCGCCGCACCGGTCCTGGCGCTGGTGATGGCGGTGGCCGTCACCACGCTGGTGCTGCTGATCGCCGGCGACCCCGTGCTCCTGGTCTGGCAGACGATCCTGTCGCGGCCCGACCCCCGCAACATCGTCAACATCATCAACGCCGGCGCGGTGCTGTACCTCTCCGGGATCGCCGCGGCGATCGGCTTCCGGATGAAGCTGTTCAACATCGGCGTGGACGGCCAGTACCGCATCGCGGCGTTCGTGGCCGCCTGGGTCGCCGGTCAGGCGTGGCTGCCCGGCGTGCTCAACACCGTGCTCGCGCTGCTCGCCGCCGTGCTCGTGGGCGCCCTGTGGGCGGGCATCGCCGGCGTGCTGCGGGTGACGCGCGGCGTGCACGAGGTGATCAGCACGATCATGCTGAACTTCACCGCCACGTTCCTGGTCGCGTACCTGCTGCGCAAGGTCGCCGTGACCCGCGGCAACCTGATCAGCACCGAGCCGGTGCCCACCGGCGGCCGCGTGCCCGGCGTCGCGCTGATCCCCGGCACGCCCGAGGAGGTGTACGGGCTGGTCGTGCTCTCCGTCGTCGTGGGGGTCGCCTACGGCGTGATGCTGAGCCGCACCAGGTTCGGCTTCGAGCTCCGCGCCACCGGCCAGTCGCCGACCGCGGCGATGGCCAGCGGGATCAGCGTGAAGAGGATGACCGTGGTGGCCATGCTGCTTTCCGGAGCCGTGGCAGGGCTGATCGGCATGCCGCTGCTGTTCGGCGAGTACTACAGCTACGGCGTCACCTTCCAGCCGGGCCTCGGCTTCGCCGGCATCGCGGTCGCCCTGCTGGGGCGCAACCACCCGGTCGGTGTCGCCTTCGGGGCGGTGCTCTTCGCCTACCTCGACGAGCAGGGCAACAAGCTGCAGATCTTCGCCGACGTGTCGCCCGAGCTGGTGCTGATCGTCCAGGGCGTGATCGTGATGTCGGTGGTGATCGCCTACGAGTCCGTGCAGCGCTACGTGCTGCACCGCGAGGAGAAGCTCGTGGGTGCCGCCCTGGGCACCGACGAAGGGGTGCGACCGTGACCGTCATCCCGCAGCAGGAGCGCCCCGCCGGCGCCACGCGCGCGAAGGCCTGGACCTGGCCGCGGGTGCTGCTGGCGGTCGGGGTCACCCTGGTCGCGGTCGCCGCGCTGCGGGCCGTCACCGACGCGGAGCAGATCTTCACGTCCGGCACCCTGCGTACGGCGGTCGCCGCCGCGGTTCCCATCGGCCTCGCCGGGCTCGGTGGCCTGTGGTCCGAGCGCGCGGGCGTCATCAACATCGGGCTCGAGGGGATGATGATCCTCGGCACCTGGGGCGCCGGCTACGGCGGCTACGTGTGGGGCCCCTGGGGCGCGGTCGTGCTGGGGATGGTCTGCGGCGCCCTCGGCGGCCTGTTGCATGCGATGGCGACCGTCTCCTTCGGCGTCGACCACATCGTCTCCGGGGTGGCGATCAACATCATCGCGCTCGGCGCCGCGCAGTACCTGGCCGCGCTCGCCTTCACCGGCCTGCCGCAGGGCGGGCCGACGCAGTCCCCGCCGATCCCGTCGCTGCCCAACGTGACGGTGCCCGGCATCTCCGAGGCCGCGCTGTGGCTGGAGGACCGTGGCTGGTTCGCGCTGTCCGAGCTCGGCGCGCTGCTCGCCGCGGTGACCACCAGCGTGTCGGCGCTGACCGTGGTCGCGCTCGCGCTGTTCGCGGCCACGGCGTACCTGCTCTGGCACACGGCCTTCGGCCTGCGGCTGCGCTCCTGCGGGGAGAACCCGGTGGCCGCGGAGTCCCTCGGTGTCAGTGTCTACCTCTACAAGTACGTCGCGATCACGGTCTCCGGCGCCATGGCCGGCCTCGGCGGCGCCTTCCTCGCGATCGTCGCGGCCGGCATCTACCGCGACGGGCAGACCGGAGGCCGCGGCTACATCGGGCTGGCGTCGATGATCTTCGGCAACTGGCGCCCGAGCGGCGTGCTCACCGGCGCCGGCCTCTTCGGCTACACCGAGACGCTCGGGCTGCGCAGCGGGCCGGCGTCGGTGCACGCGCTGCTGCTGCTGCTCGGCCTGGGCCTGGTGGTCATCGCGCTCTGGCAGCTGGCCCGGCGGCGCCCGGCGGTGTCCGGCATCGCGATGGCCCTGGGCCTGCTGGTGGTGTGGATCTACCTCGTCACCGACGTGGTCCCCGCCGAGTTCACCAGTCTCACCCCGTACATCACCACGCTGCTGGTGCTCTCGCTGGCCGCGCAACGGCTGCGGCCGCCCGCCGGCATCGGCGGGCGGTACCGCCGCGGGGAGGTGATGTGATGTCCGAGCCCGACGAGGCCCGCGTCGACGTCGACTGGGCCGGGCTGCAGGAGGCGGCCACCACGGCGATGCGGCGGGCGTACGCGCCGTACTCGTCGTACCCGGTGGGCGCGGCGGGTCTGGTCGACGACGGCCGCATGGTGACAGGCTGCAACGTGGAGAACGCCTCCTACGGGGTGGGGCTGTGTGCCGAGTGCGGCCTGGTCTCGCAGCTGCACGCCAGCGGGGGCGGGCGCCTGGTGGCGGTGGTGTGCGTCGACGGACGCGGCGCGGTCGTGATGCCGTGCGGGCGCTGTCGCCAGCTGCTGTGGGAGCACGGCGGTGCCCGGATGCTGCTGCAGACCGTGCGTGGCGTACGGCCGATGAGCGAGGTGCTGCCCGATGCGTTCGCTGCGGAGGACCTGCGCGGCGGGGACGGCGGAGGGGGCTGAGGACGTGGCGGAGCCGCACGACGCGGTCGAGGTCATCATCACCAAGCGCGACGGCGGGGAGCTCAGCGACGACCAGATTGACTGGGTGGTCGACGCCTACACCCGCGGTGTGGTGGCCGAGGAGCAGAAGGCGGCGCTGGCGATGGCGATCCTGCTCAACGGCATGACCCGCCGGGAGATCCGGCGGTGGACCGCGGCGATGATCGCCTCCGGGGAGCGGATGGACTTCAGCAGCCTCTCGCGACCCACCGCGGACAAGCACTCCACGGGCGGGGTGGGAGACAAGATCACGCTGCCGTTGGCGCCGCTCGTCGCCGCGTGCGGTGTGGCCGTACCGCAGCTGTCCGGCCGGGGACTGGGCTTCACCGGAGGCACGCTGGACAAGCTGGAGGCGATCCCCGGGTGGCGGGCCGACGTCCCCACCGAGGCGATGCTGCGGCAGCTGGAGGAGGTCGGCGCCGTCATCTGCGCCGCCGGCGCCGGACTCGCCCCGGCCGACAGGAAGCTCTACGCACTGCGCGACGTGACCGGCACGGTCGAGGCGATCCCCCTGATCGCCAGCTCGATCATGAGCAAGAAGATCGCCGAGGGCACCGGCGCGCTGGTCCTCGACGTCAAGGTCGGCAGCGGCGCCTTCATGAAGGAGCTGCGCCAGGCCCGGGAGCTCGCCGAGATCATGGTGGACCTCGGCACCGCCGAGCAGGTCACCACCGTCGCCCTCATCACCGACATGTCGATACCGCTGGGGCTGACCGCGGGAAACGCACTGGAGGTCCGCGAGGCGCTGGAGGTCCTCTCGGGCGGGGGGCCGGCCGACGTCGTGGAGCTCACTCTCGCGCTGGCCCGGGAGATGCTGGGCGCGGTGGGCCACGACGACGTCGACCCGGCCGACAGGCTGGCCGACGGGTCGGCCATGGACGTGTGGCGGGCGATGATCCGCGCCCAGGGAGGCGACCCCGACGCGCCGCTGCCCACCGCCGCCGAGACCCATGTGGTGCGGGCCGAACGGTCCGGGGTGCTGACCCGGCTGGACGCGTTCGCGGTGGGCATCGCCGCGTGGCGGCTCGGCGCCGGCCGCGCCCGCAAGGAGGACCCGGTGCAGGCGGGCGCCGGGGTGGAGATCCACGCCAAGCCAGGGGAGACGGTGCAGGCGGGGCAGCCCTTGCTGACGTTGCACACCGACGACCCCGACCGGGTCGAGCGCGGGCTGCAGTCGTTGCGCGGCGGCTACGACGTCGCTGCGGACGCGCCGCCGTACGGGCGGACCTCGGTGGTCCTCGACCGGATCGCCCGCTGACGGCGCGTGCGACGATGAGCCCATGCCGCAGATCCTTCGCACCCCGACCCGCATCCCCGTCCCCGGCGGCAAGGTCATCGACGAGCACGTCGGACGGGTGAACTCCGGTACCGAGGCCGTCTCGGTGGCGCACATGGTCGCCCCCGCCGACTGGAGTGAGCCGCACCAGACGCCAGACTTCGACGAGATCACGCTGGTGCTCCGCGGAACCGTCCGTGTCGAGCACGCCGGCGACGTCCTCGAGGTCCAGGCCGGCCAGTCGGTGATCACCCGGGCCGGGGAGACCGTGCGCTACTCGACCGGGGACACCGAGACGGAGTACGTCGCGGTCTGCCTGCCTGCGTTCTCGCCGGCGTCGGCGCACCGCGCCGACGAGGAGTAGCCGGATGGCCGACGCCGACCAGGACGTCTACGTCGCCGCCCCGAAGGTGCTGCTGCACGACCATCTGGACGGAGGCCTGCGGCCGCAGACGGTCGTCGAGCTCGCCGCCGACTGCGGGCACGAGCTACCCGTCGCGGACGGGCCGCGGCTGGGGGAGTGGTTCGTCGAGTCGGCCAGCTCGGGGTCGCTGGAGCGCTACCTGGAGACCTTCGGTCACACCGTCGCGGTGATGCAGACGGCGCCGGCGCTGACCCGGGTGGCGCGCGAGTGCGTCGAGGACCTTGCGGCCGACGGGGTGGTGTACGCGGAGGTGCGCTACGCGCCGGAGCAGCATCTGGCCGGCGACCTCACCCTCGACGAGGTCGTCACCGCGGTGCAGGAGGGCCTGGCGCAGGGCGTCGAGGGTGCGCGCGAAGCCGGCCGCGTCATCGTCGTACGCCAGCTGCTGACCGCGATGCGGCACCAGGCCCGCTCCCGTGAGATCGCCGAGCTCGCGGTGCGCTACCGCGACGACGGCGTGGCCGGGTTCGACATCGCCGGCGCGGAGGCCGGCTACCCGCCGACGCGCCACATCGACGCGTTCGAGTTCCTGCAGCGCGAGAACGCGCACTTCACCATCCATGCCGGCGAGGCCTTCGGCCTGCCGTCGATCTGGCAGGCGCTCCAGTGGTGCGGAGCCGACCGGCTCGGCCACGGGGTCCGGATCATCGACGACATCACGCTGGGCGACGGCACCGCGGACGGGACCGGGGCCGAGGGCGCGAAGCTGGGACGGCTGGCGTCGTACGTGCGGGACAAGCGCATCCCGTTGGAGATGTGCCCGTCGTCGAATGTGCAGACCGGCGCCGTGACTTCGATCACAGAGCACCCCATCGGCCCACTGGCCCAGCTGCGCTTCCGGGTCACGGTCAACACCGACAACCGCCTGATGAGCGGCACCTCGATGAGCCGTGAGATGCGCCTGCTCGCCGCGGCGTACGGCTACGATCTGGCCGATCTGCGCTGGTTCACGCTGAACGCGATGAAGAGCGCGTTCCTGCCGTTCGACCAGCGTCTGGCCCTCATCGACGGCGTCATCAAGCCGGGCTACACCGCGCTCGGTCTGTCCTGATCTGGGCGATTCCTTTAAGAAGCGGCGCCCCCACCCGATAGGTCCATGTTGATCGACTGCATCCCGTGACACATCCGTCACTGGGCGCAGCGGACTCGGGCTGGAGGGGACGCCCGGTGTCCGGCGCGGGTGGCGAGCACTCCCGCGTCCCGCGGGCTGGAGGGAGGCCCGCGTACGCCGACTGCTGAAAGAGACTTCTCGTGAATCGTCGACCTCACCTGTTCGCGCGCTGCCTCGGGGCGGCACTGGCCAGCACCCTGGTCTTCGCGACAGTGCTGATCGCCGCACCGACCACCGCCAAGGTGCCTCGGGCACCGCACCGCTACTCGGCCGCGATCGACCCGCTGGCCGGCTACACCCCGCAGCAGAGGTGCTCGCCGACCGCCAAGCGCGGCACCACGGCGTTCGCCAACATGCTGCTGCGGACCTACCGAAGCTCGACCAGCCTCGGGATCGTCCGCTCCTGTGGCATCGGCGGTGCCTCGGAGCACAAGGAGGGGCGCGCCTTCGACTGGGGGGTCTCGATCCACAGCGCCGCGGACCGCCGGGCGGTCAACTCGGTCATGCGCTGGCTGCTCAAGACCGACAAGTTCGGCAACCGGTACGCGATGGCTCGGCGCCTGGGTATCCAGTACATGATCTGGAACCGCCGGATCTGGGGTTCGTACTCCGCATCGTCGGGCTGGCGGCGCTACACCGGCGCGAGCCCCCACACCGACCACGTGCACTTCTCCCTCAGCTGGAAGGGCGCACGCAAGAAGACGACGTTCTGGAACCCGCGCAGGGCCGGGGCGCCGAAGCCGAAGCCGAGGCCGAGGCCCACCCCGGCCCCCAAGCCGAGGCCGAAGCCCAAGCCGGCCCCGAAGCCGGCTCCGAAGCCGAGGTCCAAGCCGCTGCCAGAGCCCACGAGCCCGCGCCGGCTCGCCGCCGGCACGCCCCTGGTGAACGAGCAGATCGCCCTCCCGGTGCGCAGGCGTGTCGGTGTCACGACGCAGGGAGCCCTCCAGGCCGGCCGCCCGTACCTGGTCGAGGTGTCCGGGAGCTACCGGTACGCCAAGAGCAGGCAGGCCCGCGCCGACGCGGAGTGCAGCACCGCTCCCCGGTCGGACTGGGACCGTCACCGGTCCGTGCGCAGGCGTTCGTGGGACGACCATCTCGAGGTCTACGTCGACGGCAACGACCTGCAGGGCGACTCGGACAACGCGAGCGACTGCGACACCGACACGCACACCTACCGCTGGATCTACCAGCCGACCCGGGACGGCCGTGTGCCGCTGCGGATCTGGGACCCGGTGCGTCACAACGACAACGCCGGGAAGCTCGACGTGCGCATCACCGACCTCGGCGTGCGCAACCGGATGAGCTGGCGGGTCCCGGCGAACGCCGCGGCCGGCGTCACCAGCCCCGGCTCGCTGCAGGCCGGCGTCGAGTACGACGTGGTCGTGGCCGGCACCTGGCGCGCCGGCGGCGGTGTCCGCGCCGACGCCGAGTGCAGCACGACGACCGGCGACTCGACCTGGCGGCGTGAGCGTGACGGCGACCACGACGTCCTGCTCGACCGCGACGGGGTGCGCTTCGACCCGGTCGTGAACGACGGCGGGGACTGCAACATCGAGAACCACGCCTACCGCTACACGTTCACCCCGGGCGAGACCCGGCCGGTGAACCTGCGGGTGGACGACTTCGGCGGCTACGGCAACAACCGCGGCGCCCTACGCGTCCGGGTGGCGCCGCACGTGGAGGCCGAGCCGGAGCCGGCCGAGTCTGGGTCGATCGAGCGGGAACAGATCACCGTGGACGCGGAGAGCTCCACGCCGGTCCGGACCAAGCAGTCGTACCCGGCGGGGACGCAACTGCTCCTCAAGGCGACGGGCACCTTCCTCAACCACACCCGGGACGACTGGTACCAGGCCGACGCGGAGTGTTCGCGGGAGTACTCGTGGAACGGGTGGCGCGAGTGGAGCAACAGCCTGGGCGGCCACAGCGAGCTCGCGGTGAACGGTGCGAGTGGCACGTGGACACCCGAGGACGGCTCAGCCCCGTGTGACGAGTCGGGCAACGCGTACTGGCGGACGTGGACGGTCGAGCAGGCCGGCCCGCTGTCCTTCGTGGTCACCGATGACGACTATTCCCGCAACCGAGGGTCCCTCACCGTGACCGTCGAGGAGGCACGATGAACACGCGTACGAAGGCCGTCCGTGCGGCCGTCGTCCTGGCCGCTGCCGGTGCCCTGCTGCTCACCGGCTGCGGCGAGCAGGAGGCCGACCCGCAGGCGGTCAGCCACTCCGGCCCGGTGACTCCCAGCCCCACCCCGGCGCAGCCGAAGCCCGCGGCCCCGGTCGCCGACTCCGCCGCCGAGTCGGTCGCGGGGCAGACCCCGGCGCGCGCGCCGAAGGTGACGCCGGAGCCGATCGACGAGGTGCCGGTGGAGAACGTCCCCACGGAGCTGCCGCCCGGCGACCCGGGCGTGGACGCGCCGCCCGCGCCGGACCCCGGCGTGCCGGACCACGACCGCGAGCACGAGGAGCCTGCACAGCGCACGGTGCCGGCCGAGGCCATGCTCGACGCCCAGACCGTCTCGGCGGTCCTCGGTGGCGACTGGCAGCCCGCCGACGCTGCGACGATGGAGTCGCTAAGCACGGACGCGGTGGCCGAGCGTAGCGCCGCGTTCAGCACCGGCGGTGTGGACGGATCCGGGGGGCTGCTGCAGTACGTGGCGACGCACCGGAGCCTGGCCGCCGCCGACCGGGCGGTGGGGGCACTCGCCGGGCAGCTGGCGAACCGGGGATGGACGCAGCTGCGCAACCCGCGGCTCGGCACCGCCTCGACCGCCCTGCGGAGCGGGGACGGGTCGCGAACCGCGGTCGTCATCTCCGCGGAGGGCGTCACGGTGGCCCTGGTGGGCTCCGGTGCCGCTACGGCCCACCGTGGTGGGTGGACGTCGCTGCAGGACCTCGCCCTGGGGTCCTCCTGCGCCGCGGCACCACACGGCTGCCACTGACCCGTCACCCCTTCGGGTCGGTCAGCAAACCTCGCAGCCGGCGTTCGGCCTGCGGCGGGGTCAGAGGGACGCAGCCGGCGGTCGTCGCACGTCGTACGACCGCCGGCTCCGTCCGTAGCAGCAGCAGTCCCCGCAGCAGCAGCACCAGCGGCGGCTTGCGGTGCTCGCGCAGGTCGCGGGTGAGTCGGCGCCAGAACGTCACCAGGCGGTGATGGCGCACGCAGATCGCATCGGCGACGTGCCCGCGCCGCCGCAGCTCGGTGACGATCTCGGGGGCGAAGATGCCCTCGGCCACGAACAACGGCGAGTCGGCCAGGTCGAGCACGCGGTGCCCGACACGCCGGTTCTGCGGGATGCTGTACAGCGGCACGTCGGCCGTGCCGGCTCGACAGAGACGCTCGACCGCGGCCACCGCGGCGTCGGCGTCCCACGACCGCGGATGGTCCCAGTCGGTGACACCCATCTCCAGCTGCGGGAGGCCGGGAACGTCGCCGTCGCGGTAGAAGTCGTCGAGCCGGAGCACCGGCAGACCGAGCCGGTCGGCGAGCCGGCTCTTGCCCGAGCCGGACGGCCCGGCCAGCACGACCACCCGGCGAGACACCTGCTCAGACGCCGATGGGATGCCAGACCGTCTTGGTCTCCAGCGCCCACAGCATCCGGGAGATGTCGGGCACGTCGTCCCAGGACTCCGCGCGCGGCCGCAGCACCCGCTTGAGGTTGTCCGCGGCGGCGACCTCGAGGTCGCGCGCGACGGCGGGCTCCTCGACCCCGGCCAGGTCCAGCGCGTTGACGTCCATGTGCGAGGCGAGCCACGGCGCGACCTCGGCGACCTTGCCGGTGAGCACGTTGACCACACCGGCGGGTACGTCGGAGGTGGCCAGCACCTCGCCGAGGATGACCGCCGGCACCGGCCGCGACTCCGCGGCCAGGACGACGACGGTGTTGCCGGTGACGATGGCCGGCGCGACGACGTCGACCAGCCCCAGCAGCGACGAGTCCTGCGGGGCCACGACCGCGACCACGCCGGTCGGCTCGGGCAGCGTGAAGTCGAAGTACGGACCTGCCACCGGGTTGCTGGTGCCCACCACCTGGGCGACCTTGTCGGCCCAGCCGGCGTACCAGACCAGCCGGTCGACCGCCGCCGAGACGGCCTCGTCGGCGCGCTTGCCTGCGATGCCCTCGCCGCGCGCGACCTCGTCGGCGAGCTGGGCACGCCGGCCCTCCAGCATCTCCGCGACGCGGTAGACGACCTGCCCCCGGTTGTACGGCGTACGTCCCGCCCAGCCGCCGAAGGCCTTGCGCGCGGCCACCACCGCGTCGCGGGCGTCCTTGCGCGACGCCAGCGCGGCGTTGGCCACGAACCGGCCCTTGGCGTCCTCGACCACGTAGGTGCGCCCGGACTCGCTGCGCGGGAAGGAGCCGCCGATGAAGAGCTTGTAGGTCTTGCGAACGTCGACGCGACGCGACTCAGCGGGCAAGATAGGCCTCCAGACCGTGACGTCCGCCCTCGCGGCCGTAGCCGGACTCCTTGTACCCGCCGAACGGGCTGGTCGGGTCGAACTTGTTGAACGTGTTGGCCCACACCACGCCGGCGCGCAGCCGGTCGGCCATCCAGAGGATGCGCGAGCCCTTCTCCGCCCAGACACCGGCGGAGAGGCCGTACGGCGTGTTGTTGGCCTTCTCGACCGCCTCGGCGGGAGTGCGGAACGTCAGCACCGACAGCACCGGGCCGAAGATCTCCTCCCGGGCGATGCGGTGCGCCTGCGAGACGCCGGTGAAGACCGTCGGCGGGAACCAGTACCCGCGGTCGGGCAGCTGGCACGCGGGCGACCAGCGCTCGGCTCCTTCCCGCTCGCCGACGTCGGACAGCTCCCGGATCCGGGCCAGCTGCTCGGCGGAGTTGATCGCGCCGACGTCGGTGTTCTTGTCCAGCGGGTCGCCGACGCGCAGGGTCTGCATCCGCCGCTTCAGCCGCGCGAGTACCTCGTCGTACACACTCTCCTGCACGAGCAGGCGCGAGCCCGCGCAGCATACGTGCCCCTGGTTGAAGAAGATGCCGTTGACGATGCCCTCGACGGCCTGGTCGAGCGGTGCGTCGTCGAACACGACGTTGGCCGCCTTGCCGCCGAGCTCCAGCGTGGTCCGCTTACGGGTGCCTGCGACCGTGCGGGCGATGGCCTTGCCCACCTCGGTCGAGCCGGTGAACGCGATCTTGTCGACGTCGTCGTGCTCGACCAGCGCGCGCCCGGTCTCGCCCGCGCCGGTGACGATGTTGACGACGCCGGCCGGCAGGTCGGCCTGCTGGCAGATCTCGGCGAACGCCAGTGCGGTCAGCGGCGTGGTCTCGGCCGGCTTGAGCACGACGGTGTTGCCGCACGCGAGCGCGGGTGCGATCTTCCAGGCGAGCATCAGCAGCGGGAAGTTCCACGGGATGATCTGGCCCGCGACGCCGACCGGCAACGGGTCCTGACCGAGGCCTGCGTATTGGAGCTTGTCGGCCCAGCCGGCGTAGTAGAAGAAGTGCGCGGCGACCTGCGGCAGGTCGACGTCGCGCGACTCCCGGATCGGCTTGCCGTTGTCGAGGCTCTCCAGCACCGCCAGCTCGCGGGAGCGTTCGGCGACGATGCGCGCGATGCGGAACAGGTACTTCGCCCGCTCGGCGCCCGGCATCCTCGACCAGACCTTGTTGTAGGCCCGCCGGGCCGCGCGGACGGCGCGGTCCACGTCACCGGGGCCGGCCTCGGTGACCTCGGCCAGCACCTCCTCGGTCGCGGGGCTCACCGACTTGAACGTGCGGCCGTCCGTGGCGTCGGTGAACTCGCCGTCGACGAACAGCCCGTACGACGACCTGAGGTCGACGACCGCACGCGACTCCGGCGCCGGCGCGTACTCGAATCCCATCCGTGCTCGCCCCTCAGTCCAAGGTGAAGTAGTCGGGCCCGGCGTAGCGGCCGGTGGCCATCTTGGCGCGTTGCATCAGAAGGTCGTTGAGCAGGCTGGAGGCACCGATGCGGAACCAGTCCGGCGACAACCAGTCGTCACCAACGGTCTCGTTGACGAGAATGAGATGGCGCAGCGCCTCTTTGGAGGTGCGGATGCCGCCGGCCGGCTTCACCCCCACCTGTCGTCCGGTCGTGTCCCGGAAGTCGCGCACCGCCTCCAGCATCACGAGGGTCACCGGCAGTGTCGCGGCCGGTGAGATCTTGCCGGTGCTGGTCTTGATGAAGTCCGCGCCGGCGAGCATCGCCAGCCAGGAGGCACGGCGCACGTTGTCGTAGGTGACCAGCTCACCGGACTCCAGGATGACCTTGAGGTGGGCGCGGTCGCCGCACGCCTGCCTGACCGCGACGATCTCGTCGTGCACCCGCTGGTAGTCGCCGGCGAGGAACGCGCCCCGGTCGATCACCATGTCGATCTCGTCCGCGCCGGCCTCGACGGCGCCGTGGGTGTCGGCGAGCTTGACGTCGAGTGCGGCCCGCCCGGACGGGAATGCGGTCGCGACGCTGGCCACCTTGACTCCGCTGCGCGCAAGGGCCTCCTTGGCCACCGGCACCATGTCGGAGTAGACGCAGATCGCGGCCACCGCCGGGCACGTGCCGTCGGACGGGTCGGGTCGCATGCCCTTCGCGCACAGCGCCCGGACCTTGCCGGGGGTGTCCTGCCCTTCCAGCGTGGTGAGGTCGATCATCCGCACGGCCAGGTCCAGGGCCCACTCCTTGGCGGTGGTCTTGATCGAGCGGGTGGCCAGCCCGGTCGCCCGGGCCTCGGCGCCGACCTGGTCGACACCGGGCAGGCCGTGCAGGAACCGACGCAGCGTCGACGGGGAGCGGGTGGCTTCGTCGACACCAGCCGCCGAGGAGGAGACGGTAGTCACCGAGTCAGTCTAGGAGGTCATCGCAGGCCGAGGGCGGTGGCGAGGTCGCTGCGGATCGCGTCGAGGCGGCCGGCCGCGGCGATGCGCGCCGCGTCGACGCTGTCCGTCACGTCGACCACCACCTCGAGGTAGCACTTGAGCTTCGGTTCGGTGCCCGAGGGGCGCACCACCACGCGGGCGCCGTCGGCGAGCCGGTACCGCAGCCCGTCGGTCGGGGGAAGCCCGCCGACGCCCTCGGTCAGGTCCTCGGTCCGCTGCACCGTCAGCCCGCCCAGCGACCCGGGTGGACGCCGCCGCAGCCCGGTCATCGCGGCGTCGATCTGGGCGAGGTCGGAGACCCGCACCGACAGCTGGTCGGTGGCGTGCAGCCCGTACTCCTGTGCGATCTGGTCGAGCCGGTCCAGCAGCGAGCGCCCCTCCGCGTGCAGCCGGGCCGCCAGGTCGGCGACGTGCAGCGCCGCCGAGACGCCGTCCTTGTCTCGCACCACCTGGGGGGCGACGCAGTAGCCGAGCGCCTCCTCGTAGCCGAACGCCAGCCCGTCCACCCGGCCGATCCACTTGAAGCCGGTCAGCGTCTCGGTGTAGCCGACACCGTGCCGCCGCGCCATCTCGCCGAGCAGCGACGAGGAGACGATCGAGGTCGCGTAGACGCCCGGGACGCCACGCCGCAGCAGCACGTCCCCCAGCAGCGCGCCCACCTCGTCGCCGCGCAGCATCCGCCAGCCCTGCCCGGTGGGTACGGCGACCGCGCACCGGTCGGCGTCCGGGTCGTTGGCCAGCACCAGGTCGGCATCCACCTCCTGGGCCGTCTGCACGGCGAGGTCGATCGCGCCTGGCTCCTCGGGGTTCGGAAACGACACCGTCGGGAAGTCTGGGTCGGGGTCGGCCTGGCGCGGCACGGCATGGACGTCGACGAACCCCGCGGTTCGCAACGCCCGTGCGACGATCTCCCCGCCGACGCCGTGCAACGGGGTGTGCACCACCCGCAGGTCGCGCGGCCCGTCCTCGACCGTCGCGAGCACGGCGGCGAGGTAGGCCTCGACCACGTCCTCGCCGAGCACGGTGGCGTCGTCGGTGCGCGGGGTTGCGGACAGGCTGTCGACCGCATCGATCGCCGCGGAGATGTCGGTGTCGGCGGGAGGCACGATCTGGCACCCGTCCCCGAGGTAGACCTTGTACCCGTTGTCCTGCGGCGGGTTGTGCGAGGCGGTCACCATCACGCCGGCCACGCAGCGCAGGTGCCGGACGGCGAAGGCCAGGACCGGTGTCGGCAGCGGACGGGGGAGCAGGTACGCCCGCAGGCCCGCGCCGCGCAGCACCGCTGCCGTGTCCTCGGCGAACGCGTCGGACCTGTGCCGGGCGTCGTATCCGACCACGACCCCGTCGTCGGAGCCGGCTCCGTTGGCCTCCAGGTACGCCGCCAGCCCGGCGGCCGCGCGGCTCACGACAGCGCGGTTCATCCGGTTCGGCCCTGCACCCAGCTCGCCGCGCAGGCCCGCCGTACCGAACTGCAGCATCCCGGCGAAACGGTCCGCGAGGTCGTGGCCCGCGGCGGGGTCACCGGACTCGACCCGGTCGACCAGGTCTGCGAGCTCTCGGCGGGTGTCCGGGTCCGGGTCGTCGGCGAGCCACGTCCGCGCCCGGGCCAGCAGATCAGGGTCCGGCTCGCTCGTCGCGGGTGGGCTCATGCGCCCGAGTCTGCCAGCCGCCGGCCGACGCGGGCGGCGCCGTCACGAGGTCGGGTCGGGACCGTCGGCAGCCGTCGCGAGCGGTCGTCCGGCGATCTGCAGCATCCGGGAGATCGAGGTGCCCGCGACGTTGCCCGGAAGGTACGGGCCGCCGACGACGAGGTGGGTCAGGTCACCGGCCGCCTGGCCGTTGGCCAGCCGTACCGCGGAGCCGGAGTCGCCGGGGCTCGCCGCACCGACCCAGGCGAACGCGTCGCCGCCCTGGTCGCCGGCGCCGCGGTAGACGACGACGCCGGCACGGGGCGTGCCGCCGGTGCCGATCACCAGACCGTGCCCGGCGTGCTGGACGACGTCGTTCGGCTGCGGGCTCCCCGCTCCCGTCGGGCCGCCGAAGTAGGTCATGGACGGGTTCACGTGCTGCTCCATCGACGGCTGCACGTCGATCAGTGCGAAGTCGTTGCCCACACCGCCGTTGACGCTGCGCACCGTGGTCCCGATGTTCATCAGGACACCGGGGGCCGCGATGACCGTGACCTCGTCGCCCACGTCGGTGCAGTGGCCGGCGGTGCCGATGTAGTAGTCACTGGCGCTGCCGAAGACGAAGTTGGCGGTGCAGCCGGCCGGCGCGATGATCCAAGAGCCGGGGCGGATGCCGGTGAACGCGAGCCCGCTCGTGTCGTAGTCGACGCCGTCGGGGATCGGCACACCCTCGCCGCGCTCCGCGGCGGCCAGCACCCGGGCGTGCAACCGCGACGTGTACCAGGAGGGCTGCGGTGCCTCGAGCTCGACGTACGACGGCCCAGGCACGGCGGCGCCGGTGTCGACCACGGCGGTGGCGGTGGCGGCCGGTACGGCGAGTACGACCGCGGCGAACAGGGAGAGCACGACTCGGTGGATCCGCATGGGTTCTCCTCGGGTGAGGCGGGCGCGACACCGGTGCAACGACGGTGCGCACTGCTAGGTCACGCCCCGAGGGCGTTCCGCCCGGAACCGGCGGGGACGCGCGCCGCGTCTGCGAGCATGACTGCCGTGCCGGTCCCAGCAGACCCGTCGACCCTCGGGCGACTCGCCAACGTGTATCGCTACCCGGTCAAGTCAATGGCCGGCGAGGTGCTCGACCGTGCCACCGTCGACGAGCGACGGCTGCACGGTGACCGCGTCTGGTGCGTTCGCGACCCCGACGGAAAGCTCGGCAGCGGCAAGTCCACCCGCCGGTTCCGCAAGATGGACGGGCTGCTGTCGCTGGCGGCGCACTACGACGGCGACACGCCCGTCATCCGGTTCACGGACGGACGGACGCGCCGCGGCGACGACCCGGACATCCACGCCGCGCTGACCGCGTACGTCGGCCGACCCGTCACGCTGAGCCGCGAAGAGGAGGTTTCGCACTTCGACGAAGGCCCCATCCACCTGCTCACCCTGGCTACGCTGCAACGACTCGCGGACGCCCGCGGTGACGGTGTCGACGTGCGACGACTGCGGCCCAACCTGGTCCTGGAGACACCCGACGCTCCCGGCTTCGTCGAGGACGGGTGGCTCGGGCGGCATGTCGCTGTGGGAAGCGAGGTCGTGCTCGCCATCCGCGCGCCGATGCCACGGTGCGTCATGGTCAACCTCCCCCAGCTGGGTCTGCCCGCGGACCCGCGGCTCCTGCAGACGGCCGAGCAGGCGAACGGAGCCGTAGTGGGCGTCGTCGCCGACGTGCTGAGACCGGGCGCCATCGCTGTCGGTGATCCGGTGGCGTACGCCGACTGACAGCGGCTTCAGCCCCCTGGACCGGCGGCACGAGACCACCTGGCGCGGCGCCGCCCCCAGAGCGCGTCGACGGCCCATCGGCGGTCGCGTGGACTCCGAGCCGGCCCAGCACCCGGTCCACCACCCGAAGGGTGACCACCGGCAGCGCACCGAGGGTGGCGAACACACCGAGCCGGCCAGGCCGACCAGGGCCCAGTTCAGTGCCGTGAAGTGCGCGGTAAACCGAGCTCCTCGCGCGCGACGCCCACCGCCGGGAAGAGCAGCACGCCGGCACCGAGCGCCAGCAGCAGCCACCGGCCGCGGCGACGGACGAAGGCGGCCAGCACCGCACCGGGCAGCATGGCCAGCGCGTACCCGCCCAGGAGGCCCCTTCAGTCGAACGGTCGCCGCACGAACGCGTCGGCGGCGAAGGGCCCGCCGACGTACGACGCCTCGAAGCGGTCCTGCTCGGTCTCCGGAGCCGCAAGGATCTCCTCGGCGTATGCCTCCGCGTCGTCCTGCGGGTCGAAGCCGAGGTCGCGCCCGGGAGCGAGGTCCCACCATGCGCGCGTGTTGGCGGAGACCCCGTACAGGACGGCGAAGCCGGGGTGTGGCGCCCTCAGTGCGGCGTCGACCATGCGGACGGCGTCGCCGTGGCTGAGCCAGGTCGACAGGTGCCGTCGCGTCGTGGGCCGCGGAAGGAACGAGCCGATCCGGCAGGCGACGAAGTCGATGCCGTGCCGGTCGGCGTACAGGCTGCCCAGTCCCTCGGCCGCCACCTTCCCGACGCCGTAGAAGCTGTCCGGGCGGGGCCGGGTGCTGGTGCTCAACAGGCCGTTACGCGGCGTCCTGCCGACGGCGTGGTTGCTGCTCGCGTACACCATCCGGTTGACGCCTGTCGTCACCATCGCGTCGAGGAGCACGGCGGTGGTGTGCACGTGTGACTCGAGGATCTCCGGCAGCGAGGACTCGTGCGGGATGCTCGCCAGGTGCACCACGCCGTGGGCGTCGGCGACCGCGGCGCGCATCGCGTGCGCATCGAGCACGTCGGCGACGACGTCGGCCTGGCCGGGCGCCTCCGCCGGCGTGCGGTCGACGCCGACCACGGTGTGGCCTCTTGCCGTCAGGCCGTCGGTGACGACCCGGCCGATCGACCCGGCCGCCCCGGTGACCAGGACGCGCATCAGATCCCCGGCACGATCGCCGCGAGCAGCTCGCCCATCCGCGACGCCGCGTCCTTGCCGGCCTGCAGGACCTCCTCGTGGTCGAGCGGCTGTCCGGAGATGCCGGCGGCCAGGTTGGTGACGAGCGACAACCCGAGCACCTCGAGCCCCGCCTGCCGGGCCGCGATCGCCTCGAGAGTGGTGGACATGCCGACCAGGTGGCCGCCTATCGCGCGCACCATCGCGATCTCCGCCGGGGTCTCGTAGTGCGGCCCTGGAAACTGCACATAGACGCCCTCCGCCAGGCTCGGGTCGACCTCGCGGCAGAGCCGGCGCAGCCGTGCGCTGTAGAGGTCGGTGAGATCGACGAAGTTGGCGCCCTCGACGGGTGAGGAGCCGGTGAGGTTGATGTGGTCACTGACGACGACGGGGGTACCCGGCTGCCACTTCGGGTCGAGTCCGCCGCACCCATTGGTGAGTACGACGGCCCGGCAGCCGCCTGCGGCCGCCGTGCGCACTCCGTGCACGACGGCCCGTACGCCGTGGCCCTCGTAGAAGTGCGTGCGTCCGAGGAAGACCAGGAGTGTCCGGTCACCGCAGCGCACCGAACGCAGCCGGCCCGCGTGGCCCTCGACCGCCGGTGGCGCGAACCCTGGGAGGTCGGTGACCGCCACCTCCGCCAGCGTCTCACCGAGTGCCTCCGCGGCCGGCAACCAGCCTGAGCCCATCACCAGGGCGATGTCGTGCTGCTCGATACCGGTGATCGCGCGGAGTCGGGTCGCTGCCTCGTGCGCGCGGTCGAACGGGTCCTGGCCCCGGTGCTGGTCGGAGTGCTGGTCGGAGTGCTGGTCGGTCACGCGCCCGACCCTATCCGCCGCCGGCAGTCTCAGCCGGCGTGTCGCCTGTCGTAGTGGATCGCGACGCCGGGGTCGTCGGGGTCGTCG
>DATABY010000237.1:0-3635 GCA_036259355.1 Nocardioidaceae bacterium
CGATCACCGGTGGCTCGGCGCTGTCGAAGGAAGAGATCGACAAGATGATCAAGGACGCCGAGCAGTACGCCGAGGAGGACCGTCAGCGTCGGGAGGCCGTGGAGACCCGCAACCAGGCCGACAGCCTGGTCTACACGACCGAGAAGTTCCTGACCGACAACGGTGACAAGGTCCCGGCCGACGTCAAGACCGAGGTCGAGACCGACGTCGAGGCGCTGAAGAAGGCGCTCGAGGGCGACGACACCGACACGATCAAGACGGCCGCGGCCAAGTTGGCCGAGTCCAGCCAGAAGATGGGGTCGGCGATGTACGCCCAGGCCGGTGACGAGGCCGGTGCGGCCGACGCCGGTGCGCCCGGTGACGCGGGCACG
The DNA here is from genome assembly GCA_036259355.1 of Nocardioidaceae bacterium. GTDB lineage: Bacteria > Actinomycetota > Actinomycetes > Propionibacteriales > Nocardioidaceae > JALZDI01. Next base: position 372 of record DATABY010000237.1, read on the forward strand.
GCCGGTGGCCAGGCCGACGAGGACGTCGTCGAGGCCGAGATCGTCGACGAGGACAACGAGGGCACCACCGACGAGGGCACCACTGGGGGCGAGCGGAAGTGACGGAGTTCGACGAGCAGCCGGTCTTCCGCGACCGGCGGCGCATCGACCCCGAGACCGGAGAGGTGCGGGAGCCGCAGGCGGCTGCGGCTCCCGGGCCCGACCCGCAGACCGCCCCGGAGGCCGCACGGCCCGACTCCGAGCGGCACCGGGATCCGACACAGGACCCCGACGTCCAGGCGGCGACCGGCGAAGGTGCCGACACCACGGACGGCTCGCGGCAGACCGACCGGGTCGCGGAGCTGGAGGCGTCGCTGGCCGAGCGGACGCTCGACCTGCAGCGGCTGCAGGCGGAGTACGTCAACTACAAGCGCCGGGTCGACCGTGACCGGGTGATGGTGCGCGAGACCGCCACGGCCGGCGTCCTCACTGCGCTGCTGCCGGTGCTCGACGACATCGACCGGGCGCGCGACCACGGCGAGCTGGAGGGCGGGTTCAAGGCCGTCGCCGACTCGCTCGGTCGCACGATCGCCGGTCTGGGTCTGGAGCGCTTCGGTGCGGAGGGCGACCCGTTCGACCCCCGCATCCACGAGGCGATGATGCATGCGCACGCCGACGGAATCGACGGTCCGACGTGCACTGCGGTCCTGCAGACCGGCTACCGGATGGGCGAACGTGTCCTCCGGCCGGCCAGGGTCGCAGTCGCCGAGCCCTCGACCGACCCGGCCGGGGCGCCGGTGGAGCGGCCCGAGGTCACCGGCGAAGGGGACTGACGAGCACGAGCGTGACGGGGAGGTGACCGGATGAGCAGCAGCGAGTGGCTGCAGAAGGACTTCTACAAGATCCTCGGGGTGTCCAAGGACGCCAGCACCGAGGACGTGAAGAAGGCCTACCGCAAGCTCGCCCGCGCCAACCACCCCGACGCCAACCCCGGCGACCCCACCGCCGAGGACCGGTTCAAGGCGGTCAGCGAGGCGCATGCGGTGCTCTCCGACGCGGAGAAGCGCAAGGAGTACGACCGGATGCGCAGCATGTTCGGCACCGGCGGCTTCCGGCCGCCCGGTGGCGGGCGTGCCGGTGGCCGGGGCGGCACCACGACGTTCGACCTCGGTGACCTGTTCGGGGGCGAACGACCCGGTGCCGGAGGCACCGGTGGCCTCGGTGACCTGCTCGGTGACATCTTCGGTGGTGGCGGACGGCGTGCCTCGGCGCGGCGTGGTGCCGACATCGAGAGCGAGGCCAGCATCTCGTTCGACCAGGCGATCAGCGGGGTCACGGTGCCGCTGCAGATGACCAGCGAGTCCGCGTGCACGGCGTGCTCGGGCACCGGCGCGCGCAGCGGGACGGTGCCGAAGGTGTGCCCCAACTGCTCGGGTACCGGCATGCAGACCACCAGCGACGGTGGTGTGTTCGCGATGACCGAACCGTGCCCCGACTGCCGCGGCCGCGGGCTGGTGGTCGAGGACCCGTGCCCGGTCTGCCACGGCTCGGGGCGCGGCACGTCGTCGCGCCGGATGCAGGTGCGCATCCCCGCCGGGGTGCGCGACGGTCAGCGAATCCGGCTGCGCGGCAAGGGCGCACCCGGCGAACGAGGAGGACCGGCCGGTGACCTGTTCGTGGTGGTGCACGTGAGCCCGCACGCGGTGTTCGGGCGCTCCGGCGACAACCTGACGCTCACGGTCCCGGTGTCGTTCGACGAGGCCGCCCTCGGCGCCGACATCAGGGTGCCGACGCTGGGCGGCGGCGCGGTGACGGTGAAGATCCCGCCGGGCACGCCCAACGGCCGCACGTTCCGGGTGCGCGGCAAGGGCAGCCGCCGCAAGGACGGCACCAGTGCCGACCTGCTGGTGACGGTCGAGATCGTCGTACCCACGTCGCTCACCGACAAGGCGCGGGAGGCGCTCGAGGCGCTGCGCGACGCCTCGGGCGACAACGGCGACCTGCGGGCCGACCTGTTCGGCAGGGCGAGGGGCTGAGCCCCGTGCGTGAGCAGCCCGAAGGCAGCGGACCGCTGGAGTTCGACGTCTCGCACCGGGACGCGCCGGTGTTCGTGATCAGCGTGGCCGCCGAGCTGTCCGGCATGCATCCGCAGACGCTGCGCGGCTACGACCGCATCGGTCTGGTGCGGCCCGGACGCACGGGCGGCGGCGGACGCCGCTACTCCTGGCACGACATCGAGCAGCTGCGCGAGGTCGCACGACTGACCGCGCAGGGCATCGGGCTGGAGGGCGTCCGCCGGATCCTCGAGCTGCAGAACGAGGTCGAGGACCTGCGTGACCGGGTGGCCTACCTGCAGGCGACGCTCGACGTGGCCCAGTCCCGGCTGCTCGACCGGCGACTGCCCGCGGTCGCACCGGCGAGGTCGGCGGCGGTGGTGCGCTGGCGCCGGCCGACACGCTGAGGCGCGGTCGGTGGCCGTGGTGGGCGCCGGGCCGGCGCGACAATGGGCGGGTGACCCCCGCCGTGCGTCGACCCTTGGCGGCAGCGACCGCCGTCCTCGCCCTGACGCTGTCCGCCTGTGGCGGAGGCGACGCCGAGCAAGCCGCGGCACAACACCCCGAGCAGCGCCCGACCGGTGGTGCCACCGCATCCGGCGGCGGGGCAGGTGGCGCGCGTGGGGCCAGTGGCTCCGACGCGCACGCGGCGGGTGCGGCGCGACTCCAGCCGGCGGCGGGCGACCTGGCGAACTTCTCCTGCGCGCCGCGCCGCAAGGTCTGGTCGGCGCACGGCGACATCACCAACTCCGCCAAGGAGCCGATGGTCTACACCGTGACGGTCGTGACGGTTGCGGGCACCGACGTGGCGGGCGACGACAGCGACAGGTTCGTGCTCGGGCCGGGGGAGTCGACGTCGTTCGAGTTTCCCGGCGTCTCGCGCGGATCGGCCGACGCCTGCATGCCCCGCGTCGTACGCGCGCCCCGCTGACGCGCGCCAGGAATTCTGACGCGTCACCGGAGAGGTCTCTGGGAGCAGCCTCTGTGGTGGGGCGTCAAGAATCCCGGCGCGTCACCAGCAATGGGGGCTGTGGTGAGGCGTCAAGAATCCCGGCTCGTTCGGGGTTGAGCGGAATGCACTCAACTTCCACGGCGTTGAACCAGGTGCTCGCCGACCGCGTCCCGCGGCCGGCGTCACCTCTGACCGTACGGTGTGACCAAGGGGGAATGGACCAGGCATGGACCTCAACAAGCTGACCACGAAGAGCCAGGAGGCGGCCGCGGCCGCCGC
>DATABY010000238.1:0-2222 GCA_036259355.1 Nocardioidaceae bacterium
CGAGCTGCTCGACCTCGGCCACGCCGGGTTGCGGCGCGAACTCGGTGTCCTGTGTGGCGCGGAGCACGCCGACGATGGTGCGCAGCTCGGTGAGGGTGCGGGTCGCTGCGTCCTCGATGATGGCCAGGGCCTCGATGGCACGCTCGGGGTGGGAGGCCGCGATGGCACGTCCTGCTTGGGCCTGGATGGCGATGCCCGACACGTGGTGGGCGACGGTGTCGTGGAGTTCACGAGCGAGCTGTTCGCGTTCGCGGGCCTTGGCCTGGTCGATGTCGCGGAAGCGGATCTTCGTCCGATAGCGGACCGCGGCGCCGAGCGCGGCGGCGAACAGGAAGAACCCGTACGCCCCGACCGTGTCCGCCAGGCTGGTGGGGTCGGCGACGGTGGTGATGGGCAGCCAGAGCAGGATGACGCCGAGGCCGATTGCGGCTTCCCGACCGGAGCCCCACCGGAACAGGGCGTAGGCCAGGATCAGCGCCGCGGATGTGCTGCTCAGCAGGCCGCCTTGCGACCCGGTGAGGATTCTGACGATGTCGAGGATCGTCAACGTGCCGAAGGAGACCGCAACCGCGACGAGCGGGTGCGTGCGTCGCCACAGCAGGGAGCCCAGGACCGCGAGCACATAGAGCAGCAGCAGCGGGCGCGGCGCCAGGTCCTGGCGAAGCACCAGGCTCTGGCCAAGCACCACTTCCACCAGGGACCAGCCGACCAGTGCTGCGACCAAGGCCCAGTCCCGCGGCCCCCGGTCCGGGGCATTCGTGGGTCGAGGTTCGGCCCACAACGAGCGGAGTGCGTTGGTGGCCATCTGATCAGCCTAGGCAGCCCGCGTGCTCGGGGTATCGGCCGAAAGTACAAGAGCTCGGCCGTGCCAACGGCCAGGTCGAATCAGGCTCCGGGGCTGATGTGCCCGCCGCCGGCATCCGTGACGGTGGAAGCACCCACCCGATCAACGCAAGGAGCAATCTGATGAGAACGCCTCAATCCCACACCGCACGAGAGAATCCGCGATCCCACAGCGCGCTGCAAGATCCGCGCATGCCCGTGCAGGCCAAGCTCGCAGCAGCATGGACCAGTCTCATGTTCCTCTACATCTACGTGGACTACTTCCACCTGTACAAGCCCGGGTCCATCGACGACATCCTGGCCGGTGTCGTCCACGAGTTCGACACCGGCCCAACCTTCGTCGCCCTTGGGCTCACGCTCATGGCCATCCCGAGCCTCATGATCCTGCTCTCCACGACACTGCCCGCCCGTGTCAACCGCACCATCAACCTCGTCGTAGCAACGCTCTACATCCCCGTCTCGATATACAACGCTGACGGCGAGTCCTGGACCTACTTCTACTTCTACGGCCTCTCCATCGGACTCGAGGTGCTGCTCCTGGCCTTCATCCTGCGCGCCGCCTGGACCTGGCCCCGCCGCACCGCATCGCCGGCGACCAGGGCAACCAGCCTCAACAACGAGCCGCACCGCGCGCCGCAGCAGGCCTGACTGCCCGCCCCGGGGCCCGACCATCCTTCGCTCGCCCCACCCGCGGGCACGGTCACCTGTCTCAGCGTCCGCTGCTGAGCGCTGCGGACCCACCCCCATCCGCAGAAGAGGTCCCGGTCATGATCGAGGCACGCGAGCTCACCAAGCGCATCGGCGCCATCACCGCCGCCGCCCTCGTCCTGCTCCACCACGTGCATGGCCGCACTACATGATCAACGGGCCGGCGGAGCCGTTACTGGGAATGGCTCACTGACCCCTGCACGGGCCAGCCGCCGCTCGCGCACCGACGGCGAGTCCCGGTCGACCACAGCCGAACCATATCCGCGCGTGCAATCGTGCAGCACGCTCGCGGACGTCGGGCGGGACGTGCGACCGTCGGCGTGCGGCCGCAGCCCCTCTCGATCCTCGACCTGAAGGACGACGGACATGACCGGAACGCACGTCCCCCTGCTCCGCTCCGACCTGTACGAGGTCGTCTATCTGGCCGGCGCCCGCGCCGCGTGGTCGAGACCGCGGTGGTCGCCCTGGTGGAGAACGGGCGACTGCGCGTGGACCGCGCCACGGGCCGGCTGCACGTCGTGGACACCCACCGTGGGCACCCCGTCGAGGCGGTGGTCCTGGACGCCGTGGGACCGCGCGGACGCTCCTTCGGGGGACTCGCCTGGCGAGCGCGGTCGGACCGTCGCCTGGCCACCGTCGCCGACGGTCTGGACCGGAACGGGCTGCTCACC
>DATABY010000239.1:0-21017 GCA_036259355.1 Nocardioidaceae bacterium
ACGAGCACGTCGCCGACGCGCTCGTGCGCCACGGCGCCGTCGTGCACGGCGTCGACCACGTCGGGCACGGCCGCAGCGCCGGCGAGCGGGTGCTCGTCCCCGACTACGAGCAGGTCGTGGCCGACTTCCACGGGCTCGCCGAACGGGCGCGCGAGCGCGACCCGGGCCTGCCCACCGTGCTGATCGGGCACTCGATGGGCGGCATGATCGCCGCTCGCTACGCCCAGCGGTACGGCGGCGAGCTGGCCGCCCTCGTGTTGTCCGGGCCGGTGCTCGGCCGCTGGGACGCGGCCACGTCGCTGCTGGAGCTGGAGGAGATCCCGGACGCCCCGATCGACCCCGACACGCTGTCGCGCGACCCCGCGGTGGGCAAGGCCTACGTCGACGACCCGCTCGTGTGGCACGGCCGGTTCCGGCGTCCCACGCTGGAGGCCCTGGTGCGCTGCCTCGAGGCCATCCGGGCCGGCGGCGACCTCGGCGACCTGCCGACACTGTGGGTGCACGGGGAGGACGACCAGCTGGTGCCGATCGACGGCACCCGGTCGGGCATCGAGACGCTGCGCGGGTCCCGGTTCGCCGAGCACACGTACCCGCAGGCGCGGCACGAGGTCTTCAACGAGACCAACCGCGACGAGGTGCTGCACGACGTCGTGCGGTTCATCGACCGGGCGCTGGAGGGCTGACCGGTGCACGTCAGGCTGAGCGGTGAGCGCCTGGTACTGCGCGAGTTCGAACCCGCCGACGAGGAGCCGCTGCACGCGATCGTCTCCGACCCCGAGGTCACCGCGAACACGCTGTGGGGCCCGAACGAGCCGTCCGACACCCGGGCGTTCCTCGCGGCCGCGGTGGCCCAGGCCGACGCGCTTGAGGCCAGGTCCGGCTACCACCTCGCGGCGATGGAGGTCGACACCGAACGGCTCGTGGGCTCGGTGACCCTGGACCTCGAGAACACCGACCACGCACGCGGGGTCGTGAGCTTCGTGTTCGCCCCGGAGTCGTGGGGGCACGGGTACGCCAGCGAGGCGCTCAGCCTGATGCTCGAGTTCGGCTTCGGCGAGCTCAAGCTGCACCGCATCGCCGCCCACTGCCATCCCGACCACGAGCCCTGCTCCCGCGTGCTGGAGAAGGCCGGCATGACCCGCGAGGGCCGGCTGCGCGACTACAAGCTGCTGCGCGGGGACTGGCGCGACTGCCTGCTCTACGCCCGGCTGAGCGACGACTGAGGCCCCTCAGCCGCAGCGGACCGGGACGCGCGCGCGGAGGCGGATGTCCCGCGACGAGCTGCCGAGCAGCACGCCGTAGCACCCGGGGTGCACCCGCCACCCATCGGCCGCGGTGTCCCAGTGGGCGAAGGCCCGCCGGCCCAGGCGGAAGGAGACCCGCCGCGACTCCCCCGGCCGCAGCCGCACCTTGGTGAAGCCCTTCAACTGCCGCGGCGGCTGCTCGACGCCGGCGCCGGGCGAGGGCGCCTGGACGTACAGCTGCGGCACCGCGGCACCCCGCCGGTCGCCGGTGTTGACCACGGTTGCCTCCACCGTCGCGCCCACACCTTGCGCAGCGCGCGTCACCACCAGGTCTCGGTAGGCGAACTTCGTGTAGGAAAGGCCGTGACCGTACGGGTACGCCACCGGCAAGCCCTTCTCCTGGTCCTGCACGCCGCGCAGCCACCCCACCGCCATCCGGGCCGCCAGGAACGGGTCCTCGCCGTAGCCCTCGAAGGCCCGCCCGGCCAGCGGTGTGCGCATGATGTTGACCGTCGGCGCGTAGATCACGTCGTTGCCCTTGAACCTGGCCTCCGTGCCGATCACGCCGCCGTGCCGGAACGCCGCACCCGGGTCCAAGGTGGCGGCCAACCCGATCGGGGCGGGCATCGCGGTGGCGCTGCCCCGTCGTACGCCGGTCGGGCCGTCGGTGTAGTAGGTGGTCGGCAGGCCGACGCGGGGAACCCCGTCGCTGGTGCCGATGTGGCCGCCCGTCCTGCCGGACGCGCCGAACCACTCGTCACCGGCCAGCAGCGAGATCTTCTCCTCGAGCGTCAGAGCCTCCAGGAGCAGACCCGCCCGGGTGTCAGGACTGCGGGACTTGTCTCACCAGGGGCGCCGCTCCGGGTCGCCGCACCGGCTCTGGGCGGACCGGCCCGGTGGCGCGGGCGCCACCAGCACGATCGCGGCGACCGCGACGAGGACGACGGTCAGGGCAACGCGGGTGGCACGTCCCATCAGCAGATCTCCCGGGGTCCGCCCTCCCGCAGCGAAACCTAGAAGCAACCCGCCGGGCACGTCAACGCACGTAGGCCACCGCGAAGGGAGGGACCCGTACTGGGATCTCGACGCGAGGAGGATCGACACTCGCGCCGAGATCGCCGACGCGGCCCGCGTCAGCGGGGCGGCATGAGGGGTCAGTCGCCGGCGTAGCGGTCGACGACCACCGAGGGGCGTTCCACCGGCGCCCCGGCGTCGATCGACCACGCGAGCCGGACGTACTGGCCGTGGGTCCAGGCCAGTGGTGTCGCCGACCGGGTCGGCGTGCCGGGCCGCGGTTGTCCGTCGTCGGCCGGCGCCCGGTTGTCCCACACCTGCTCGGGCAGCAGCAGGCCCTGGTTCGCGGCTGCGGCCATGTCCGTCAGCCGCTGTGACGCGAGCCCCGGTTGCCCGGCGAGCAGCTCGTACTCCCCGCGCTCCCCGGCGAAGATCGGCCACAGCCGGCCGTAGGTGCGGCCTTCGCCGATGTTCCAGTCGCTGCCGTCGGCCTCCTCGCCGTACCCGTCGCTGGTGAACCGGTGCCAGAACACGCCCGCCGGCGTCTGCTCGGAGAGCACCCTGTCCACCACCTCGACGGTGTTGGTCACGATCGGGTCGTCGGCGGGCTTGATGCCCAGCCGCACCAGCTCCAGGAACGACGGGTCGACCTGGGTGCGCTGGTCCACCTCGCGGGGGTAGTTGTCGCCGGGGTTGTACGGCGAGGCGACGTTCGGGTCCCCCTCCTTCGACAGCCGCAGGTAGTACGGCTTCGGAGAGAACCGTCCGTTCCGGGTCGCCGTCCAGCCGTCCACCTTCGCCGCCCACTCGTCGGCGACGCGGCGGTAGCGCCGTGCGGCCTGCGGGTCTCCCCCGCGCTCCAGCAGGTCGGCGGCGCAGACCAGACCGGCGATCGAGGCGGCGATGGTGCCCGGTGAGTAGCCGCTCTGGTTCTCCCAGCGCTCCTGCGGGGTCCACGGCGACCGGTGCCCGTCCATCTCGAAGCCGACGAGGAACTCCGCGGCCTTGCGTACCGACTGCAGCGACGCGGGGTCGGTGCGGTCGAGCTGCCAGGCCAGCACCAGCGGCAGCGCGGTCTCGTCGAGCTGGATGTTGGTCCAGTGCGGCTCACCGGTCGTCTCGGTGTTCTGCGGGAAGTGCCCGTCCGGCTCCTGCACCGACATCAGGAACTGCCACGCCCGGTGGGCGGCGCCCTCGTCACCGGCTGCCAGCAGCGCAGTGGCGTGCTGGTACAGGTCGCGCGGCCACACCAGGTGGTAGGGGCCGGGCACCGGTGCGAGGTCCTTGTCGTTGCGCCACGCCCACGGCATGCTCGGCGAGGCGACGAAGCCGCCGGTGTTCTGCTTGTCCTCGCTGGCCGCCAGCATCACCAGGGAGGACCAGTAGACGTCGCGTTGATGCTCGGTGGCGAGGCTGTCCGGCGCCGGGTCCAGCGACGCGGCGTACGCCTCCCAGCCGGCGGCGTAGAGCTCCGCGAGCGCGTCGAAGCCGGTGTTGGAGCTCTGCCGCGCCGCGTCGATGGCCGCCCCGCGGTCGGTGCCGTAGCCGAGGGTGACCTGGGCGTGGGTTGCCTCCACGCCGTCGACCGGCAGCCGTCCCACCTGCCCGAGGTGACCCGGGCCGGCGTGGTCGTAAGACGCCGTCAGCCGCTTGTGCGCGGCGAGGTCGGTCCAGCCGTCGCTGGTGCCGAGGTAGCCCGACGAGGTCTCCTCGAACCGCGGGCTTGCCAGCAGCGCGCTGGCGGCCGTCTTGTCCCACGCGACCAGCATGTCGCCGACCGACCGGCTGCGGTCGTCGGCACCGTCCTTGGTCAGCGTCGGCTCGTGCACGACGTAGGTGCGCAGCCGTTCACCGGTCCGCGACTCGACCTCCAGGTCCACCAGCACCGAGGTCCGCGCCGGGTCGGTGACGTAGGTGACGGTGGCTTCCCAGCCGGAGCCGGTCGAGGTCTGCCGGTACGCCGGCACCTTGGCGTCCACGGGCTCGGTGCGCGTGGGCACGTCGGACAGCCGCTGCACGAAGTCCTCGCCGTCGGTCACCACCACCTGCAGCCCGCGGCTCGCCGGCGTGGAGAGGTTCGGGTAGTACAGGTCGGTCGCACCGCCGTGCCCGAGCGTGAACCACACCGGGCTCTCCGCCGAGCGAGCCGTGCCGAACCCCTGCTTGTCGGCTGACGCGTACCCCGGGTCGCGGCCGGGAGCGCCGGGTGGGTCGCCGGACGGTCCGGCTGCGGACGGGGTCACGCCGACCACCACCGAGGTGACCGCGACGACGCTGAGCAGGGCTGTTCCGCGCTTGCGCATACCGGCAGGCATGCCCGGTTCGTCCCTTATGAAACCTGGGACTTGCAAGGACCAGCGATCATGGAGATACAGCGGGCGAGAGCCCACGAGGATCGGGGGACGCCGTGCCAGACATTCTCGAGTCGGACCGCCTGGTGCTGCGGCCGTGGACGGTCGACGACGCCGAGGTCGCCTTGGAGATCTACGGGCGCGAGGAAGTAGCCCACTGGCTGAGCCCGGAGATGGACCGCGTCGCCGACGAGGACTCGATGCGGCTGCTGCTGCAGCAGTGGATCGCCGAGGACGAGCGCGCGGTGCCTCCGACGGGCCGGTGGGCGGTGGAGCTGCGTGACGACAAGCGCGTGGTCGGCGGTATCGCGCTGCTGTACCTGCCGCCCGGCGGGGAGGACGTCGAGCTGGCCTTCCAGGTCGCACCGGACGAGTGGGGCCAGGGCTACGCCACCGAGGCCGGGCTGCTGGTCGCCCACTACGCACTGCGCGAGCACCACGCCGAGGAGATCTTCGCCGTCGTCCGACCGCACAACCACCGGGCCGCGTCCACCGCGCGGCGCATCGGCATGGAGTGGGCCGGGGAGACCGAGAAGTACTACCAGCTGTCGCTGCAGGTGTACCGGCTGCGCGCGGCCGACCTCGACCACCCGTTCCCGGGCCTGCACTGATCCGGACCTGCCCGCGCCCCCGGGGCCGGTCGCAGCGCAGGGCCTCGGGGGCGCGGTCCGGACGGTCAGCGGCTGCACGAGCCGGATCGTCCGGTCGTCGGCGGCCCTGGAGTCCACCGCGGGCCGCAGCGACGTCCGGGTGCCCGACAGCACGGTGTCCGACGCGTCACTGACTCATCTCGTCAGGCGTTGATCTCCTTGCGGTCGGAGCCGCTGGCCACCAGGATCTTGCGCGGCTTGGCCTGCTCGGCGACCGGCAGCTTGATGGTCAGGACGCCAGCGTCGTACTCGGCGGACAGGTTCTCCACGTCGAGCGACTCGCCGAGGAACAGCTGCCGGCTGTAGACGCCGAAGGACCGCTCGCTGACGACGCGCTCGGCGTCCTGCGTCGCCACGGGCCGGCGCTCGGCGCGCACGGTCAGCACGTTCCTTTCCACGGTCAGGTCGATGGAGTCGGCGTCGACGCCGGGAAGGTCGAGGTGGACGACGAAGTCGTCGCCGGAGCGGTAGGCGTCCATCGGCATGGAGCTCGGCCGGCTCGCGGTGCCGAGCACGGCCTCGGTCAGGCGGTCGAGCTCTCGGAACGGGTCGGTACGCATCAGCATGGCTGTCAGCCTCCTTACGTGGTCACCGGGTGGCCGCCCCCTCCGACGGCCACCACCGAACGGTGGTTCTGACTACGAATCTATCTTCTTCAACTTAGATTTTCTACGTTGTGTTCCCGAAGTCAAGTAGTATGTTCGGTAAAGATCTGCAGGAGGCATGCTGGACATGACGACGCGCCGTACCGACGACGAACGCGCGAGGGCACTAGCCGTCCTCGGGCTGCCTGAACGCGCTACTCCGCGCCAGGTCACCGACCGTTTCCGGGCGCTGGCCAAGGCCATGCACCCTGACACCGCAGCAGTGGTGCCCGACGCGGCCCGACGGCTGACCGCGATCTGCGACGCCTACCACCTGCTGGCCCGCGCGGAGGGGCCCACGGCCGCGCAGTCGCCCCCACCGTCGGCCCCGCGGACGCCGCAGCAGCCCGCGGCGGGCCCCACGCTTTGGTCGCCAGCGCGTCAACACGGCCCCCGCCCGGGGCCATGGCTCGTCGCCGGGCCCGCGCACGTTTGTCCCCTCCCCGCCCACGCCTCCCACGACGCGGAGGCACGCAGATGAGCGCGGACTTCGGCCCTCGGCGGGCGGTCTACAGCATCTCGGTGACCGCGGAGCTGACCGGCGTGCAGCCGCAGGCGCTGCGCGGCTACGAGGCGAAGGGCCTGGTGGCGCCGTCACGGACCGAGGGCGGCACCCGTCGCTACAGCCGCCAGGACGTCGAGCAGATCCAGCGCATCGTGACGCTGCTCGGGCACGGTCACAACCTCGCCGGGGTCCAGCGGATCCTCGAGCTGGAGGCGGAGAACGCGCGGCTGCGGGCGGAGGTGCAGCGTCTCCGCGGGCAGCGCCCGCGGCAGCCGGGCGGCTGAGGGGGCGACCGCACACGGTACGGCGCGGCGGCACGACGGTCACTGGATGTACCCGTCCGGTCACCGATCTCGCACGAAACGGCCTCGCCGTCGGTGGGTGGCTCCTAGACTGTTGTGGCGGCGGTCGCGCCGCCGGGCCGGGGCCCGGTGACGCCTCCGACCTCTCGGCGAAAGGGGCTGCTCGTGCGGTCGGTGCACACGTGGGTGTTCGCGGGCAGGCCGCGGCGCTTGCGCGTCCTCATCACCATCTGCGTGCTCGCCGCCCTGACGCTCCCCCTCGCAGTCGGTGCCGCCCAGGTGGACGGCATCCGGGCCGACGGCGCGCTGACGGCCGGAGCGCTGGTCGCGCTGTCGGTCATCAACGTCGAGATCGGACGGATCCTCGACGGCGGCCTGAAGCAAAGCCACCGCCCGCACAAGGCCCTGTCCGCCTGGGCGTTCGCCGCCGCGCTGCTGCTGCCCGCCTGGTGGCTCGTCCCCATCGTGGCAACGACCTACGCGCACGCGCGCTGGCGAGGGCTCCGGCTGCAGCTGTGGAAGTGGGTCGGCTCGGCCGCCTACGTCACGCTCGCGGCACTGGCGGCGCAGGCCACCGCCGCCGCGGTCGGCGGGTCGGGCACCGGCGGGTTCTCCAGCGGTCCGGGCGCCCTGCTCGCCGTGAGCTCCGCCGCGGCGGTGTTCCTGGTGGTCGAGACCGCCCTCTTCCACGGCAGCGCGTACCTCAACGACGCCGACGACGAGGTGTGGCTACGCCGCATCCTGCGTGGCCCCAGCTTCTACACCACCGAGGCGGCCGTGCTCCTGGTCGGTGGCCTGTCGGCCGCGGTGCTGGCCCTCAACCCGTGGTTGCTGCCGCTGCTGCTGCCGGCGTACGGCCTGGCCCAGCAGGCGGCGCTCAACGAGCCGCTGCAGCAGGAGGCCCGCACCGATCCCAAGACCGGGCTGTACCGCTACGAGTCGTGGCGCAGGCAGGCGCTGGCGGCACAGGAGCGGTGCACCGCGAGGCACCGCCCGTGGTCGGTGGTGTTCGCCGACATCGACCAGTTCAAGCCGTACAACGACACCTGGGGACACCTAGCCGGCGACGCGGCGCTGGTCGCGGTCGCGGATCTCCTGCGCGGCGAGCTGCGCAGCCACGACCTGGTCGGCCGCTTCGGCGGTGAGGAGTTCTGCATGTTCCTGCCCGACACCGCCTCCACCGAGGCGGCGGAGGTCGCCGGACGGCTGCGGGCCGCAGTGGAGGCGCTGCCGCTGCCCGACACGCAGGCGCACATCACGATGAGTCTCGGCGTGGTCAGCACCGACAGCGGCGAGGGCGAGCTGCTCAACGCGGTACGCAACGCGGACAAGGCGCTATACGTCGCCAAGGAGCGGGGCCGCAACGCCGTGCACGTGCTCGCGTTGGAGCCCGAGACACCGGCCGTGGCCGCGCCGGCCGCATCCCGGCGGCGCACCCGCTCGGAGTCGCCCGGCCGCTCCTCGGCCGCCTAGCCGGCGCGGCTACCCGACCCCGACGGTGAGCACGACCAGCGAGTCCTCCTTGGCGACCAGGTCGTGCCGCTGCGGTGGCACGTCGGCCAGCGCGCCCTCGGGGATGTCCACACCCCGGTCGCCGACGTTGAGCACGACGTGGCCGCGCAGGCACAGCACCGTGGCGTCACCGGGGCTCGCGTGCTCACCCAGTCGCGTGCCCGCGGTGAGCGCCACCAGCGTCTGCCGTAGCCGCGAGCCGTGGTGCACGGTCGTCGAGGCTCGGCCGTTGGATGCCCCGCGTGCCCGCTCGAGCTGCTCCTCGCCTATCGTGTGCAACGTCGTCAGCGCCATGGGGCCATCCTGGCACGCCTGTCCAGCAGAAGGCGTTCTCCGCCGCGGACGGCGTCAGTGCGGCCATCGCCAGTCGCGGATCTCCGGCATGTCCATGCCGTTGTCGATGACGTAGCGGCGGTGCCTGGTGCGCATGTCCACCATCTCCTGACGGATAGAGGCCGCCTTCCGCGCCAGACCCGGCACGCGGTCGATGGCGTCGATCGCCAGGTGGTAGCGGTCCATGTCGTTGCGTACGACCATGTCGAAGGGCGTGGTCGTCGTGCCCTCCTCCTTGTAGCCGCGCACGTGCATGCCGCTGTGGTTGGTACGACGATAAGTCAGCCGGTGGATCAGCCACGGATAGCCGTGGTAGGCGAAGATGATCGGCCGGTCGGTGGTGAACAGCGCGTCGAACTCCGCGTCGGAGAGCCCGTGCGGGTGCTCACCGGCGCTCTGCAGCCGCATCAGGTCCATCACGTTGACCACCCGTACGCGCAGGTCCGGCAGGTAGCGGCGCAGCAGGTCGGCTGCGGCGATCGTCTCCAGCGTCGGGACGTCGCCGGCGCAGGCCAGCACCACGTCGGGGTCGCCCTCGTCGTTGCTGGCCCAGTCCCACGTGCCGATGCCACGGACGGCGTGCAGCCCCGCCTGCTCGATGTCCAGCCAGGACGGCTGCGGCTGCTTGCCCGCGACGACCACGTTGACGTAGTTGTGCGTGCTCAGCACGTGGTCCATCGTCCACAGCAGCGTGTTGGTGTCGGGCGGCAGGTAGACGCGGATCACGTCGGCCTTCTTGTTGACCACGTGGTCGATGAAGCCGGGGTCCTGGTGGCTGAAGCCGTTGTGGTCCTGCCGCCACACGTGCGAGGTGAGCAGGTAGTTCAGCGACGGGATGGGGCGCCGCCAGCTCAGCTCCCGGATGGTCTTGAGCCACTTGGCGTGCTGGTTGAACATCGAGTCGACGATGTGCACGAACGCCTCGTACGACGTGAACATCCCGTGCCGCCCGGTCAGCAGGTAGCCCTCCAGCCACCCCTGACAGGTGTGCTCGGACAGGATCTCCATCACCTGCCCGTTGACGCTCAGGTGCTCGTCGGTCGGGAGCCGCTGCGCATTCCACACCTTGTCGGTGACCTCGTACAGCTCCTGCAGGCGGTTCGACTCGACCTCATCGGGCCCGAACACGCGGAAGTTGCCGATGCCGTCGGCGTCGGTGTTGCGGCGCATCACGTCGCGCAGGAACGCGCCGGTCGCGCGGGTGGGCTCGTGCATGTCCGCGCCGGGCGAGGAGACCTTCACCGCGTAGTCCTCGACGGCGGGCAGGTCGAGCGTCCGGGAGAGGACGCCGCCGTTGGCGTGCGGGTTGGCGCCCATGCGGCGCGCGCCGGTCGGCGCCCACGCGGCCACCTCGGCGACCGGTGCGCCGTCGGCGTCGAACAGCTCCTGCGGCCGGTAGCTGCGCATCCACTTCTCGAGCTGACGGCGGTGGTCGTCCTGCTCCCGTACGCCGGGCAACGGCACCTGGTGGGCGCGCCAGGTGCCCTCCACCGAGACGCCGTCCACCTTGTCGGGCCCCGTCCAGCCCTTCGGCGAGCGCAGCACGATCATCGGCCAGCGCGGACGCTCCGCCGTTCCCCGTCTGGTGCGCGCCTGCTGCTGGATCGTCGCGATGTCGTCGAGACAGCGGTCGAGCGTGCCGGCGAACAGCTGGTGCATCTTCTTGGGGTCGTCGCCGGCGACCAGGTAGGGCTCGTAGCCGTAGCCGCGCAGCAGCGAGTCGAGGTCCTCCTCCGGGATCCGGGCGAGCAGCGTGGGGTTCGCGATCTTGTAGCCGTTGATGTGCAGGATCGGCAGCACGGCTCCGTCGCGGCGCGGGTCGAGGAACTTGTTGGAGTGCCACGAAGCCGCCAGCGCCCCCGTCTCGGCCTCACCGTCGCCGATCACGCACGCCACGGTCAGACCGGGGTTGTCGAACGCCGCCCCGAACGCGTGCGAGATCGCGTAGCCGAGCTCGCCGCCCTCGTGGATCGAGCCCGGGACCTCCGGCGCGACGTGGCTCGGGATACCGCCGGGGAACGAGAACTGCTTGAACAGCCGCTTCATCCCACGCCCGTCCCGTCCCGTGGACGGGTAGGTCTCGGTCCAGCTGCCCTCCAGCCAGGAGCTCGCCACCACGGCCGGACCGCCGTGTCCCGGTCCGGTCACGTGGATCATGTCGAGGTCACGCTGCCGGATGGCCCGGTTGAGGTGGGCGTGGATGAACGTCAGGCCCGGGGTCGTGCCCCAGTGGCCGAGCAGCCGGGGCTTGATGTGCTCGGGCTGCAGCGGTTCGGCGAGCAGCGGGTTGTCGAGCAGGTAGATCTGCCCGACGGAGAGGTAGTTCGCCGCCCGCCACCACGCGTCTGCGTGGGCGAGCTCGGCCTTGGACAGCGGCTTCGTGTTCACGGTCTGCACGGGTGACCCCTACCCGGAACCCCTCGGGCGACACGCGCGCACGGGTATCCCGGAGCGGCCAATCCCTGGTCACGGCGCCGCAGGCGTGGTAGGCACGGAAGATGGACACCGGTCAGCTGTTGAAAGAGCTCGAGCCGACGGTCGAGGAGAACCTCAACCGACACCTCGGCATGGCCAAGGAGTGGATGCCGCACGAGTACGTGCCGTGGAGCGACGGGCGCAACTTCGCGCTGCTCGACGGAGAGCCGTGGTCGGTCGAGCAGTCCACGCTCTCCCCGATCGCGCGCACCGCGCTCGAGGTCAACCTGCTCACCGAGGACAACCTGCCGAGCTACCACCGCGAGGTGGAGCGGGCCTTCGGCACGGAGAGCGCGTGGGGCACGTGGGTCAACCGGTGGACCGCGGAGGAGGGGCGGCACGCCTTCTGCATCCGCGACTACCTGCTGGTGACGCGGGGCGTCGACCCCGACGAGCTGGAACGCGCCCGGATGGAGACGATGCAGATCGGGTATGAGACCGGCGACAAGCCGCTGCTGCACGTGTGCGCCTACGTGTCGTTCCAGGAGCTCGCCACCCGGGTCTCGCACCGTAACACCGGCCGCTACACCGAGGACCCGGTGGCCGAGAAGCTGCTCACCCGGGTGTCGATGGACGAGAACCTGCACATGGTGTTCTATCGCAACATCGTCGCCGAGGCACTGAAGATCGCGCCGAACGACACGATGCGGGCTATCACCGACGAGGTGAAGAGCTTCCAGATGCCGGGCAACGTCATCCCCGGCTTCCTGCGCAAGTCGGTGCAGATCGCCAAGGCGGGGATCTACGACCTGCGGATCCACCACGACGACGTGGTGATGCCGCTGCTGCGGCAGTGGGGCATCTTCGAGCTCGAGGGGCTCGACGCCGACGGGGAGCAGGCGCGCACGGAGCTGGCCGAGGCGCTGGGGGCGCTCGACGCCGAGGCGAGCCGCTTCGTGCAGAAGCGGGACGAGGCCGCGGCCAAGAAGGCGGCCCGCTCGGACGGGTGACGCGGTCGCCGCGGACGCGAGCGACTCAGCCGACCCGCGTCAGCTCGAGCAGGGACATCGCCGGCATCGGCAGCGGGAACTGTGCGGTCACCGTCCCGCTGTCGTCGGCGGTGACCTCCGTCGCCGGTGCGAAGGCCTCCAGCCGGTCGGCCGCCCGCAGGGCCGCCCACTGCTCCTCCTCGGGCCAGTCCTGGCCGTCACGCCGCAGGCGGCCCCACACGGCGGCGATGTTGGAGTGCTCGGCGTCGACCCGGTGGTGGTGCAGCGAGTACGTCGTCCCGGGGCGCAGGCCCCCGATGTCCACGGAGACGTCGCGGGACAGCGCCGCGGAACCGCTGGCCTTGGTCTGGTCCAGCGTCATGTTCCAGGCCAGCACCGAGACCGCGGCACCGTCGTCGCTGCGTGCCGCCAGCACCTCGACGAGCGAGCCGGCGCCGTCGCCGGTCACCTCCGCGGGGATACGGCGCTCCCCCAGCCGCTCCAGCAGGGCCAGTGCCCACCAGCGCGGCTTGCGGAGCTCTCCCACGGTGCGCAGCCCGAACCCGCCGTGCAGCAGCGCGGGCGGCCGGCCGAGCTCCTCGAAGTGGTCGGACACGACCCAGTAGCTGAGCGCCTCGATGCGTCCCATCGCCGAGGCCATGCCCCGGAGGAGGAAGACCCCGGCGAACACGGCGTCGCTGACCTCGTTGAAGTGCGTGGGCGTGACCCCCCACTCGGTCCACCAGATCGGCACACCGCCGCGGTCGTGTCGCTCCAGCGCCGGCCGGAAGTCCAGCGGCGGGCTGCCGTAGGTGTGCGTGGACACGAAGTCGACGGGCGACCCCGAACCGTCGGCGTGCGCCAGCAGCTCCTCGACCCAGCCGGCGGCCGCCGAGGACGGACCGCCGACCTTGAGCCCTGGGTCGACGGCGCGGACGGCCGCCGCGGTCACGTCGTACAGCCGGAGGTAGTCCTGCGGGGTGCCGGACCAGAAGACCTCCAGGTTGGCCTCGTTCCACACCTCGAAGGACCAGCTCCGGACCCGGTCCGGGCCGTAGCGGTCCACCAGGTGCGCGGTGAGGCCGCGGACCAGGTCGAACCAGCGGTCCCAGTCCTTGGGCGGCGAGACGATGGCGCCGTACTCGAACACCGTCTTGCCCGGGTCGGCGGCCAGGTCGTGCGGCATGAACGAGAGCTCCACCACCGGCGTCAGGCCGAGCGAGAGCAGGTGGTCGTAGACCCGGTCGACGCCGCTGAAGTCGTGCACGGGCTCGCCGTCGACCTCACGGTAGACACCGACGTCGTCGCACAGGATCGCGTGCGCACGCACGCTCTGCACGCCGAGCTCGAGGTGCGCGGCGCGCAACGCGGCCGACAGCTCCTCGCCGATGGGACGGCCGCCCGTGCTGTCGGTCGACAGCGCGTGCGACAGGTGCTCGCTGCCGATCATCGGCCGCCACGGGCGGGCCAGCTCACCCGCGTCACCGGCCGCGTCGACCGCGACCGCGACCCTCGCCTCGCCCGGTGGGTACGACGCCGCGGAGACACGTTCAGAGGGGTCGCCCTGCACGGAGATGTCCGACAGCGCCGCGACGGCGTACCACCGCTCGCGGCCGGGCTCGCAGGTGGTGTCGACGTAGGGCGGATGCGGGACGGCGAGCACGTCGCGGCCGGCGTGGTCGAGCGGCTCCAGATCACCGTCGGCGGAGTCGGCGACGTAGACCTGGTAGCCGACGGCCCCGTCGACCGGCTCCCAGGTCAGCGTCACCTGTGCGCGACCCGCCTCGGCGCGGACCTCCTTCGGCGGGTCCAGGACCGGCGCGGTGCCGCTCCCGGTCTCGCCGCTGGCCTGGCCGATGCGCTGCTCCCAGTCGCTGCGTGCGTCGGTCACGGTGCCTCCTTGGTGGGTGCGGTGTGGTGCTCGCCCGGGTCGTGGGCCGGCGCGTCCGGGACCGTGTCGCCGAGCTCGCCGGCCAGCCGGTCCAGCTCGGCGCGCAGCCGGGCCAGGTCGTCGGCGTAGGCGGGGTCGTCGTGCACGCTGCGCGTCTCGGCCGGGTCGGCGGCCAGGTCGAACAGCTCCCACTCCGGCGCCGTGGCCTGCTCCGACGCGCCGGGCTGGCCGCAGCCGGAGCCGTAGTAGTGCACGAGCTTGCGGTCGGGGGTGCGCACCCCCCGGTGCGCCGCCACGTGGTGGATGCTGTCGAGGTGCTCCCAGTAGCGGTAGTACGCCGACCCGCGCCAGCCGACGCTCTCCGTGTCCTCGCCGCGTAACAGCGGCAGCATGCTGCGCCCCTGCATCCGGGGGTGCGCGGGCACGCCGGCCAGGTCGAGGAAGGTCTGCGCGAAGTCTACGTTGAGCACCAGCGCGTCGTTGACCAAACCGGGCGGCACCAGTCGCGGGTAGCGCACGACGAGCGGCATCTGCAGCGACTCGGCGTACATGAAGCGCTTGTCGTACCAGCCGTGCTCACCGAGGAAGAACCCCTGGTCGGAGGTGTAGACCACCACGGTGTCGTCGGACTGGCCCGTGTCGTCGAGGTGGTCGAGCAGCCGGCCGACGTTCTCGTCGATGGCAGCCACGCAGCGCAGATAGTCGGCGATGTAGCGCTGGTAGGCCCACCGCGCGTAGTCCTCGGCGTCGACGCCCGGCGGCGGGTCGGCCTTGAGGTCCTCGCGGTTGAGGTCGCGGCCGACACGCATCCGTGCCCGTGCCGCGGCCTCGGCCCGGCCGGTGTAGTCGTCGAAGAACGTGTGCGGCATCGGCACGTCCGCGTCGTCGTACAGCGTCTTGTGCCGGTCTGCGGGCTCCCAGGGACGGTGCGGTGCCTTGTGCTGCACCAACAGGCACCATGGCGCTTCGTCCTTACCGTCACGCTGACCAAGCCAGTCCAGCGCGAGGTCGGTGATCACGTCGGTGGCGTACCCGGGCCTGACGTGCGAACGCCCGTCCATCGTGAGGAAGGCGGGGTCGTGGTAGTCACCCTGGTCCGGCAGCACCTCCCAGTGGTCGAACCCGCGCGGGTCGTGCACGCCGCCGTGGCCGAGGTGCCACTTGCCGACGAGGGCGGTGCGGTAGCCCGCCTCGCGCAGCAGGCTGGGGAACGTCGGCTGCCGGGCGTCGAACTCGGTGGACAAGGTGGTGACGCCGTTGCGGTGGTTGTAGGTGCCGGTGAGGATGGTCGCCCGGCTCGGCGCGCACAGCGAGTTGGTGCACCCGCACGCTCTGAAGCGGGCTCCCCCCGCCGCGAGCCGGTCGATGTTCGGCGTGCCGAAGTCGGGGTGCCCGGTGATGTGCCCCGTGATCCCGCTGCCGTAGCAGCCGACCGCGTTGGCGGCGTGGTCGTCTGCCACGACCAGCAGGATGTTGGGACGGCGGTCGGTCACGGCGTACCGCGACGCGGCGAGGCGGAGAAGTCCTCCATCGCCATCAGCGGGCGCAGCTTCGCCTCCATCGAGCCGCTGGACACGTAACGGCGCATGTTGTCATCGCTCAGCGCGTTGCCGAGCGCGGCCATCACCATTCCCTGGTCGAGCGCCAGGTACCGCTTCGACACCTTGCCGCTGCGCACCGCGACGGCGTCGTAGAACCCGCCACGGCCGTACGCGTCGAAGTTCTCGCGCAGCTTGGCGAGGTTGGCGAGCGCCGCCTGCGGCGCGTACTGCAGGGCCAGGAAGGACGCGTGCGGTGTCACCACGCCGTCGCCGTACTCCGTCGGCGCAGCCTCGCCCGCACGGCAGCCCTCGTACGGCTGCTCCCAGTCGGTGCGCTCGTGGTCGGAGGTGTAGCCGGGACCGTCGAGGCCGAGCATGTCGACGCCGTACTCGCGGTAGCCGCCATAGGGGTCGTTCGACGGCGAGAAGCCCCAGTAGCCGTAGCCGGCCTCCTGCAGGCCGTGCTCGATCTGTCCCTGCACGTACAGCGGATGGTTGACCCCCCACGACCGCGGGCCCCACGTCTCCTCGGGCACGAACAACGGCACCATCAGCGCCTCGAACATGCTGCCGCCCCAGGTGGGTACGACGCGCATGCCGCGGTACGGCAGCGCGCCCTCGAAGACGCGGACGCCGAGGTACTCCTTCCACTCCCCGACCGGTCTCGTCTCGGTCCACGCCCAGTCGCAGGTGTCGTTGGGGAAGGTGCGGTAGGTGCCGAAGTAGTGCTTGGCCGGGATCTGGCCGGCGGCGATGCCGAGGTACGACGCCATCCGCGGCTCGGTGTTGAACGCGCCGTAGTGGTGGCCGGTGTACCAGACGTCCTCGTCCATGCCGCAGTAGTCGCCGCGCGGGTTGACCGGGTTGCCGGGGTCCTCGTCCCAGAAGCCGCCGCGGATCTGGTTCACCTCCGGGTTGTAGTAGCAGGAGAAGTCCATCTCCTCACGGATCGCCTCGGCCTCGTCGGCGAGCGAGGGCGCCGCACGGCTGGTGAGCAGCAGCCCGGTGGCGAGCCAGCCGTTGTCGACGCTGGACAGGAACGGCTTGATCGGGTCGCCGCTGCCCGGGAACTCCCGCAGCTTCTCGAGGGTGCCGGGGTCGTACCAGTTGTAGAACATGCCGCTGTCCTCGTGGCGCTCGAGCTTCGCCACGCTGGTCAGGGTCCTCGTCATCCGCTCCCGCGCCTCGTCCGCGCTGATCAGCCCGATGTCGCGGGCGGTGACGGTGCTCCACAGGTAGGCGCCGATGTTCGTCGGTGACGTGTAGCCTGCTCTGCTGCCCGGGTGCAGGTCGCCGCCGATGTTGTCGTCGGGAAGGCCGGTGCGCGGGTGGACCATCGCCACGAACGAGCGCCAGGTGTCCTTGGCGTAGGTCCGCAGCAGCCGCTGGTCGACGGCGTCGACCCGCGCGTGCGCGGATGCCGCGCCGGGCGCGGCGCTGGTGGTGGGGATGGTCGCGGCCACCAGGCCGGCCGCGGTCGCCGCAGCCGTCAGGCCCGCGACGAGTGTGCGTCGTACTCGCATGTGTTGCTCCAGAGGTCGTGGCGTTGCGCGGTCGTGTCGGGTCTCGGTGGTGGCCGGCAGGCCGACGCGTCGGGGGTCTGCGCCGACCTGCCGGTGTCGGGGCTACTTGATTCCGGTCATCGCGATGCCTTGGACGAAGTAGCGCTGCAGCACCAGGAACACCGCAAGCACGGGAACCACCACGACGACCGCGCCCGCCAGCAGCAGACCGTACTGGGTGGAGTTCTGGCCGACGGAGTACAGCGCGAGGGCCACCGGCAGCGTGTACTTGTCCTCGGTCTGCGCGACGACCAACGGCCACAGGAAGTTGTTCCAGGAGCCGAGGAAGGTCAGGATGCTCAGCGTCGCCATCGCGGGTCCGCACAGCGGCATGATCACGTGGAAGAAGATCCGGAGCTCACCGGCGCCGTCCACGCGGGCCGCCGCGATCAGCTCGTCGGGCAGTCCGAGGATGAACTGCCGCATCAGGAAGACGCCGAACGGCGTGACCAGGAACGGCAGGATGAGGCCCGGGAAGCTGTTCACCAGGCCGAGGTTGCTGACCAGCACGAACAGGGGCACGAACAACGCGACACCCGGCACCATCAACGTGCCCATCACGAGCAGGAAGAGCAGCCGCTTCCCCGGGAACTCGAGCTTGGCCAGGGCGTAGCCGAGCATCGAGCAGAACACCAGGTTCCCGAGCGTGACCGCGAGAGCGACGACCACGCTGTTGAAGAAGTACAACGGGAAGTCCAGCTGGGTGAACAGGCGCTCATAGTTGCTCAGCGTGAAGTCTTCCGGCAGCCAGCTCGGTGGCACCTGCCGGATCTCCGCCTCCGGCTTCACCGAGGACAGCAGCATCCACGCGAACGGCGCCACCATCGCCACGAACCCCACCGCCAGGGCGGCGTACAGCCACCATGGCGACCGTCCGCGTTCGGCGCGTGCGCGCGGAGGCTCCACGCGCCCTTCGGCCGACGGCTGGTCCCCGGTGCCCGGCAGCGGCGCCCGGGATGCGCTGACCGTCATCACTCCACCTCCGATCAGTCCTTGGGCCGCAGGATGCGGAACTGGACGATGCTGAGTACGACGATCGCCACGAAGAGCACGTAGCTGGCGGACGACGCGTATCCGTAGTTGCCGAAGCCGAACTGGTCGTAGGTGTAGTAGGCGACCGACCGGGTGGCGTCGAGAGGACCGCCCTGCGTCATCACGAACGCCTCCTCGAAGAACTGCAGGTAGCCGATGCCGGTGATCACGGCGCCGAAGAGCAGCGTCGGCCGGAGCAGCGGCAGCGTGACGTACCGGAACCGCGCCCAACGGCCGGCTCCGTCCACCTCCGCCGCCTCCAGCAGCTCCTCAGGCACGGTCTGCAGGCCGGCCAGGAAGATGACCATGAGGAAGCCGAGGTTGCGCCAGGACGCCATCACCACGAGGGCCGGCAGCGCCCACGTCGTCGAGTTGAGCCAGTCGACTGCGCCGATGCCCACCTGGTCGAGCGCCCAGTTGACGAGACCGGAGTCCTGCAGCAGGAACCGCCAGACCACGGCCACCGCGACGATGCTGGTCACGACGGGCGCGTAGTAGCCGGCCCGCAGGAAGCCCCGCAGCCGGCGGATCCCGTTGAGCCCCACGGCGGCCGCCAGGGCCAGCGCCATCGTGAGCGGGACGCCCCCGATCACGTAGAACGCGGTGTTCAGCGCCACCTTGTGGAACAGCGGGTCCGACAGCAGCCGGGTGTAGTTGTCCAGGCCGGTGAACTCCACCGCGAACGGCGTCTGCACGTCGGTGCTGCGGATGTCGGTGAAGCTCATCAGCAGCGACGAGATCACCGGCCACGCCGTGAACAGCAGGAACAACGCGACGAAGGGGAGGGCAAGCAGCCAGGCTGCGCGGGCCTGGCGGCGGGCCATCGGGGAGGACCGCCGGCGTGCGGAGGCCCTCCCCGGTGCGTGCGTCGTTGCCATCCGGTCTCTCGCCCGACCTCAGAAGCCCGTGCCGATGGACTGCGCCCGCTGCTGGGTGTGCGACAGGGCCTCACCCACCGGCGCGGCGCCGCGGACAGCCTTCTCGATGTCGCTGTCGAGGACCGCCGCCACCTGCTCCCAGGTCGGCACCGTCGGCGGCGCCACCGTCTTGGTCAGCTGGTCACCGAAGACCTTCAGGCGTGGGTCCTTCGCCAGCGCGCCGCTCTCCCACGCGGCCTTCACGCTGGGCAGGCCGCCCACCGTCTCGTACCACTGCTGCTGCACGTCGGGCTGGGCCAGCCAGGCGACGAACTTCCAGGCGGCCTCCTTGTTGTCCGCGGTGTCGAAGACGGCCATGTTGCCGCCACCGACGAACGAGGTGCCCATGCCGCCGTCGGGTGCCGGCACGGGGGCGACGGCGTACTTGTCGGCGATGGCCTGGCCGCCGATGTCCTCGATCAGCCCGGTGTACCAAGGTCCGTTGATGAACGAGCCGTACGTGCCGTCGACGAAGCCCTGCTCGAGCGCACCGGGCTCGAGCATGCGCGTCGGGGACAGGCCCTTGTCGTAGAACGACTTGTAGTACTCCAACGCCTCGGCCGCGGGCTCGGTGTCGATGGTGTACTGCTCGCCGTCGAACAGCTCGGCACCGTTGGACCAGGCGAACGGCAGCACCGTCTGCCAGGAGCCGGTCTGGCCCGGCTGCAGGTAGATCCCGTGCTCCACGCCGGCCTTGGTCTGCAGATCGGCCGCGAACTGCTGCAGCTCCTCCCACGACTCCGGCGGCGCGTCCCACCCGGCCTGCTGCGCGAGATCGGTGCGGTAGAACAGCGCCCGGGTGTCGACGTACCACGGCACGCCGTACGACGTGCCGTCGACGACGCTGGACTCCCACGCGCCCTGGAAGAACGACGTCGGCTCGACCAGCCCCTGCGGCGTCGGAGCCAGCCCGCCGGCTGCGGCGAACTCACCCATCCAGGTGGTCCCGATGAGGCTGACGTCGGGCGTCTTGCCTGCTGCGATCGCGCTGGCGAGCTTGTTGTGCGCGGCCTCCCAGGGCACCGGCGTGACGTTGACGGTCGCCTTCGGGTTCTCCTCCTGGAAGGCCTTCGCGAAGTCCCCGAGCGCCTCCCCCTCGGTGCCCATCGCCCAGACGTCGATCGTGCCGGTCGCGGGGCCCTCGGCGATCGGTTCGCTGCCCTGCGCCTGGCCTGACCCCCCGGTGTCGGCGCTGCGGCCACAGGCCGCGAGTGCCAGTGCTGCGACCGCGAGCACCGCTGCGGTCCTGACGGGTCGTCTCATCGTGACTCTCCTGGTGCTACTGGTGGTTGGCACAGCTGGTCCGGACGACCAGCTGGGTGGGAAGGAGTTCGTGGCGTGCCTCGCCGTGCTCGCCGCCGATGCGGGAGTCCAGTAGGTGGGCGGCGGTCGCACCGAGCTCACGCATCGGCTGGCGCACCGTGGTCAGGCCGGCGTACCGCGCGGCCATCACGTCGTCCCAGCCGGTGACCGCGACCCGAGCCGGCACGTCGACACCGGCGGCGCGCAGCCCGCTGACCACGCCGAGGGCGAGCTCGTCGTTGGCGCACACGACGGCGTCCGGCAGCGTGCCGGCAAGCAGGTCGCGCGCGGTGGTCAGGCCGGCGTCCTCACCGAAGCCCGTGGGCGACAGCTGCGGCGGCTGCGACAGCCCGTGGGTCTCCAGGCGTGCGCACAGCCCGTGCCAGCGCTCGGCGATGTCGGGTGAGCTGGCCGGGTCACCGACGAACACCAGCCGCTGGTGGCCGTCGTCGAGCAGGTGCTGGGCCAGGACGCCCGCGCTCTCGACGTTCTCGGCGTTGACGGAGTCGACGTCGCCGATGGTGGGCCGGGCGAGCAGCACCAGTGGCGTGCCGCGGTCGGCGATCTCGCGCACGACGTCGTCGCTGACGGTGCGCCCGAGGACGACCAGGCCGTCGACGCGGCCGGCCAGCCCCATCACCATCTCGCGCGCGGCGTCGCGTCCGTGCGTGGAGAGGATCAGCACCGACCGCCCGAGCTCGGCGGCCACCTCCTCGTAGCCGAGCACGACCTCGGCGTAGTAGGGCCCGGAGAGGTCGGGGAAGACGATGCCGTTGGCAGCGTGCCGACGCTCGGCGAGGGAGACGCCGAGCC
>DATABY010000240.1:0-22447 GCA_036259355.1 Nocardioidaceae bacterium
GCCGCACATGCACCACCAGCGCCTGCGACCCACCCGCAGTCGAGGACTCCAACACCACATCCTCGATCGCGGTCTGTTCTAGACCCAGCAAGCCACGCCATAGGCTGACACCACGCACGCCGTTCTCCTGCTCCTAGCTTCTGTTCCTTGACAGCTCAGAAACCTAGGCAGGGAACGGCGTGCGCCCCTCACGGCACGCGCACACCACCCACAGAAGTGTCAGAAGAACCCGAATTCGGGCCGGGGACGGGGCAAAGGGGCCGGGAAGTCGGGGCAGGGGGCGGGTCGCGAAGTCGCGTCAGGCCGGGTCGCGAAGTCGCCGCAGGGCAGGTCGCGAAGTCGCGGCAGGCAAGGCGCCGCGGCCTCGCCCTCACTCCAGCGGCAGCAGCGAGGACAGGTCCGAGCGCTCACCCGAGGCGACGACCCGGCCGGCGGCCACGGCCTCGGACCACCCGACGTCGCCGCGCGCGAGACGGATCCACGTGAGCGCGTCGGTCTCGACCACGGCGGGCGGCGTGCCCCGGGTGTGCCGGGCACCGCCGATGCACTGCACCGCGGCGTACGGCGGCACGCGCACCTCCACGCTCCGACCGGGATGCCGCGATGCCAGCACCGCCAGGTAGTGCCTGGCCAGCACTCGCAGCGCCTCGACGTCGGTCTCGTCGGTGCGGATCGCCTCCCACGCGGCGGCGACGTCCACGGCGGAGGCGGTCTTGAGGCGTGCGGGCACGCCCGGACCCTACCGAGTGCAGCGCTGCACGACGTGGCTGTCGGGAGGGACGCCGGATCGCTGCACCTCCGACGCCTACGACTGCCGGACCGCCGCCCTCAGGCCCGGAAGAACGTGACCAGCGCGTCGGCCAGCACCTCCGGCGTCTCCTCGGTCATGTGGTGGCCGCTGTCGATGGCATACCCCGACAGGTCGCCCGCCCACGGCCCCCAGACGCCCAGCACGTCGTGGTCGTAGAGCTCGGCGAGGTCGTCGCGCTCGCCCCAGAGCACCAGCAGAGGGCCGGCGATCTGCCGACCGGCCGCGCGGTCGGCATCGTCGGCGGCGCGGTCGACGCGCAGTCCGGCCCGGTAGTCCTCGCACATCGCATGCCGCACCTCCGGCCTGGCGAGCGCAGCCGCGCAGTCGGCGTGGTTCTCCGCGCCCATCAGGTGCTCGTCGAGGTGGTACCACTCCGCGACGTCCGCGGCGATCGCCCGCTCCGCCAGCGGCGCAGGCTGGCCGAGGAAGAACCAGTGCCACCACGACTGCGCGAACCGCGCGTCGCAGCGTGCGAGAGCCTCCCCGATCGGTACGTCGCCGAGGATCACCACCTTCTCCAGGACCGCGGGATGGTCCAGGGCCAGCCGCTGTACGGCGTACCCGCCCCTGTCGTGGCCGACGGCGTGGAAACGCGGGTGACCCAGGTGCTCCATCAGCGCGACGAAGTCGCCGGCCATCGCCCGCTTGCTGGCCTGCGCCGAGCCGGGCCGGTCCGGCGGCGCCGTCGACTCGCCGTACCCGCGTAGGTCGGGACAGACAACGGTGAAGCCGGCCTCGAGGAGCAGGGGCGCGACCCGGTGCCAGGTCGTGTGCGTCCGGGGATGGCCGTGCACGAGCAGCACCGGTGGACCGTCGCCGCCGTGCCGCACGCGCAGGGTGACCTCGCCGACGTCGACACGCTCCAGCGTGAACCCCTCGAACATGCGGTCCACCTTCTCGCACACGGTCCCGGCGTTCGGCAGGCACATCTGGCAGAGTGCTTGGAGTGGGTCCGCCAGGAGCCCGTGACGCCAGGGCCCAGGGATGGCGGTGGAGGACCGGCGGGAGGCTTGAGCGGTGTACGAGTGCGAGAGCTGCGGCCGCGGCTACGACCCGATCGGCTGCCGCTGGCGGTGCCCGCATTGCGGGTTCAAGGGCAACTGCTGCGAGGGGGCGCCGCAGCCGTCCCCGTGACTGCGTAGCGGGTTGACCTGACGCCTGCGGGGGTCAGTTCTGCGATCTCGGCGCGAGGGTCGGGTGGTGTGCCGGGGTCAGTGCTCGAAGAGGCGCGGGAGCGTCGCCGACCAGGCCTCGCGCAGCTCGGCGAGCGGCAGCGTGAACTGGTCCTGTACGTCGAGCGCGTCGCCGGTCACGACCCCGATGCGCACATGCGGGAACCGGCGCGCGGTGCACATGTCGGTGAACCGCACCTCCTCGCTGCGCGGCACCGCGACGATGGCTCGCCCGGCCGACTCGCTGAACAGCGCGACGAACGGGTCCAGGCCGTCGGGCAGCCACATCCGGCAACCGACTCCGTGTCTTAGCGTCGACTCGACGAGAGCCTGCGCGAGGCCGCCGTCGGAGAGGTCGTGCGCAGCGTCGACCAGCCCGTCGCGGGACGCGTTGACGAGGATGTCGGCCAGCTGCCGCTCGACGTCGAAGTCGACCGCCGGCGGAACCCCGCCGAGGTGCCCGTGCAGGGCGTGCGCCCACTCGGAGCCGCCGAGCTCGTCGCGCGTGGTGCCGAGCAGGTAGATCTGCTGCCCCTCCTCCCGGAAGCCCTGCGGGGTGCGGCGGGCGACGTCGTCGAGCACGCCGAGCACGCCCACGACCGGCGTGGGCAGGATCGCGGTCTCACCGGTCTGGTTGTAGAGGCTCACGTTGCCGCCGGTGACCGGGATGCCGAGGGACCGGCAGCCGTCGGCCAGACCGCGGGTCGCCTCGGCGAACTGCCACATCACCGCGGGGTCCTCCGGTGAGCCGAAGTTGAGGCAGTCGGTGACGGCGAGCGGACGCGCGCCCGTCACCGCGACGTTGCGGTAGGACTCCGCCAGGGCGAGCTGTGCACCGGTGTACGGGTCGAGCTTGGCGTAGCGGCCGTTGCCGTCGGTGGCCACCGCGACGCCGAGCCCGGTCGTCTCGTCGACGCGAACGACGCCCGAGTCCTCCGGCTGGGCCAGCGCGGTGTTGCCCTGCACGTAACGGTCGTACTGGTCGGTGACCCACGCCTTGTCGCACAGGTTCGGCGACGCGGCCAGGCGGAGCACCGTGTCGCGGAGCTCCTCCCCGCTCGCCGGCCGGACGAGCCGCGCCGGGTCGTCGTCCTGCAGGCCGTCCTGCCACATCGGCCGCTCGTACGGGCGCTCGTACACCGGCCCCTCGTGCGCCACCGTGCGCGGGGGTACGTCGAGGACGACCTCGCCGTGCCACTCCGCGACAAGACGCCCCGTGTCGGTCACCTCGCCGACGACGGTGGCGTCGACGTCCCAGCGGCGGCAGATGCCGAGGAAGGCGTCGACCCTGCCGGGCTCGACGACGGCCATCATGCGTTCCTGTGACTCGCTCATCAGGATCTCCTCGGGCGACAGCGAGGAGTCACGCAGCGGTACCCGGTCCAGCCACACGTGCATGCCACCGTCGCCGGCGCTGGCCAGCTCCGACGTCGCGCAGGACAGGCCGGCCCCACCGAGGTCCTGGATGCCGACGACCAGGTCGGCGTCGAACAGCTCGAGCGTGCACTCGATCAGCAGCTTCTCCATGAACGGGTCACCGACCTGCACGCTCGGTCGCTTCGTCGGTCCCGCGGAGTCGAAGGTCTCGCTGGCCAGCACGGAGACGC
The DNA here is from genome assembly GCA_036259355.1 of Nocardioidaceae bacterium. GTDB lineage: Bacteria > Actinomycetota > Actinomycetes > Propionibacteriales > Nocardioidaceae > JALZDI01. The sequence continues at coordinate 3,591 of DATABY010000240.1, forward strand.
CGCCGATGCCGTCGCCGCCGGTCTTGGCGCCGTACAGGACGACCTGGTTGCCCACGCCGGACGCCTTGGCGACGTGCAGCTGCTCGTGGCGCATCACGCCGACGCACAGCGCGTTGACCAGCGGGTTACCGGCGTACGCCGGGTCGAAGACGACCTCGCCGCCGATGTTGGGCAGCCCGAGACAGTTGCCGTAGCCGCCGATCCCGGCGACGACACCGGGCAGCACGCGCGCGGTGTCGGGGGCCTCGGCCGGGCCGAAGCGCAGCGGGTCCATCACCGCGACCGGGCGGGCGCCCATCGCCAGGATGTCGCGGACGATGCCGCCGACGCCGGTGGCAGCACCCTGGTACGGCTCGACGTACGACGGGTGGTTGTGCGACTCCACCTTGAACGTCACGGCGTAGCCGTCGCCGATGTCGACGACGCCGGCGTTCTCGCCGATGCCGACCATCAGGTGCGCGCGCATCGCGTCGGTCATGTTGTCGCCGAACTGCCGCAGGTGCACCTTGCTCGACTTGTAGGAGCAGTGCTCGCTCCACATCACCGAGTACATCGCGAGCTCGCTGGCGGTCGGGCGGCGCGACAGGATGTCGCGGATGCGCTGGTACTCGTCCGGCTTCAGGCCCAGGTCGGCCCAGGGCTGCTCCTGGTCGGGGGTGTCCTGGGCCAGCTTGACGGTGTCGAGGGCCTGGACGGCGTGGACGTCAGCCACCGCGGTGTGCTCCTGAGGTCAGGCGGGGGTTCGCTGGCAGCAGGCTACCGGGCACCGCCGGAGCGTGCGTTGTCGCGCACGGGTCGGCGGACGCCGCGGCAGGCCGGCCGCTTAGGGTCTCGCGGGTGACGGTGATTCTCGCGCTGGGGTCGGCGATCGCCTACGGCCTGTCGGACTTCCTCGGCGGGCTGTTCTCCCGGCACTCGCAGGTGTGGCCGGTGGCGGTGGTCGTGCAGGCCAGCGGGGCGGCCTGCGTGCTGCTCGCGGCCCTGTTCTTCGCCGGGGACCCGAGCACGGTCCAGCTGCTGTGGGGGCTGCTCTCCGGGCTCGGCTCAGGACTGGGTACGGCGTTCCTCTACCGCGGTCTGGCGACCGGCCGGATGAGCGTGGTCGCGCCGCTGTCCGCGGTCGGCGCCGCCGTGCTGCCGGTCTTCGTCGGTGTGGTCACCGGCGACCGGCCCACCGTGCTGGCGTGGGTCGGGATCGTGTGCGCGTTGCCGGCGATCTGGCTGGTGTCGGCCGGCGAGGGCGACGAGTCGGTGACCGGTGAGCACGTCACCCGGGCCAGCACCGGGATCGTCGACGGCATCCTGGCCGGTCTGGGGTTCGGGTTCCTGTTCGTGGCGCTGGGCCAGGTCCCCGACGGCGCCGGCCTGGTGCCGGCCGGGATCGGCATGGCGGCGTCGGTGTTCGTGGTGATCGGGCTGGCCGCGGCGCTGCGGCAGCCGTGGGTCCCGCGCGACCGGCACGCGGTGTCGGCGCTGCTGGTCGGGGCGATCGCCGCGCTGGCGACGGTCCTCTTCCAGTTCGCCTCCCAGTCCGGGCTGCTCACGATCGCGTCGGTGCTGTCCGCGCTGTACCCGGCGTTCACCGTGCTGCTCGCCGTACTCGTGCTGCGCGAGCACATCCACCGTGGCCAGGCGCTCGGGCTCGCACTGGCCGGCGCCGCCGTCGCCCTGGTCGCCGTCGGCTGACCCCGCCGGCCCTCGCGCCTCGCGCCCCGGCCCGGAATTCGACCGTGACCGCGTGTTCTGCTTCCTCCCCGTCCGGAATTCCGCTCGGGAACGGGGAATAACACTCGGTTACGTGCCATTTCCCGGCTGGCCGGCCGGCAGCCGTGGGCCGGGAGTGGGGAGGCGGAAGGGCGGTCAGGCGGCGAGCGTGGACCTCAGCACGGAGGTGAAGAAGCCGAGGCCGTCGGTGCCGGGACCGGTGAGGTCCTCCACCGCGTGCTCGGGGTGCGGCATCAGCCCGACCACGTTGCCGCGCTCGTTGGCGATGCCGGCGATGTCGCGCAGGGAGCCGTTGGGGTTGCGGCCGAGGTAGCGCGCCACCACCAGCCCCTCCCCCTCGAGCCGGTCCAGCGTCGCCTCGTCGGCGACGTAGCCGCCCTCCCCGTTCTTCAGCACGATCGTGACCTCGGCGCCCTCGTCGTACGCCGACGTCCACGCCGTCCGGTTGCTCTCGACCCGCAGCCGCTGGTCGACGCAGACGAACCTGCGGGCCGCGTTGCGGATCAGCGCGCCCGGCAGCAGGTGCGCCTCGCAGAGGATCTGGAAGCCGTTGCAGATCCCGAGCACCGGCAGGCCCCCGCGAGCCGCCTCGACCACCTCGCTCATCACCGGGGCGAACTTCGCGATCGCGCCGCAGCGCAGGTAGTCGCCGTAGGAGAAGCCGCCCGGCAGCACCACCGCGTCGACGCCGCGCAGGTCGTGGTCACCGTGCCAGAGCGCGACCGGCTCGCCGCCGGCGATGCGGACCGCGCGGGCCGCGTCGCGGTCGTCCAGCGACCCCGGGAACGTGACGACGCCGATCCTCACGGCTCCACCCGCTCCGCGGCGACGGGCTCGGACTCGACATGGACGCGGTAGTCCTCGATGACCGGGTTGGACAGCAGCGACTCGGCCACGCTGTGCACCTGCGACATCCGGTCGTCGGTCAGGTCGCCCTCGATCTCGATCTCGAACCGCTTGCCCTGCCGCACGTCGGCGACGCCGGGAACGCCGAGCCGCTGCAGTGCCCCGTGCACCGCCTTGCCCTGTGGGTCGAGGATCTCTGCCTTGAGCATGACGTCGACGACGACGCGGGCCACGCGGGACTCCTAGGGGTGTGTACGTCGGGGAGCGGCGCCAGTCTAGACCGAGCCGAGCACCCGGCCGCCGCGGAGGAACCGCGCCGGACGGCCGCGAGGCGCCTCTCCCGCGGCGCGGCCCTACTCCAACGGCTGCGAGATGAGCCAGAGGTGCCCGAACGGGTCCTCGAGACGCCCGTCCTTGTAGCCGTAGCCGTGGTCGTCGACGGCGAAGACGACCCGTGCACCGGCCTCCACCATGACCGCGGCCACGGCGTCCGCGTCGGTCACCTCGACCGACAGCAGCACGGGGCTGCCGCCGAGCGAGCGCGGTGAGGGGTCGACGTCGTCGCGGTCCTTGAGGGCGACCGGCTGACCGTGGACGAGCAGCAGCGCGTGCGCGACCTTGCCGTCGTACTCGTATCGCTCCTCCTCGACGGCCCCGAGCGCTCGGACGTAGAAGTCGATCGCCGCGGCCGCGTCGTCGACGACCAGCCTCGGCATGATGGCGGTGATCTGTGTGGTCTGCATGCCCACCATCGTGGCGCGGCCCCACACGACGCGTCTTGTACGAACGAGAACTCCGCCGGCCGCGATTTTGCCTTCCCGGCGCAATCCCCGCCGCGGCGCCGTACGAATCAACCTGCGACCGCGCGGCGTCCTACCAAGTGCCCCCTTAGTGCCGAGCGGTCGCCAGGCTCAGCGCCCTGGGTCGGAGGGAGTCCCAGGGCGCTGCGTCGCGGCCGAGCATGTTCTCGGCGCGTCACGCCGAGAACATTTGGCGCGTGACTACCGCTCCTGATGGTGACGCGCCGAACTCTGCACAGGTCAGGTGAGCTCGCGCTTGAGGATCTTGCCGGTGGCGGTCATCGGCAGCTCGTCGCGGAACTCGATGATGCGCGGGTACTTGTAGCCGGCCATCTGCTCCTTGGCCCAGGCCACCAGGTCGTCCTCGCTGACGTCCGCGCCCTCGTGCTTGATCACGTACGCCTTGACCTCCTCGCCGTGGCGGTCGTGCGGCACCCCGACGACGGCGGCCAGCGACACCGCCTCGTGGGTCAGCAGGACCTCCTCGACCTCCCGGGGGTACACGTTGAACCCGCCGCGGATGATCATGTCCTTGGCCCGGTCGACGATGTAGTAGTAGCCGTCCTCGTCGCGCCGGGCGAGGTCGCCGGTGCGGAACCACCCGTCCCGCATCACCTCGGCCGTGGCCTCCGGGCGCTTGTAGTAGCCCTTCATGATGTTGTGGCCGCGGATCGCGATCTCGCCGACCTCGTCGGTGCCCTCGATCGTCTTCCACTCACCGTCGACCAGCTTGACCTCGACGCCCCAGATCGGCGTGCCGATGGAGCCGGACCGCGGTTCCCGGTCGAGGTGGTTGAACGTCGCCACCGGCGAGGTCTCCGACAACCCGTAGCCCTCGAGCAGCTGCACGTGGAACTTGGCCTTGACCTCCTTGAGGATCTCCACCGGCAGCGACGACCCGCCGGCGACGGCGCGGCGCAGGTTGCCGGCGATCCTGTCCACGTCGACGGAGTCGTCCAGGGCCCCCAGCAGCCCCCAGTACATCGTCGGTACGCCGGCGAAGAACGTGACGTTCTCCTTCTGCATCAGGTGAAGTGCACCGGCCGGCTCGAACCGCGGCATCAGCACCAGCGTCGCGCCGAGGGCGAACCCGGAGTTCATCTGCACGGTCTGGCCGAAGGAGTGGAACAACGGCAGCGTCACCAGATGGATGTCGGGGTCGGACACCTTGCTCTCGAACAGCCGGTGCCCGGTCAGCACGTTCATCACCATGTTGCTGTGCGACAGCTCCGCGCCCTTGGGCTTGCCCGTCGTGCCGCTGGTGTAGAGGATCACCGCCGTGTCGTTGGCCTCGGTCGTCACCGTCTCGAACGCCGGCGCCTGCTGCGACACCGCCGCGCCGAAGGTCTCCGCACCCTCGATCGGCGACGCCGCGGCCGGGTCGGCGGTCACCAGGAAGAAGTGCTCGCAGCTGTCGGTGTCGTTGAAGCCGGTCCAGCCGTCCTGGCCCATCGGCAGCTCCGGCGTGCCCTCGAAGCAGAAGTACGCCTTCGCGTCGCAGTCGTCGAGGTGGTAGGCGACCTCGCGGGCCTTGAGCAGCACGTTGAGGGGGACGACGACGGCACCGGCCTTGAGGATGCCGTAGTAGACGATCGGGAAGTACGGCACGTTGGGACAGGTCAGCGCGACCTTGTCGCCGGGCCGGATGCCGCGCGACGCCAGCAGGTTGGCGACCTGGTTGGCGGCGGCGTTCACGGCCTTGTACGGCAGCCGGGTGTCGCCGAGTACGACGGCGTCGCGGTCGGGCGCATTGCGGGCGGAGTCTTCGAGCAGCATGGCCAGGTTGAGCACCGTCGTACCTCCAGGGGTGGGCAGTTCTACTGACGCGTAACGCCCAACCTAGCCAACGGCGCCGCCCCGGGTCGATGGTCCGACGGTGCCCGCAGGCGGCGGGCGCGCGCGGCGGGCGACGTCCGACGGCCGTGCCGTCGCCTACCCGGCGAAGCGCCGGCCGGTCAGCCGTTCGAAGGCCTCCACGTAGCGGTCGCGGGTGCTCCGTACGACGGCGTCGGGCAGCCGCGGCGGCGGGACGTCGGAGGCGCGGTCCCAGCCGCTGTCGGGCGAGGTCAGCCAGTCGCGGACGAACTGCTTGTCGTACGACGGCTGGGGCCGGCCCGGCTCCCACTGGTCGGCCGGCCAGAACCGCGACGAGTCCGGGGTGAGCACCTCGTCGGCCAGCACGATCGTTCCGTCGGCGCGGGCGCCGAACTCGAGCTTGGTGTCGGCGAGCACGATGCCGCGGTCGCGGGCGATCTCCTCGGCGCGCACATACACCCGCAGCGTCAGGTCGCGCAGCACGTGCGCCACGTCCGCACCGACCGATGCTGCGGCGGTGTCGAAGGAGATGTTCTCGTCGTGGTCGCCCATCGCCGCCTTCGTGGCCGGCGTGAACACCGGCTCGGGCAGCCGCGACCCGTCCTGCAGCCCGGACGGGAGCGGGACGCCGCAGACCGCGCCTGCGGCCCGGTAGTCGGCCAGCCCGGAGCCGGTCAGGTAGCCGCGGGCCACGCACTCGACCGGAAACATGTCGAGCCGTTCGCACACGACCGCGCGCCCGGCCACGGCCGCGGGCACATCGGTGGAGAGCACGTGGTTGGGCACGAGGTCGGCCAGCTGCTCGAACCACCACAGCGACAGCTGGGTGAGGATCGCCCCCTTGTCGGGGATCCCCGGCTCGAGGACGAAGTCGTACGCCGAGATGCGGTCACTGGCGACCATCAGCAGGGTGCCGTCCGGGAGGCGGTACAGGTCGCGCACCTTGCCGGAGTGGATGTGCGTCGCTCCGTGGATCTGCGGTGCAGCGGGGATCATGGGCGCGATCCTTCCAGACCGGGGTTCCCGCGGCCCGGCACCGGTCAGTCGCCGGGTACGCCGACCCGTTCGGCCGGCGGCGCCACCGGGCGGCGTGCCCAGATCGAGGCCAGCGTGGCCCCCGACAGGTTGTGCCAGATCGAGAAGATCGCCGCGGGCAGGGCCGCCAGCGGTGCGAAGTGCACCGTGGCCAGGCTGGCGGCCAGGCCGGAGTTCTGCATGCCCACCTCGACGCTGATGGCCCGCCGGCGGGACTCGTCCAGGCCGACGGCCTTCGCGCCCAGGTAGCCCAGCAGCAGGCCGAACCCGTTGTGCAGCACCACGGCGAGCAGGAGCAGCAGCCCCGTGGACCGCACCGCGTCGACGTTCGCGCCGACGACCGCGGCGACCACGACCACGATGCCGGTCGTCGACACCAGCGGCAGCACCGGCAGCAGTCGCTGCACCAGGGTGCCGGCCAGCAGACGGACGACGAGGCCGCCGATCACCGGCAGCAGCACGATCTGCACGATCGAGACGAACAACCCGCCCGCGTCGACGGGGAGGGTGGACCCGGCCAGCCACAACACCAGCAGCGGCGTCAGCACCGGGGCCAGCAGGGTGGAGATCGTGGTCATCGCGACCGACAGGGCCACGTCGCCCTTGGCCAGGTAGACGATCACGTTGGACGCCGTGCCCCCCGGTGAGGCGCCGACCAGGACCATGCCGACCAGCAGGGCAGCGGACAGCCCGAGGACGGTGCCGACGCCCCAGCCGACCAGCGGCATGACCAGGAACTGCGCGACGACGCCGACCAGCACGGCCTGCGGGTGGCGCACCACCACGGTGAAGTCGTGCGGCTCGAGCGTGAGCCCCATCCCGAACATGATCACGCCGAGCAGCCACGGGATGGCCGGCGCCAGCGACGCCGACGGACCCGGCAGCAGCAGCCCCACCGCGCCTCCGGCGACGATCAGCAGCGCGAACCAGCGCGCCGCGAGGCCGGCCAGCCGGACCAGCATCGAGTCGTCGCGCATCGGTGACCTCATTGCGTTCCCTTCCCGCTCGGAATTGGACCGTAACCGACCGTTCTGCTTCCTCCCCGCGCCGAATCCGGGCCGGGAAGGAGGGAAACCGGTCGGGGAGTGGGTACGCCGACCCCCGGCCTCACAGGATGGCGGCCGGGGAGTACGACGCGGCGTCGGGGTAGCGGGCGGCCACCGCCTCGACCCGGCGTACGACCTCCTCGACCTGCGCGACGGCGCCGCCGGTGAACGCGAGCGGCTCCGCCACCAGCGCATCGAGGTCGGCGGAGGACAGCCCGAGGCGGGCGTCCGCGGCCAGCCGGTCGAACAGGTCGTTGCGCTCGGCGCCCTGCTCACGCATCCGCAGCGCGACCGCCACGGCGTGCTCCTTGATCGCCTCGTGCGCGCTCTCCCGCCCCACCCCGCGGCGGACGGCGGCCATCAGCACCTTCGTGGTGGCCAGGAACGGGAGGTACCGGTCGAGCTCGCGCTGCGCCACCGCGGGGAAGGCACCGAACTCGTCGAGCACGGTGAGGAAGGTCTGGAACAGCCCGTCGGTGGCGAAGAACGCGTCCGGCAGCGCGACCCGGCGTACGACGGAACAGGAGACGTCGCCCTCGTTCCACTGGTCGCCGGCCAGCTCCCCCAGCATCGACAGGTAGCCCCGGAGCACGACCGCGAGCCCGTTGACCCGCTCGCAGGAGCGCGTGTTCATCTTGTGCGGCATCGCGCTGGAGCCCACCTGGCCGGCCCGGAACCCCTCGGTCACGAGCTCGTTGCCGGCCATCAGACGCACGGTCGTCGCCAGGTTCGACGGGCCCGCCACCACCTGCACCAGCGCCGACACCACGTCGAAGTCGAGCGAGCGGGGGTAGACCTGCCCGACGCTGGTGAGCACCCGCTCGAAGCCCAGATGCTGCGCGACCCGGCGCTCGAGCTGGGCGAGCGCCGGGGGCGCGTCCCGGTCGGCCGCCGTGGACGCGGGGTCCGCGTCGACCACGTCGGAGAGGAGGTCGAGCTGGTCCTGCGCCGTACCGACGGGCCCCTTGATCCCCCGTAGCGGGTAGCGGGCCAGCAGGTCCTCCACCCGTTCGAGCGCCACGAGCATCTCGTCGGCGACCGAGGCGAAACGCTTGCCCAGCGTCGTCGCCTGCGCCGCCACGTTGTGCGACCGGCCGGCGATGACCAGGGTCTGGTGCTCTGCCGCCAGCCGCGCCAGCCGCGCCAGCGCGGCCACCATCCGGTCGCGCACCAGCAGCAGCGACTCGCGCACCTGTAGCTGCTCGACGTTCTCGGTCAGGTCGCGGCTGGTCATGCCCTTGTGGATGTGCTCGTGGCCGGCCAGCGCGCAGAACTCCTCGATCCGCGCCTTGACGTCGTGCCGGGTCACCCGCTCGCGCTCGGCGATCGAGGCGAGGTCGACCCGGTCGACGACCTTCTCGTACGCCTCGACGACACCGTCGGGGATCTCGACGCCGAGGTCGCGCTGCGCCTGGAGGACCGCGACCCACAGCTGCCGCTCGAGGACGATCTTGTGCTCGGGCGACCAGATACGCACGAGCTCGGCGGAGGCGTAGCGACTGGCGAGAACATCGGGAATCGCAGGCACGCCCCTCATTCTCCCGTACGCCGCTGCGCCCCCGCCAAGTCGGTACCGACGGGCTCCGTGCGGCAGGGCAGCGCGACCGTGAACTCGGTGGCGCCGGGCTCGGACCTGACCTCCACGGTGCCGCCGGCCGCGGAGACGATGCGGCTCACGACGTACAGGCCGAGCCCCACCCCCTGCGTCGAGGACGCGTTGTGCCCACGGCGGAACGGCTCGAAGAGCTCCTCCTGCTGGTCGGCCGGGATGCCGCCACCCTCGTCGGCGACCGTCAGCAGCACGCCGGTGGGCGTCCGGGCGGTGGTGACGGTGACCTCGGCGCCGGCCGGCGAGTACTTGAACGCGTTCTCCACCAGGTTGCGCACCACCTGCTGGACGCGCTGATGGTCCAGCTCGCACCAGACGGCCTCGACGCGACCGAGATCGAGCCCGTGGCCCCGACGTGAACGTTCGGCCGCCGACACCGCGAGCGTGACGGTGCTCTCCAGGTCGCCCCACACCGGGTTCAGCTCGAGGCCGCGCTCGTCACCGCGGCCGGTCACCAGCAGGTCGTCGACCAGCACCAGGAGATGCTCGGCCTGCCGGCAGGTGGCTGCCAGCATCCGGTCGACCCGCTCGGGCCCGAGACGGTCCCGCTGCTCCTGCAGCAGCGACGCGCTGGAGCCGATCGCCGCCAGTGACCCGCGTATCTCGTGCGACGTCACCGCCATCAGCCGGTCCCGGACCCGGTGCGCGCGGTCGAGCTCGTCGGCCTGCTCGCGGTAGCGGGCGGTCTGTCGTCGCCAGACCTCGACGAGCACGCCGGTGACCCCACCGACCATCGCCAGCAGCGAGAACACGAAGAAGTGCGCGGACGCGGTCACGGTGACCCCGCCCATGACGTCACGCAGGTAGCTGTGCACGAGGAAGACCGCCTCGGCCACGGCGGCGACGACGGCGGCGCCGCGCCAGCCGTAGCGCAGGGCACCGTCGAACGGCAGCGCGATCAGCAGCGCCCAGGTGACGTTCGGGACCTCGTAGGAGAAGACGAGCACGAACGCCGACACGATTGCGATGTCGAACACCAGCGCCCAGAACGTCAGCCGTGCCCGGGCCGCTGCGTCGAGCCCACGCCGGGTGACCAGCCAGATGACCAGCGTGCCGAGGACGAAGGCGGACAGGCTCGCCCAGGCGATGCCGTGCACCAGGGCGCCCGGCCAGAACGGCGTCGTCAGCAGCGCGGGCAGCGCGAACAGGATCCCGACCCCGCGCACGGCGGTCAGCAGCCGTTCGGCGGCGGCGCCCTCGACACCGCGCGACAGGTCCGTCACGTTGTCGCGGTACCTCCCCCGTTGCTCGACCGTGATCGGTGTGGATCAGCGTCGTACGGCGCCCGTGGCCCCCGACCGCTCTGGATCCGCGCCCCCATTATGCGGCGGACCACCCGAATCGGACTTATCGGGCACCGCCTGCAACGCGTCGGAGACCTGCGCCGGCAGCAGCACGACGAACTCGGTGCCGGCGGACGAGGTGTGCAGGTCCAGCGAGCCACCCATCGCCGCGACGATCTGCTGCACGACGTACAACCCCAGCCCGGAGCTGTCACTGTGCTCCTTGCCGCCCCGGCGCCGGCCGAACGGCTCGAACACGCGCTCGCGGTCGGCCGTCGGGATACCGGGGCCGTCGTCACCGACGCGCAGCTCGAGCCGACCGTCGCGGCGAGCGGCGAGGAGCACCACCACGCGGCTGCCGGGCGGGGAGTACTTGAACGCGTTCTCCACCAGGTTGCGCACGATCTGCTGGAACCGCTCGTGGTCCAGCTCACCGGACAGCGGCTCGACCGACACCGTGAGCAGGTGGCCGTCGCGGTGCCGTCCGGCGGCGGCCAGCGCCACCTGCACCGACGCCTGCAGGTCGTCCCAGCGCGGACGCACCTCGATCGCCTCGCTGCGCGCCTGCGCGACCATGACCAGGTCGTCGACCAGCCGGCCGAGGTTCCTGCCGTGCCGGTCGACCTCGCCGAGCAGGGCCGCCGACCGCTCCGGGCCGAGCCGCTCGAGGTTGGCGCGCACCGTCTCGGAGGCGAGCATCATCGCGGCCAGCGGGCCGCGGAACTCGTGCGAGGACATCGCCAGCATGCGGTCGCGGACCCGGCTGGCGTCGGCCAGCGCGAGTGCCTGCTGTTGCGCCATCCGTGCCTGCCGCTCGAGCGTGAGCGTGAAGACCGCGAGGATCCCGCCGGCGCCCGCCAGGGTGCCGAGGACGAAGACGTAGGCGGCCGGCGGCGTGGCGACGCCGGTCGCGGCCTCGTGCGCCTGGGTTTGCACCAGGAAGAGCAGGGCCGCCAGGACCGTGCCGGTCACCGCTCCACGCACGCCGAAGCGCAGGGCAGCGTCGGCGAGCAGGGTGAACACCATCGCCCAGGCGACGTTGGGCTGCAGGTGGGTGAACGCCACGACGTAGCCGGCGATCACCAGGCTGTTGAGGACGAAGCCGGCGACGAGCAACGCCTTCTCGTCACCCGGCCGCACGTGGTGGCGCCACAGGGCGAGCGCGACGGTGCCGAGCAGGAGCACGAGATGGGTACCCCAGGCCACCTGCAGGCGGGCAGCGGTCGGGAAGGAGGCCAGCAGAATCGCCGGCAGGCCGGCCACCAGACCGAAGACACGCAGATAGGTGACGACCTGCTCGACACGTAGCGGTTGCATCGGTGCCGAAGCCGACATGCCCCTCCCCCTCAGCGGTGAACGCGACGCACACACGTCCACCGCGGGAAAAGCCTACTGTCTGGTGCCCCTCAACGCGACAGGTGCGCGGCGTCGGTGGCCGCGTCGGCGGCGATGTCGGTGCGGTGCTGCGCGCCGCCGAAGGCGATCGAGGTGACGCCCCGGTAGGCCTGCTGCCGCGCCGCCATCAGGTCCCCGGCCACCGCGGTGACCGCCAGCACGCGTCCACCGGCGGTGACGAGCGCGCCGTCGACCAGGGCGGTCCCGGCGTGGGTCACCTCGACCCCCTCCAGCGCGGCCGCGTCGTCCAGGCCGGTGATCCGCTCACCCCTGCGGGGGGTGCCCGGGTAGCCGTCGGCGGCCATCACCACGGTGACGGCGGCGCCGGGGTGCCAGCGCGGCGGCTCCGCGTGGTCGAGACGGCCGGTGGCGGCCGCGTGCAGCAGCCGGAACAGCGACGAGCGCAGCAGCGCCGTCAACGCCTGCGTCTCGGGGTCGCCGAAGCGGGCGTTGAACTCCACCACCCGCACGCCGCGGCTGGTCAGCGCCAGGCCGGCGTACAGCAGGCCCTGGAACGGCGTGCCCCGGCGGCGCATCTCCTCCACGGTCGGCCGCAGCACCCGCCGGCACACGTCGCCGACCAGGTCCGGCGGTGCCCACGGCAGCGGCGTGTAGGCCCCCATGCCACCGGTGTTGGGCCCGGCGTCTCCGTCGCGGGCGCGCTTGAAGTCCTGCGCCGGCTGCAGCGGTACGACGGTCTCGCCGTCGGTGACCGCGAACAGCGACACCTCCGGGCCGTCCAGGAACTCCTCCACCACCACCCGGTCGCAGCGGGACGCGTGGTCGAGGGCGGCCTGCCGGTCGGTGGTCACGACGACCCCCTTGCCGGCGGCCAGGCCGTCATCCTTGACGACGTACGGCGCTCCGAACGCATCCAGCGCCGCCGCCGCCTCGTCGGCCGTCTCGCACACCCGGGCCAGCGCGGTCGGCACCTCGGCCGCGGCCATCACCTGCTTGGCGAACGCCTTCGACCCCTCCAGCCGCGCGGCCTCCCGGCTGGGCCCGAAACAGGCCAGCCCGCGGTCGCGCACCGCGTCGGCGACGCCCGCCACCAGGGGGGCCTCCGGGCCGATCACCACGAGGTCGGCCCGCAGCCGCTCGGCGAGGTCGGCGACCGCGCCGCCGTCGAGCGGGTCGACGTCGTGCAGGGTGGCGACCGCCGCGATCCCGGGGTTGCCGGGGGCGGCGTGCACCTGCGTCACGTCGGGGTCGCGGGCCAGCGCGAGCGCGAGCGCGTGCTCGCGGCCCCCCGTGCCGATCACCAGGGCTCTCACGTCGGCGCAGCCTACTTCCGACTCGTCTGCGGTCGGTCACCGAGATTTCCCCGGGTCGCCGCAGACGAGTCGACGAGGTCGCGGACCACGACGGTCTGCTCGCGGCCGGGCCCCACGCCGATCGCGGAGAACGGCCGGCCCGACATCTCCTCCAGCGCCTTGACGTAGACCTGCGCCGCCTTCGGCAGGTCCTCGACGGTGCGGCAGCCGCTGATGTCCTCGTGCCAGCCCTCGAAGTGCTCGTAGACCGGTCGGGCGTGGTGGAACTCCGACTGGGTCATCGGCAGCTCGTCGTGGCGCACGCCGTCGATCTCGTAGGCCACGCAGACGGGGATCTGGTCCCAGCCGGTGAGCACGTCGAGCTTGGTCAGCACGAAGTCGGTCACCCCGTTGACGCGGGCGGCGTAGCGGGCGATCGGGACGTCGTACCAGCCGCAGCGGCGCGGCCGGCCGGTCGTGGTGCCGAACTCGCCGCCGGCCGCGCGCAGCCGGTCGCCGGCCTCGTCGTGCAGCTCGGTGGGGAACGGCCCCTCGCCGACCCGGGTGGTGTAGGCCTTGACCACCGCGATGATCCGGTCGATGCGGTTCGGCGGCACGCCGGAGCCGGTGCAGGCCCCGGCGGCGGTGGCGCTGGAGGACGTCACGAACGGGTAGGTGCCGTGATCGACGTCGAGCATGGTCGCCTGGCCCGCCTCGAACAGCACCACGTCACCGCGGTCGAGCGCGCCGGCCAGCTCCAGGCTGGTGTCGCGGACCATCGGGCGCAGCCGGTCGGCGTACGACAGCAGCTCGTCGACGATCTCCTCGACCGTGATCATGCGGCGGTTGTAAACCTTGGCGAGCAGGTGGTTCTTCTGCTCGAGGGCGCCCTCGACCTTCTGCCGCAGGATGTTCTCGTCGAAGAGGTCCTGCACACGCAGACCCACCCGGTTGATCTTGTCGGCGTACGCGGGGCCGATGCCGCGGCCGGTGGTGCCGATGCGGCGCTTGCCGAGGAACCGCTCGGTCACCTTGTCGATGACGCGGTGGTACGGCGCGATCAGGTGCGCGTTGGCGGACACCAGCAGCGTGGAGCAGTCCACCCCGCGGGCGTCGAGGGCCTCGATCTCCTCGAACAGCACCGACAGGTCGATCACCACGCCGTTGCTGATCACCGGCGTGCAGCCCGGGGTCAGGATGCCCGAGGGCAGCAGGTGCAGGGCGTACTTCTCGCCGCCGACGACGACGGTGTGGCCGGCGTTGTTGCCGCCGTTGAACTTGACCACGTAGTCGACATGGGCGCCCATGGCGTCGGTGGCCTTGCCCTTGCCCTCGTCTCCCCACTGGGCTCCGACCAGCACGATGGCGGGCATCTCGCCTCCCTGCGTCGTCCTGCGTCGTCCTCGCCGCTGCGCGAGCGGCCCGGAACCACGCTGCACGGCAGACAACGGCCCCGGCTGCGCAACAGCGACCCGGGGCTCTTGCGGCTAAACGATAGCCGATCGGCGCCGGGTAGGCTCACTGGCTGTGGAGCCGATGCTGCTGATCACCAACACCGAGGCCGGCAGCAGCGACGACGAATCCCTCGCCGAGGCGCTGGCCGTGCTGCGCCGGCACACCGACGTCGAGGTCGCCCGTACGTCGAACCCCGGCGAGCTCGACGGCGTGCTCCAGCGCCGGGGCGGGCGAAGGATCGTGGTCGCCGGGGGCGACGGGAGCATGCACGCGGTCGTGGCCGCGCTGCACCGGCGCAACGAGCTGACCAAGGGCACCCTCGCGCTGATCCCGCTCGGCACCGGCAACGACTTCGCGCGGGGCACGGGGATCCCGCTGGACGCGGTCGAGGCGGCGGAGACCGCGGTCAAGGGCGACGTGCGCCCGGTCGACCTGCTGGTGAACTGCGCCGGGCAGATCGTCGTCAACGCCGTCCACTTCGGCATCGGCGCGGAGGCGGGCAAGCAGGCCAGCGCGTGGAAGAAGTGGCTGGGCCGGCTCGGCTACCCGGTGGGGGCCCTGATCGCCGCGTTCACCCAGCCGGGGATCCGGCTGCACGTCGAGGCCGACGGCGAGGTGCTGGCCGATCTCGACCGCGCGGTGATCCAGGTCGCCATCGGCAACGGCTCCAACGTGGGCGGCGGCACCGAGCTCACGCCCGAGGCGTCGGTCGAGGACGGGCTGGCCGACGTCGTGGTGTCGTTCGCGACGACGCCGTGGGCGAAGATCGGTTCCGTCCGCCAGCTGGTGTCCGGCTCTCACCTCGAGCGCGACGACGTCGTGATGACACGCGCGTCGCGGATCTCGATCAGCGGGCAGGACTTCTACTGCAACGCCGACGGCGAGATCTACGGCCCCGAGGTCAACCACGAGTGGCACGTCGAGGCGGGCGCGTTCCGGATGGCGCTGCCGCCGGCGTAGGCGGGCTCGCTCCGCCGACCGCGACCAGGCCGCCTCCCTGCCCTCCCGGCACGCCCGCGCCGCCGGACCCCGTGGGCGGTCGCCACGCCTGCGCCCCTTTCGGGCGTATTTGGCATGAGAAACCTTATGGCGGGGCATCATGGACCACAGCGACGCGGCGCGGAACCGCAGCAGGGGACGGTTTCGGCGCCGCGTCGCGTCTGTCGCCGGGCGCGATGGATCCCGCGCCGCCCTGGCGGGGTCAGGCCTGGAGCGCGTCGGCCGCCTCGGCGCTGGACTCGCGCAGGAACGTCGTGCACCGCTCCGCCTCCGCCTGCTCGCCGATCCGGTCCGCCGCCCGGCCCAGCGCGGCCAGCGCCCGCAGGAACCCCCGGTTCGGTTCGTGCGACCACGGCACCGGCCCATGCCCCTTCCAGCCGTTGCGGCGCAGCGCGTCGAGGCCGCGGTGGTACCCGGTGCGCGCGTACGCGTAGCCCTCGACGTCGCGCCCGCCATCTAGCGCCTGCTCGGCCAGCACCGCCCAGGCCAGGCTCGACTCGGGGTGGTTGCGGGCCACGTCCTGCGCCTCGTCACCGTTCTCGAGGCGCCCGGCGGCCGGGTCGGTGGGCAGCAGGGTCTCGGGCGGGCCACCCAGCAAGTTGTCGTGCGTCATGGCGCCATCCTCCCGCCCGGCCCGTAGGCGGCGACGGCCCCCCTCCGCTCCGCCCCACCCCGCCGCCGCGGGAATTCGACCGTAACCGCGTGTTCTGCTCCCTCCCCGACCGGAATCCAGCCCGGGAAGGAGGCATTCCGGTCGGGGAGTCCGGTGCCCGGCGCCTATCAAGAACGGTCGCGGGTGAGCTCGGGCCTGTCGGCGAGTGCTGTGGCTACCCGCCGGAACGGCTGCGCGGAGATGCCGAGGACCGACAACCGGGAGCGCGGATCAGGCGCTGCGCCGCCAGTGTCTCGGCGCGCCGAGGCGTTCCGCCTTCGCCCACAGGCGTTGCGCCGCCGCGCGCCGGCGGCGCCCGAACAGGTCGGCCCAGACCAACCGCGACACGGGATGGTCGAGGTCATCGCGCAGTACGTCCTCGCGTTGCTTCTCGGCCCAGACGACGTCACCGTCGTCCATGACCGGGTCGCAGTCGTCGCGCTTGCGGCGGTACTTCATGCGGCCGTCGAACTCGAGCACCCAGTTGAGCTCCTCGATCAACATGTCGACACGGGCCATGAAGTTGCCCGACCTGATCACCACCTGGGTGCGCGGGCACGGAAAGCCGATCTCCACCAGGAATATCCGCGCCAGCGACTCCCCCGGCGACTCGGCGCCCGGATCGGCGAACCGAACCACCTGCAGCGTCTGGGCCGATCCCGGCCAGTCGCGCATCGAATGGGCCAGCCGCAGCATGCCGGTGTGGTCGGCGCCGCGCCGCAGCGCAGCATCGGCCGCCACCACGCCGGGCCGGAAGCCGAACTCACGGGCGACGTCGATCGCCGTACGCCGCAGCGACGAGCACGGCACTGCGTCGATCTCCATCCGATCCTCGTCGGCGATCGAGGCTTCGTGATGGGTGACGCCGGCCTGCTTGCGTCCGCCGTGCACGTCGGGCCGGGTGACGTGCACGCGGGAGAGGTCGGTGCCCCACAGTGGCAGCTGGTGCAGCACAGCGGCGGAGTTGTGCGTGGCGTACGCCGGCGGGTCGAACCGCAGCAGCGCCGCCTGCACCTGCAGGCGGTAGCGACCGGCCTCATCGAGTACGTCGACAAGGGTGCCTTCGGCGTACGCCCCCCAGCGAAGCCGCACCCACTCGCGCGACCGGAGCAGGACCTCGATCTCGCGCTTGGAGTAGCCGCATGCCAGCGCCTGGTAGCGCAGGAACGCGCCCCCTTGGCTGGCGGCAAGCGCCTGCAGCTCTGGCCTCATCGGCTCAGCATCGGAGCGACGGCGGCTGACGGGCCTCGGCCGTACCCGCCGATGTGGAGAAGTCGCGGCCTCGCAGGAGCGGTGGACGCAATGCGGCTCGGGGCCACAAGGGGTGCGGCCGTGCTGCGCGCGGTTTCAGCCACGCGGTCACCGAGCCGACCACCGGCGTCCAGGCGGCCCTGGTCGCGTCCCCGAGCCGCTTCCCCCGTTCCCGACCGGAATTCCGATCGGGAACGGGGGAGAACACGCGGTTACGGTCGGATTCCCGGCCGACGGGAATGGGCGGCTGGTCGGGCGGGCGGCTGGTCGGTCAGGTGCTGGTGCCGGTGTCGGTGCCTGGGGCCGGACCGGTGGTCCGGGGCTGCGACGTGGCCGGCTCCCCCTCGACGTCGGGATCCTCCTCCCGGCCGGGGGTGCGCAGGTTCCACTTGCGGATCACGAAGCGGAACAGCACGTAGTAGACCGCGGCGTACCCGAGCCCGATCGGAATGATCCACAGCGGCTTCTCGGCGATGTTGAAGTTCAGCAGGTAGTCGAACAACCCGGCCGAGAAGCCGAAGCCGTCGCGGATCCCCAGCGCGTTCACCAGCGCCAGCGACGTGCCGGTGAGCACGGCGTGGATCGCGTACAGCGGGAACGCCACGAACAGGAACGAGAACTCCAGCGGCTCCGTCACCCCGGTGAGGAACGACGTCAGCGCCGCGCTGACCATGATCCCGCCGACGATCTTGCGCTGCGACGGCTTGGCCTCCTGCGCGATCGCGATCGCGGCCGCGGGCAACGCGAACATCATGATCGGGAAGAACCCGGTCATGAACGCCCCCGCGGTGGGGTCCCCCTCCAGGAACCGGAGGATGTCCCCCTGCACCGGAGCGCCGCCGTCCGGAGGGGTGAACGTCCCGAGCTGGAACCACGGCACATTGTTGAGGATGTGGTGCAGCCCGAGCGGGATCAGCAGCCGGTTGGCGGTGCCGTAGACGAAGCCGCCGATCACGTTGTTCTCGGTGACCCACTCGCCGAGCGCGGTCAGACCCGCGTCGAACGCGGGGTAGAGGAACGCGGTCGCGACCGCCCACACGATCGCCGCCAGCGCGGTCACCATCGGCACGAACCGGCGCCCGCCGAAGAAGGCGAGGTAGGGAGGCAGCTTGATCCGGTAGTACCGCTGCCACAGCATCGCCGCGGTGACACCGATGATGATGCCGCCGAGCACGCCGAAGTCGATCAGCTCCTGCTCCTCGCCCTCGGCCGGGGCGGACAGCACCAGAGGCGACATCGCGTCGCCAACCGCCTTGAAGACCAGGTAACCGACCACGGCCGCAAGCGCCGTGGACCCGTCCGAGCGCCGGGCCCAGCCGATCGCGACACCGACCGCGAAGATGAGCGGCAGGTTCTCGAACAGCGCATTGCCGGCGGCGCCGATGACACTGGCGACGGCGTTCCAGCCCAGGCCGTCGGCACCCAGAAGGTCGTCCTGACCCAGCCGCAGCAGCAGCGCCGCCGCGGGCAGCGACGCGATCGGCAGCATCAGGCTGCGCCCCAGCCGCTGGGCCGAGGCAAGCCCCTTGATGTTGCGCCCGCCCTCGGCGGCCGCGCTGGTGGAACTCATGTCGGTCTTCCTCCTTGGATGGGGTTCTGGCCCGGACGCAGTCCCCGGTCCAGCGTCATGTGCACCTGGTAGCGGTCACCCCGGTACCAGGACAGGTTGTGCTCGACGGCCACGCGCCCGGCC
>DATABY010000241.1:0-18136 GCA_036259355.1 Nocardioidaceae bacterium
CCCCCCCCCCCCCACCTCTGCCGTTCGACGTCCTGCGATCAGGCCGCGCAGTCGCGGCAGATCATCTTCTTGACGTTGGCCAGCTGGCTGCGGTGATGCACCAGGAAGCAGCTGGAGCAGGTGAACTCGTCCTCCTGCCGCGGCAGCACCTGGACGGCCAGCTCCTCGTGCGAGAGGTCGGCGCCTGGGAGCTCGAAAGACTCTGCGGCCTCGGCCTCGTCCTCGTCGACGGCGCTGGAGGTCTTGTCGTGCCGACGAGCCTTCAGCTCTTCGATGCTGTCTTCGTTGATCTCCTCGTCGGTCTTGCGAGGAGCGTCGTAATCGGTCGCCATTCCTGTCTCTCCCCCTGCTCGGCATGAGCGCGGGCATACCCCGTGTGTTTGTGGTCGCAGAGCACGTAACGCATCACAACCCGGTTTTGTGCCCACTTCCGGAGGCTGGATTGTGCCTCATGTACCCACGGCGACGCACGGTAATACGCGAGGATGTCGCGCGGCTCACAGATTTGGGCGGATTGGGGCGGTTCAGCGCTCGTCCGAACCGGCTCCGAACCCGGCCTGCTGCAGCAGCTCCTGCAGCCGGTCCCACAGCCCCGGATTGGCCGCCACCACCAGCCGCTCCCCCGCTTCCGCGTCGCCCAGACCCCCCACGCGGGCGCCGGCCTCCCGCGCCACCAGGCCCCCGGCGGCCAGGTCCCACGGTTGCAGGCCCTGCTCGACGTAGGCGTCGACCCGGCCGGTGGCGACGGCGCACAGGTCCAGGCTCGCCGCACCCATGCGCCGGATGTCGCGCACTCGCGGCAGCAGCGCGGCCACCTGCCGGCCCTGCTCGGCCCGGGTCCGCACGTCGTAGGAGAAGCCCGTGGCGACCAGCGCCTGCGCGGGGTCGGTACGGCTCCCGACCCGGACCGGTGCGTCCTGCAGCCAGGCCCCCTCGCCGGCGATCGCCGACCACGTCTCCCCCAGGACGGGGTTGTGGACCACACCCACGGCCGGCTCACCGTCGACCTCCGCCGCGATCGACACGGCGTACGCGGGGATGCCGTAGAGGTAGTTCACGGTGCCGTCGATCGGGTCGACGACCCAGCGGACCCCGCTGTGTCCGCGGGCGCCGCCGCCCTCCTCACCGAGGAACCCGTCGTCCGCGCGTGCGTTGCGCAGCCGCTCCCTGATGAGCCTCTCGGCCGCGGTGTCGGAGGCGGTGACGACGTCGGTGGGGCTGGACTTGGTCGCCGACACCTCGACCGCTGCCTCGGCCCGCCGCTGCGCGACCAGCGCGCCGGCCTCGCGGGCGGTGTCGACGGCCAGCGACAGCAGCTCACGCACGTGTCTGCTCCTCGTCGCCGCAGAGAGCCGGGCGTCCCCCGCGCGGGTTGGGGCAGCACCCGGGCGGGCACACGTGCCAGGACGGCGCCGAGCCGGCCACGGTCGCCGGCACGGTACGCCGACCGTACGGCCCAGCAGTGTCGCCGCGTTCGGCCGCCGCCCGCTCGAGAAGCAGGTCGCGGACCATCGCCACGAACCGTGGGTCGACTCCGGGCGTCGCGGCCCGTGCGTACGGCAGGCCGAGGCGCCCGGCGGTGTCGGCGGCCTCGGTGTCGAGGTCGTACACCACCTCCATGTGGTCGGAGACGAAGCCGATGGGAACGGCGACCGCGCCGGGCTCGCCGACCTCGGCGAGCATCTCGAGGTGGTCGTTGACGTCGGGCTCGAGCCACGGCACGTGGGGCGGGCCGGAGCGGGAGCAGTAGACCAGGTCCCACAGGACCGGACCGCCGGCTCGCTCGGCCACCCGGTCGGCGACCTCCCCGGCGACCAGCCGGTGCTGCCGGCTGTACGCGTGCCCGTCCGGACCGCTGCCCGCGTCCATCGCCTCCGGGATCGAGTGGGTCACGAACACCAGACGGGCGTCCTCGGGGACCTGCTTGCGCGCCTCCAGCACCGCGTCGACGAAGGGCGCCACGAAGCCCGGATGGTTGTAGTAGTGCCGCAACCGGTCCAGCCGCGGCGGGCGGGCGACCGCCTGGGCGGCGTCGAAGAGGTTCTCGCGGTACTGCCGGCAGCCGGAGTACGACGCGTAGGCGCTGGTGAGGAGGCAGGCCGCCCGGCCGATGCCGTCGGCGGCCATCGTCGCGAGCGTGTCGGTGAGGAAGGGGTCCCAGTTGCGGTTGCCCCAGTACACCGGCAGGTCGATCCCGTGCGTGCGCAGATCCGACTCGACCGCCGCCACGAGCGCACGGCACTGGTCGTTGATGGGGCTGCGGCCGCCGAAGGCGAAGTAGTGCCGGCCCACCTCCTCGAGACGCTCGCGGGGGATGTTGCGTCCGCGGGTGACGTTCTCCAGGAACGGCACCACGTCGGCCGGCTGCTCCGGCCCGCCGAACGAGACGAGCAGCAGAGCGTCGTAGGGATGGACGTCGGGCGTCGGGTGCGAGTCGGCCACACGCCGATCCTGACAGCAGTTCAGCCCAATGTCGCGCTCGGTGGGTACGGCGCCTGCCACCCACGTCGCATCGCGAGCAAGCGCCACCCGACGCACAGCACCGCGGGTGGGACGGTCACCAGCAGCAGAGGGGCGCCCACAGCGTCCAGCGCGACGGCGGCCGCGGCGCCCGCAAGCGCCGGGGTGGCGTACAGCTCCGCCCGCAGCACGATGGGGACCCGACCGGCGAGCACGTCGCGGGCGATGCCACCGCCGATGCTGGTGAGCAGCCCCATCAGCGCAGCCGCGAACGGGCTCATGCCGTACTCCAGCGCCTTGAGCGCACCGGTCACGCAGAACACACCCAGGCCGGCGGCGTCGAACACGCCCACCACGCGCTCCATCCGGCTCAACGCCGGGTGGAACCGGAAGGCCAGCAGCCCCGCCGCGACCGACACGGCGATGTAGGGCCACTGCTGCAAGGCCGCCGGCGGCAGCGCTCCGATGAGGACGTCGCGCAGCGTGCCGCCGCCGAGTCCGGTGATCGCGGCCAGCACGAGGACACCGAAGATGTCCAGCGCCTTGCGCACGGCCACGAGGCCACCGGAGATCGCGAACGCGAAGACCCCGACCAGGTCGAGGGCGACGACGAACCCGCCGACGCCCGGGTTCGAGACGTCCACGCGGCGACGGTAGCGTCGCGGCAGGTTTCACCGACAACCGCACGGCGCATCGGCGCGGTGGCTTGGTCCGGCGCCTCGCACGGGGTTGGATGGGCTCACCTCGTCAGTCACCCATGGGGAGGCGTACAGCATGGTCGAGCTCGAGCTCGTCGGCTTGAGCGAGGACGGCACCAGTGTGGTTCTCGCCGACGCTGCGGGTGCCGAGTTCGCCGTACCGTTGGACGACCGGTTGCGGGCCATGGTCCGCGGCGGTGTCCGCACCCGCCAGTTGGAGACCCCGATGCAGAGCGCCCAGACCGAAAGCGCCCAGGCCGAGAGCGCACTGCGGCCCCGTGACATCCAGGCACGCCTGCGTGCGGGTGAGAGTCCCGAGGCGGTGGCCGAGGTCGCCCAGGTGTCGGTGGACCGGATCCGCAGCTACGCCGTCCCGGTGCTGGCCGAGCGCGCGCACATGGCCGACCGCGCCCAGCGTTCCGCCGTGCGCCGCAAGCAGGCCGACGGTCCGGGCAGGATGCTGGGCGACGCGGTCGCCGAACGGCTCCGTGCCGCAGGCGTCGACCCCGACACCTGCGAGTGGGATGCCTGGCGGCGTGACGACGGACGCTGGACGGTGGCCGCCAGCTACCGCGGTGCCGACGGCGAGCGCACCGGCACGTTCGTGTACGACGCGCTGAGCCGCTACGCGCTGCCCGACGACGACGACGCGCGCTGGCTGGTGGGCGAGCGCACCGAGTCGCGCGGCCCCGACTCCGGCGGCAGGTCTGCGCGGCGCCGGCTGTCGGCGGTCGCCTCCGAGTACGACGCGATGCTGTTCGACGACGAGGTACCCACGGCCGACCTGACCGCGGTCGCCGACGTGCTCGGCGACCAGGCCGTGCCGCCCGAGGACGCCGACCCGGCCGGCAACGCGCCGGGGGCGGAGCCCGAGGCCCGACCGGCGCTCGAGGCGGAGGAGCCGGTCGCCGAGGAGTCCCACGAGCGGCCTCGCCAGGAGACGAAGCAGCAGCCGAAGCCGGAGAAGCGCGGCCGCCGCGGACGGGGCGGCCGGGCCAGTGTCCCGAGCTGGGACGAGATCATGTTCGGCCAGTCCAAGGGCTGACCCCGCCCCAGCAGGCACCGACACGCGGGGCCTGTCCAGCGCGACTACCCAGCAGTAAGGTGTCGCGTCATGACGTACCTGGTCACCGGCGCGACCGGCTTCATCGGGCGACACGTCGTCGAGGAGATCCTCGCTCACCGCGACGGCGAGGTCTTCGTGCTCGTCCGCAAGGGGTCCGTGCGCCGGCTGGAGGCGCTGATGCGCCGGTGGGGCGGCACCGAGCGGGTGGTCCCGCTCGTCGGCGACCTCACCCGGCCGCTGCTCGGGGTGGAGGAGCCGTGGGTCAGCGAGCACCGCGGGGGCATCGAGCACTTCGTGCACCTGGCCGCGTTGTACGACATGACCACGTCGCAGCAGCGCAACGAGCGGCTCAACGTCGACGGCACCCGGGCCGCGGTCGACCTGGCCGAGGCCCTGCAGGCGCGCTGCTTCCACCACGTCTCGTCGGTCGCGGTCGCCGGTGACCACGAGGGCGTCTTCGACGAGACCATGTTCGACGAGGGGCAGCGGCTGCCGTCGCCGTACCACCGCACCAAGTTCGAGGCGGAGCGCATCGTGCGGCAGGAGTGCGCGGTGCCGTGGCGGGTGTACCGACCCTCCATCGTGGTGGGCCACTCCGAGACCGGCGAGATCGACAAGACCGACGGGCCCTACTACTTCTTCCCGGCGCTGAAGCGGCTCCGAGACTCGCTGCCGCAGTGGACGCCCCTGGTGGGGATGGACCTCGGCGACACCAACATCGTCCCCGTCGACTACGTCGCCCGGGCGATCGACCACCTCGCGCACCAGCCCGGGTACGACCACGAGACCTTCCACCTCGTGCACCCCGAGCCGCAGTCGACGCTGGACGTGGTCAACACGCTGGCCGCCGCGGCCAAGGCGCCCCGGTTCGGCATGCCGGTCAGCCGGCAGACGCTGGGTGCGCTCCCCGCGCCGTTGCACCGGTGGCCGCGGTCGGCGATCGGCGCCGCGGCGCGCACGGGCGTGGGCCAGGCCGCGCTGCGGCAGACGCTGGGTCGGCTCGGCATCCCGCCCGAGGTGGTCGCGCACACGGGGTTCCCGGCCACGTTCGCGAACCGGCACACCGAGCAGGCGCTGGAGGGCTCCGACATCGCCTGCCCACCGCTGAACTCGTACGCGTCGGTGCTGTGGGACTACTGGGAGCACCATCTCGACCCGTCGGCGGCCCGCGACCCCGGCACCCGCCGGGCGCTGCAGAACAAGCTGGTGGTGATCACCGGGGCCTCCTCGGGCATCGGCCGCGCGACCGCGCTGAAGGTGGCGCAGGCGGGCGGCATCCCGCTGATGGTGGCCCGTGGCAAGCAGGAGCTGGAGGACCTGCGCACCCATATCCTCTCCACCGGCGGGCAGGCCGAGGCCTACCCGTGCGACCTGTCCGACCTCGACGCGATCGACCGGCTGAGCGAGCAGATCACGGCCGAGCACGAGTCCATCGACTTCATCGTCAACAACGCCGGACGCTCGATCCGCCGTTCGCTGCGGCTGTCGCACGACCGGTTCCACGACTTCGAGCGCACGATGCAGCTGAACTACTTCGGGGCCATCCGGCTGGTGATCCGGTTGCTGGAGGCACTCGGCCGCGACGGACGCGGTCACGTGGTCAACGTCTCCTCGATCGGCGTGCAGACCCACCCGCCGCGGTTCTCGGCTTACGTCGCGTCCAAGTCGGCGCTGGACGCCTGGAGCCGGGTCGTGGCCTCGGAGCTGGTGGGCGACGGCGTGACGTTCACGACCGTGCACATGCCGCTGGTACGCACGCCGATGATCGCGCCGACCAAGATCTACGACGCCTTCCCGACGATCACCCCGGCGCAGGCCGCCGACATGGTGATCCGCGCGATGAAGGCGCGCCCGCACGAGATCAACACGCCGCTGGGCACCCTCGGCCAGGTCGGGCACGCACTCGCCCCCAAGGCGATGTTCCGTGTTCTGCACCTGGGATACCGCGTCTTCCCCGACGACGCCCGCGGCGCAGCGACCGGCGGGGACAGCGGCGGCGAGGGCTCCAGCGCCCAGCAGCAGCTACTGCTGGCGCGGATCCTGCGCGGCATCCACTGGTAGGCCCGGCTCCGGCCCGGTGGCCACGGGGCGGCTCGGGTCGGTGATCCAGCCGCTCCAGGAGTCGGCGTACAGACCCGCGCCGTGCACGCCGGCCACCTCCAGCGCGAGCACCGTGTGAGCGGCGCTGACCCCCGAGCCGCAGTAGGCGCCGACGCGACCGCCGTCGTACCCCGCCTTCTCGAACCGGGCCAGCATCTCGTCGTGGGGCACCATCCGGCCGTCGGCGCGCACATGCTCGGTGGTGGGCAGGTTGACCGCACCGGGGATGTGCCCGGCCACCGGGTCGACCGGCTCGGCGTTGCCGGCGTACCGCTCGCTCGTGCGTACGTCGAGCAGCAGACCCGCGCCGGCGAGGTCGGCCGCCGCCGCGGCGTCCAGCAGCGGCATCCCGCCCGGACGGGCGACGAAGTCGCCGCGCGCCGGCGGCGGGGTGTCGGTGCTCACCGGTCCGTCCTCGGCCACCCAGGCCGGATAGCCCCCGTCGACGACACGGACGTCGTCGTGGCCGAAGTACCGCAGCAGCCACCAGGCCCGGGCGGCCGACGTGCCGCCCTGTGCGTCGTAGACCACCACCGGGTGCGCGTTGCTCACGCCGCAGCGGCGCATCACCGCCTGGAACTCGCTCGCGTCCGGCAGCGGATGCCGGCCGTGGACGCTGCGGTGGCCGTGCGGCGCGGCCAGGTCGTCGTCGACCGAGACGAAGTGGGCGCCCGGGATGTGGCCGCCGGCGTAGGCGTCGCGCTCGGGGCCGGCCAGCGTCCAGCGCACGTCGAGCAGGGCCATCGGCGTCTTCGCCTCGAGCAGGGCGCGCAGGTGCTCGGCGGCGATCAGCGGTGTCATCATCGCGAACCTCCCCTCCTCCTACGACGATGGTCTCGCCTTGGGTGGTCCTCTGGCCACCGGCCGTCCCCGACTACGGCGTGTCGACGAGAAGCGGCACGTACATCTCCTCCGCCGTCAGCGAGCCGTGCAGGCCGACCAGCATCGCCTCGAACGGGAACCGCTCGGTGGAGACGACGGCGACCGGGCCCATACAGGCGACCACCACGTCACCGAGGCGCGGCTCGACGGCGCTGCGGACCCGGCCGAACCACCCCCTGCCGACCGCCTCGTCGCGGCGCAGCACCAGGGCCTGCTCGCCCAGCCGCGCGCGCCAGCGGGCGACCACGTCGTCGACGGCGCCGGAGCGGCAGTACAGGTGCCGGAACCGAGCCTCACCGCCCAGGAGCGTCACGCCGTCCATCAGCTCGGGTTCGGAGTCGACATCGACGCGGTCCCCCGGCTCGACGTCGACCATGCCGTGGTCGGCGGTGACGACCAGCGCCGCGTCGGCCGGGATGACCTCCCGCAGCCGCTGTGCGAACGCGTCCACGGTCGCCAGCTGGTGCCGCCAGTCCTCGGACCGGCATCCCTTCGCGTGCCCGGTCGCGTCGAGGTCGGAGTCGTAGACGTACACCAGCGAGGGGCTCTCGGCCGCGGTGGTGCGCGCCGCCGCAGCGAGCCGCTCCCCCGCGCTGTCGGCGGGCACGAACTCCGCGCCCCGCTGGCTGGCGACGGTCAGCCCGCTGCCCTCGAACGACCGCTTGTTGACGACCGTGGTCGCGACGCCGGCGCGGGCGGCAGCGGCCAGCGCCGTCGGGTGCGGCTGCCAGTCCTCGGCATCGACCGAGGTGTCCCAGCGCAGGGCGTTCAGCAACCGGTCGGTTCCGGGGATGCGGCAGGTGTAGCCGACGACCCCGTGCTCACCGGGCGGCAGCCCGACGCCGAGCGACGTGAGGCTGGTGGCGGTGGTGGAGGGCACACCGCAGGTGAGAGTGCGCTGCCCGAGCGAGCACAGGTAGGGCGCGTCCGAGGCGTAGCGGTCGAGCTGCCGGCGGCCGAGCCCGTCGATGAGGAGCAGCACGACCCTCGGCGCCGGTGGCAGGTCCAGCACGTTGCCGCGGCCCGGAGCCGGGCCGGTTCCGTCGGTGAGCATCGCGGTGGCCGAGGGGATCAGGTCGGTCAGCGCCGCAGTGCCGTACGCGGGGGGGATCAGCGGCTCGGCCGTCACCGCGGCGCCGCTGTCGCTGCGGACAGGGACTTGGCGAACCTCAGCAGCGCGGTGACGGCGTCGGGGCCGTCGGCGGTCGCGCTCATCCGCAGCGAGAAGTCGTCGGCGGTCATCGTGCCGGTGTAGCCGTGGTCGCCCTCGCACTCGGGGTCGCCGCAGGTGGCCGGCTCGAGGTCGAGGCGGCCCACCGCGCCCCAGCCGATGGTCAGCACCGCCTCGTTGGCCTCCGGCCGGCGCGCCGACTGCCCGGCGTAGCTGGCCGGCTCGGCGACCATCCGGTTGGTGACGACCGAGCGGATCGTCGACAACGGCACGGCCTCGGTCGACGTGGAGGCGTACGGCGACGGCAGGAGGTCGTCGGGCGGGTGCTCGTCGGTGTGCGCGACCACGAGCCGGCTGGGCGTCAGCACAACGACGGTGACGTGGCGGCGCACCTCGTCGTCGCGGTCGAACGTCGGCTCGTGGTGCAGCACGAAGTCGACGACCGGTTCATCGGCGATCGCACCCTCGACCGCCTCGGTCACCACGGTCGGGTAGTAGCCGCACTGCACGATCGCCTCACGGAGACCGTCGAGGTGCGTGGGCTGCGTGGGCGTCGTGCTCGCGGTCGAACGTTCAGCCATGCCTTCAGTGTTGCACGGCCTCAGCCGGGCAGCGTGTCGCCCGGCGGCACGCTGAGCCGGCGCGCGAACCAGTCGCTGCGCGAGTCGCGCACGGGCGCGACGCGGCAGGTCGCCGACAGCACGCTGCAGCCGCCCGCACCGGCGAGGACCAGGCCGAAGTCGATCACGGCCACCTCCGGGAGGTCGTTCTTCAGCCGGGCCAGCCGCTGGAGCAGGTCCTCGACGCACGCCACGTCGATCTGCTCGCTGCCGCGGTAGCCGAACAGCAGCGGGGCTGCGCGGATCTCCCGCACCATGTCGCCGGCGTCGGCGTCGGTGAGCGGCGGGATGCGGTAGGAGCGGTCGTCGAGCAGGTCCGAGGGCGCGCCGGCGACACCGAAGGAGACGATCGGCCCGAAGAGCGGGTCCTCCATGCTGCGCATCGACACCGGGATGCCGGGTGGGGCCATCCGCTGCACGACGAAGTCAGCGGTCCAGGCGTCGTCGATGATGTCGTTCAGTGTCTGCCACGCATCGCGCATCTCGGTCTCGTCGTCGATGTTGCGCCACACGTGGGAGAGGTCGGGCCGCTGCTGGAGGTGCAACGCGGTCGCCTTGAGCACCACACCCCAGCCCAGCTTGGACCCTGCCTCGAGGGCTTCGTCGAGGCTGCCCACCCGGATCGCCGGCCACAGCTCGATGCCGTAGATGTCGAGCAGCTCGCCGATGCGCTCCATGTCGAGGTCCACGCCATCGGGATCGGTGGTGAGCCACTGGCCGACCAGGCGGTGCGCGCGGCGTACGTCGATGTCCTCGAAGGCGGCGATCTCGCCGGTCGACCGCTGCAGCCACGTGGAGTACGCGACCACCCGGCTGAGCGCACGGACGGCCGACTCCGGCGCGGGGTACGACGGCACGGAGCCGCGCCCGGCCGACCCCTGCACGTCGGGCACCCGCAGCAGCTCCGGCACACCCTCGCTGGCCAGGAACGTGGACAGCAGCGGCTTGTCGGACTGCTCCCCGACGGCCGCGAGCACGTTGGCGACCTGCTCGCCGGTGGTGTTCAGCGGCGGGATGAAGACGGCGACGACGGCGTCCACCTCGGCGTCGTCGACCGCGTTGTCGAGAGCACGTTCGAAGTCGTCGGCGGTCGCCTCCGGCCCGAGCGCCACCAGGTCCTTGACGACGAGGCCGGCGGCCGCGGCCGCGTCGGTGGCCAGCAGCCCGAGCGCGTCGGAGTTGCCGACGATCGCCACGCGCGGCCCCCGCGGGAGCGGCTGGTGGGCGACCAGCTGCGCGACGTCGAACATCTCGTCGAGCGTGTCGACCCGGATCACCCCGGCCTGGCGGAACATCGCGTCCACCGCGGCCTGCGGGGCCGTGGTCGAGCGCACCGCGTGACCCACCGGCACGCCCTGCGTCGTACGCCCCGACTTCACCGCGACGATCGGCTTGCGCAGGGCGACCCGGCGCGCGATCCGGCTGAACTTGCGCGGGTTACCGATCGACTCGAGGTAGAGCAGGATGACCTCGGTGTCGTCGTCCTCCTCCCAGTACTGCAGCAGGTCGTTGCCGGACACGTCGGCACGGTTGCCAGCGCTGACGAACGACGACAGGCCGAGTCCGCGCCGGTCGACGTTCTCCAGGATCGCCACGCCGAGCGCACCGGACTGGGAGAAGAAGCCGACCCGGCCCCGGGGCGGCATCAGCGGCGACAGCGAGGCGTTCAGCGACTCGGACGGGTTGGTGTTGATCACGCCCAGGCAGTTCGGCCCGACCAGGCGCAGGCCGTAGGACCGGGCGAGTCCGACCAGCCGGCGCTGCCGCTTCCTCCCTTCCTCGCCGGTCTCCGCGAACCCGCTGGAGATCACGATCAGGCCGCGCACCCCCTTGGCCGCGCAGTCGAGCACGACATCCTCGACAGCGTCGGCGGGGACCGCGACGATCGCGAGCTCGACCGGCTCGGGGACGTCCTGCACGCGCGCGTAGGCAGGCAGCCCGGAGACCGCCTGTGCCGCCGGGTTCACCGCGAAGACCCGGCCGGTGTAGCCGCCGAGCACCAGGTTGCGCACGATGGTCTGGCCGATCGTCTCCTGACGACGGCTGGCGCCGACGACCGCGATGCTGCGGGCGCTGAAGAACCCCTGGATCGAGCGGGCCTCGGCGCGGTGCTCCCGCGACTGCATCACGCCGACGGATGTGTCGGTCGGGTCGATCGGGAAGACCAGACGCATCACGCCGTCCTCGAAGCCGCCCTCGACCTTGTAGCCGGCCTCCCGGAAGATCTGGATCATCCGCACGTTCTCCGGCAGCACCTCCGCGACGAACCGCGTCAGCTCCCGCTCCCGGCCCGCCTGGGCCAGATGCTCGAGCAGCAGCTGGCCGAGACCGCGCCCCTGGTGGGCGTCCTCGATCAGGAAGGCGACCTCGGCCTGCTCCGCGTCGATCCGGTCGTACCGGCCGATGCCGATGATGTCGCCGGCCAGCGTGACCACGAACCCCACCCGGTCGGCGTGGTCGACGTGGGTGAACCTCTCCACGTCGCGGTCGGACAGGGTGGGGTACGGCGCGAAGAACCGCATGTACTTCGACTCGGGCGACACCCGCTCGTAGAAGCGGACGAGCCCGGTGCCGTCCGCGGGCAGGATCGGTCGCAGGTGCGCGGCCCGACCGTCCGCCAACAAGACGTCGGCCTCCCAGTGCGCCGGATAGCCCGTGTCCACCACGGTCAGGAGGGTAGCCCCAGTGCCACGGAACCGTGAACGCGGAGCGTAGCGACGGGTGGCGGCGAGGACGCGGCGACGGACTGAGCGTGCCTACACTGCGGACCATGACTGACTCGGGAATCGATCGCGCTGAGTCCGCGGGCACGCACGCCTTCCGCCAGGCCCGCGACTTCCTGCTCGCGCACCGCGAGGACTACGACACCGCCTACCGCGACTTCGACTGGCCGGAGCTCGACGGGTTCAACTGGGCCCACGACTGGTTCGACCGGCTGGCGACCGAGCAGCCGGAGGCCACGGCCCTGTGGGTGGTCGAGGAGGACGGTCGAGAGGAGCGCCTGACCTTCGCGCAGATGGCCGACCGGTCGCGTCAGGTGGCCGGCTGGCTGGCCGAGCAAGGTGTGAGCCGGGGCGACCGGGTGCTGCTGGTGCTCGGCAACCGGGTGGAGCTCTGGGAGTGCATGCTGGCCTGCATCCGGCTCGGCACCGTGATGATTCCGGCGACGACCCTGCTGGCCCCCGCGGACGTGCAGGACCGGGTCAGCCGCGGTAACGCACGATGCGTGATCACTGCCGCCGAGGACGTGCCCAAGTTCGCCGACGTGCCCCCGGACATGATCCGTGTCGTGGTCGGCGACGCCCCGGACGAGCCCGGGGGCTGGTCGCCGTACTCACAGTCCTACGACTGGGGCGGCGAGTACCCTGCCGACGCCGACACCCGCGCCGACGAACCGCTGCTGCTCTACTTCACCTCGGGCACGACGTCGCTGCCGAAGCTGGTCGAGCACACCCACGCCTCGTACCCGGTGGGGCACCTGACCACCATGTACTGGCTCGGCCTGCAGCCCGGCGACGTGCACCTGAACATCTCCTCCCCGGGGTGGGCCAAGCACGCCTGGTCGTGCTTCTTCGCGCCCTGGAACGCCGGCGCGACGATCCTGATCTACAACTACAAGCGGTTCGACCCGCTGGCGCTGCTGGACGTGATGAAGCGCTGCGAGGTCGCGACGTTCTGCGCGCCGCCGACGGTCTGGCGGATGCTGGTGCAATGCGATCTCAGCAAGCACGAGGTGCCCCTGCGTGAGGCCGTCGGCGCCGGTGAGCCGCTGAACCCCGAGATCATCGAGTCGGTGCAACGCGCGTGGGGGCTGACGATCCGCGACGGCTACGGGCAGACCGAGACCACCGCGCAGATCGGCAACCCGCCGGGCGCCGAGGTCAAGGTCGGCTCGATGGGGCGACCGCTGCCGGGATACGTGATCGCGCTGGTGGACCCGCTCTCCGGCGACGTCGGCAGGGACGGGGAGGTGTGTATCGAGACGGCCCGGCGCCCGCTCGGCCTCATGACCGGCTACCGCGACGACTCCACGCGCACCGCCGACGCGATGCGCGGCGGCTTCTACCACACCGGCGACGTGGCCAGCGTCGACGACGACGGCTACATCACCTACGTCGGCCGCTCCGACGACGTGTTCAAGGCCAGCGACTACCGGATCAGCCCGTTCGAGCTGGAGAGCGCTCTGATCGAGCACCCTGCGGTGGCCGAGGCCGCCGTGGTGCCGTCACCGGACCCGCTGCGGCTGGCGGTGCCCAAGGCGTACGTCGTGCTCGCCGGCGGCCACGAGCCCGGCCCCGACCTGGCCCGCGACATCCTGGCGTTCACCCGCGAGCACCTGGCGCCGTACAAGCGCGTGCGGCGGATCGAGTTCACGGGCGCCGAGGACGGTCTGCCGAAGACCATCTCGGGCAAGATCCGCCGGGTCGAGCTGCGCACCGCCGAGGAGAAGGGCGGCGAGCAGCGTCCGGAGGGTGAGTACCGCGAGGAGGACTTCCCCGACCTCAAGGGCTGATGCCTGTGGGTCGCTCCCGCGGTCCGGGCGGCCGACCGTGGACAATGGGGCCGACAAGCCGACCACCAGGAGAAGCGCACCCGCGATGGCCCGCCGCAAGACCACGTCCGCTCCCCCGCCCGACGACTTCGAGGAGCAGATCCTCGACATCGACGTCGGCGAGGAGATGCGGACGAGCTTCCTCGAGTACGCCTAATCGGTCATCTACTCCCGTGCGCTGCCCGACGCGCGTGACGGCCTGAAGCCGGTGCAGCGCCGCATCCTCTACACGATGTCGGAGATGAACCTGCGGCCCGACCGCGGGCACGTCAAGAGCGCCCGGGTCGTCGGCGAGGTGATGGGCCGGTTGCATCCGCACGGCGACGGCGCGATCTACGACGCGCTCGTCCGCATGGTGCAGTGGTGGTCGATGCGCCTGCCGCTGGTCGACGGGCACGGCAACTTCGGCTCTCCGGACGACCCTCCGGCAGCGATGCGCTACACCGAGTGCCGGATGGCGCCGGCCACGATGCCGATGACCGACTCCATCGACGAGGAGACCGTCGACTTCCGTCCCAACTACGACAGCCGCGAGCTCGAGCCCGCCGTGCTCCCCGCCTCGGTGCCCAACCTGCTGGTCAACGGGGCGTCGGGCATCGCGGTCGGCATGGCCACCAACATCGCGCCGCACAACCTGGTCGAGCTGGTGCAGGCGCTGCGGCACCTGGTCAAGCACCCGAAGGCGACCGTCGACGACCTGATGCGCTTCGTACCGGGGCCCGACCTCCCCACCGGGGGCAAGATCGTCGGCCTCGACGGCATCCGCGACGCCTACGAGACCGGTCGCGGCTCGTTCCGGATGCGCGCCACCGCGCGGGTCGAGAACGTCACCCCGCGCCGCAAGGGCATCGTGGTGACCGAGCTGCCGTACCAGGTCGGCCCCGAGAAGGTCGTCGAGCGGATCAAGGTTCTCGTGCAGACCAAGAAGCTGCAGGGGATCGCCGACATCAAGGATCTCACCGACCGCGACAAGGGCATGCGCCTGGTCATCGAGGTCAAGAACGGCTTCCGGCCCGAGGCCCTGCTCGAGCAGCTCTACAAGCTGACCCCGATGGAGGACTCGTTCGGTATCAACGCGGTGGCGCTGGTCGACGGGCAGCCCCGCACGCTGGGGCTCAAGCAGCTGCTCGAGGTGTTCCTGCAGCACCGGTACGACGTGGTGCGGCGCCGGTCGCAGTTCCGCCGTACGAAGGCGCAGGACCGGCTGCACCTGGTCGAGGGTCTGCTGGTCGCGATCCTCGACATCGACGAGGTCATCGCGCTGATCCGCGGCAGCGACAACACTGAGCAGGCACGCGGCCGGCTGATCCAGGTGTTCGACCTGACCGAGGTGCAGGCCAACTACATCCTCGACATGCCGCTGCGCCGGCTGACCAAGTTCTCCCGCATCGAGCTGGAGAAGGAGCAGTCGGAGCTGCAGCGCACGATCGAAGAACTCACCGCGATCCTGGAGGACGAGGGGCTGCTACGGAAGGTCGTCTCCGACGAGCTGGCCGAGACGGCCAAGCAGCACGGCACCCCCCGGCGGACCGTGCTGCTGGAGTCGGCCGGCAGCCCCGTGTCGGCATCGGTACCGCTGGAGGTGTCCGACGACCCCTGCAACGTGCTGCTGTCGTCCGCCGGCCTGCTGGCCCGCACCACCGACCAGGAGCCGCCGGGTGAGGGCGGTGGACGGGCGAAGCACGACGTGGTGGTCAGCGCCGTACCCGCGACCGCCCGCGGGCAGGTCGGTGTGGTCACGTCCCACGGCCGGCTGATGCGCCTCGACGTGCTCGACCTGCCGACCCTTCCGTCGACGGCGAACGCACCGCACCTGCAGGGCGGCGCGCCTACCGCGGAGTTCCTGACGCTCGACCCCGGCGAGCGCGCGCTGTGCCTCACCACGCTCGACCCCGACTCCCCAGGTCTGGCCCTGGGCACAGCCGCCGGTGTCGTCAAGCGGGTGACACCGGACCACCTGGCCAACAAGGACGTGTGGGACGTCATCCGCCTCGACGACGGCGATGAGGTCGTCGGCGCGGCCGAGCTGCGCACCGGCGACGAGGAGCTGGTCTTCATCAGCTCGGCCGCGCAGCTGCTGCACTTCTCCGCCGGCGCGGTTCGGCCCCAGGGGCGCGGGGGCGGTGGCATCTCCGGCCTGCGGCTGGCCGAGGGCGCCCGGGTGAGGTTCTTCGGGGCGCTCGACCCCGAACGCGACAGCGTCGTGGTCACGGTGTCGGGCTCGTCGGCGTCGCTGCCGGGCACTGAGGCCGGTTCGCTGAAGGTGACGCCGTTCGACGACTACCCCGCCAAGGGCCGAGCCACCGGTGGCGTCCGCTGTCACCGCTTCCTCAAGGGCGAGGACGCGCTGCTGGTCGCCTGGGCCGGTCCCGCGCCCGCCCGTGCGGCCGCCACCAGTGGCGCCCCGGTCGACCTCCCGGAGGCCGACGGCCGACGTGACGGTTCCGGTACGCCGGCGCCGCAGCCCATCGCCGCGGTCGCCGGGCCGGCCGCGCTGCTGACATGATGCGACGACTGCTGACGTCCTGTTTGCTGCTCCTGCTGCTGGCGGCCCTGTCCGGGTGCACCTCCGGTTCGGGGGAGTCGGCCGAGGCACTCGGTGACCGGCTCCGTACCGCCAAGCAGGCCCTGGACGAGGCCGCGAGCATCGACCTGACCCTGCGCACCGACCGGCTGCCGCCCAGCGTCGACGGCATCAGCGAGGCCACGGGTGTCGCCACGCACGCCCCCGCGTTCCGCGGCACCATCACGATCGCGGCCAGCGGGCTGTTCGACGGCCAGACCGTCGAGGTGGTCGCCGTCGGCGGCGATGTGTACGCGCAGACGCCGTTCTCGTCCTCGTTCATCCGGGTGGACCCGGCCGACTTCAACGCGCCCGACCCGGCGGGCCTGATGGACACCGAGACGGGGCTGTCCACGCTGCTGACCGAGGCGACCGGACTCGCCGGGGCCGGTGAGCAGCGTGAGGGCGAGCAGGTGCTCACCTCGGTCACCGGGCAGGTCCCCGGGTCGGCCGTCGCACGCACCTTCCCGTCGGCGGCGGACGGGACGTTCGACGCGACGTTCTGGCTGGACGGCGACGACCGGCTTCGCCGAGCCGAGCTCACCGGACCCTTCTACGGCGGCTCCCCGCCGGTCACCTACGACCTGACCCTGCAGGCCTCCGACGAGCCGGTCGAGATCACCGCGCCGTGACGAGGCCCGCGGGCGCCGGAGCATCCCGGCGTACGACACTGACGCTGGCCAGCGTCGCCGTCGCGTTCGCCGCCGCCGACACCTACGTGGTCGTGCTCGCGCTGCCCGACATGATGAGCGGGGTCGGCCTGTCCATCGACCAGCTCCAGCGGGCCGCACCGATCGTGTCCGGGTTCCTGCTCGGCTACGTCGCGATGCTGCCGCTGATCGGACGGGTCGCAGACCTGCGCGGGCGGGTGCCCGTGCTGGTGGGATCGCTCCTGGTGTTCGCGTTCGGATCACTGGTGACCGCCGCGGCGCAGGAACTCGCGCCGATGGTGGCCGGGCGGTTCCTGCAGGGGCTCGGCGGCGGCGGGCTGGTGCCGGCGACACTGGCGCTCGTGGCCGACCTGTGGCCGGTCGAGCGCCGCGGGGTGCCACTCGGCGTGGTGGGCGCCGTGCAGGAGCTCGGTGCCGTCATCGGGCCGCTGTACGGCGCGCTGGTGCTCGTGCTGTGGCCGTGGCCGGCGATCTTCTGGATCAACATGCTGGTCGGCATCGCGCTGGCCGTGGCGATCGTCGCCGCCCGCCGTACCCCGTCGGCCTACCCTCCCGCCCAGAGCGCAGAAGCGCGCCCGGACTGGCTGGGCACCGCCGCCCTGGCACTGGCCTTCCTGGCGTTCACGCTGCTGCTGGTGGCCCCCGACGCACTGCTACGCGACGTGACGCTGGGGCTGGGATGGGTGCCGCTGGCGGCGGGCAGCGCATGGACCTCACCGTTGGCGGTCGTCACGCTCCTCGGGCTCGCGCTGTTCGTCGTACGCGCGCTCACCGCGCCACGGCCACTGCTGGACCTGCGCGGCTTCGGGCAGGTCGCCCGGAGCACGGACGTGCTCGGTGCCGTGCTGCTCAGTGCCTTCCTTGCGGGGATCGTGCTGGCGTTCGCCACCGCGGACCCCGAGGTCGCGGTGTTCTCGCCGCTGGGGCCCTGGTACCTCGCCGGGTCGGCCGTGGCCGGCGTGGGCTTCTGGTGGCGCCAGCGCCGTGCCGTCCACCCCCTCGTTCCCCGCCGGGCGCTCGTGGCTCCGGCCGCCTGGGGCTCGCTCGCGGTCAGCTTCTTCGTGGGCGCCGCGTTGATCGCGGCACTGGTCGACGTGCCGGTGTTCGCCCGGCTGACCACCCACCCCGACTCACAGCTCGGCGCGGCCCTGGTGCTGCTGCGTTTCCTGCTCGCGCTGCCGGTCGGGGCACTGACCGGCGGGTGGCTCGTCCGCCGGTTCTCCGCCGGGCTGGTCACCGCGGTCGGGATGCTGGCCGCCGCAGCCGCGTTCGCGACGATGACCACATGGGGCACCCAGTCGCTCGACGGCGTCGCGGCCACCTTGGCGCTGGTCGTGTGCGGCTTCGGCTTCG
>DATABY010000242.1:0-10786 GCA_036259355.1 Nocardioidaceae bacterium
CGACGGTCAGGCAGCAGCCGTTGACCGCGATGCTGGCGCCGTGCGTCACGTCGGACACCACCAGGGGCCCGCGCACGGTCAGCCGCGCGCTGTCGCCGGCGGACTCGAGGGCGACGACCTCGCCGCGCTCCTCCACGATCCCGGTGAACATCTAAGCCTCCTTCTCGGGTACGGCGGTCAGCCGCACGTCGGTGCCGATCCGGACGAGGTCGACGACTCGAAGGCGCAACGCCTCGTGGATCGAGCCGATACCGGCGTCCCCGAGCGCGTTGCGGCCGGCACCGAGCAGCACCGGAGCGACGTAGGCGACGACCTCGTCGACGACGCCGGCCCGGCAGAACGCCCCCGCGAGCGTGGGGCCGCCCTCGAGCCACGCGTGCTGCTTGTCGCGCCGCCACAGGTCGCCGAGCACCACCCGGGGGTCGTGGGTGCGCAGCTGGATGGTCTCGGCCGCGGGGTCCAGCACGCGAGCGTCGGCGGGAACGTCGGTGTGGCCCACCACCACCCGTAGCGGCTGCTGCTCCCGAGGGAGCGGCACGCCGTCCGGCCGCACCGTCAGCCGCGGGTCGTCGGCGAGCACCGTGCCGGTGCCCACGACGATCGCGTCGCACTCCGCCCGCAGCCGGTGCACGTCCCGGCGAGCCGCCAGGGAGGTGATCCACTGACTGGATCCGTCGGCCGCCGCGGAGCGTCCGTCCAGGCTGGCGGCGTACTTCCAGGTGACGAACGGCCGGCGGTGCCGGACGGAGAAGGTCCAGGCCCGGTTCACCGCCGCGGATTCCTCGGCGAGCACGCCACCCTCGACGTCGACGCCGGCGTCGCGCAGCGCCGCGGTCCCGCCGCGGGCCACCGGGTTCTGGTCGGCCTGGCCGAAGACGACCCGCGCGACACCGGCCGCGACGAGGGCGTCGGTGCAGGGCCCGGTACGGCCGGTGTGGTTGCACGGCTCGAGCGTGACGACGGCGGTGGTGCCGCGCGCGGCCGCGCCCGCCCGGGCCAGCGCATCGGCCTCGGCGTGCGGGCTGCCCGCGCCGCGGTGGTAGCCGGTGGCGACGGTGGCTCCGGCGGCGTCGATCAGCACGCAGCCGACGCGTGGGTTGGGACCGAGGGGCACGCCGGGCGTGCGGGCGAGGTCGAGGGCGCGGCGCATGGCCGCCAGCTCCTCCTGCGACGCCATTCCCGGCCCTCCTCGGGTCGCGCGGACCGGGGCCTCGGAACGGCTGCGTCGCTCGGCTCGTCGAGGCACCGTTGGCGCCGCGGGAGACGGCCGGCGACGGGCCGCGCGCATCCTCCCATCCGGACTGTCACCGTCGGTCCTGGAGTTCCACCAGATCAACCGCCTCGGTGCCCTCGGTTGCCGAGGACCCCAGCCGGGTCGCGGACTGTCACCGCCGGTTCGGAATCTCACCGACCCCGGAGCGCGCGAGCTGTCGAACAACTCGTCCCCCACAGTTTGGCACGTGCTCGAAGGACCCGCACGGCGCGG
The DNA here is from genome assembly GCA_036259355.1 of Nocardioidaceae bacterium. GTDB lineage: Bacteria > Actinomycetota > Actinomycetes > Propionibacteriales > Nocardioidaceae > JALZDI01. Next base: position 1,487 of record DATABY010000242.1, read on the forward strand.
CCCCGTGATCCGAGCCACGTGGCTGGTCGTCCCGGTCATCCACGACGTCGCACGCCCCACCGCACATGGCACGATGCCCGGGTGCCGCAGACCCTTGACGAGATCGTCGACCTGCTCGAGCTCGAGCCGATCGAGGCCAACCTGTTCCGCGGGCGTCAGCCCAAGACCAGCATGCAGCGGGTGTTCGGCGGCCAGGTGGCCGCGCAGGCGCTCCGCGCGGCGTACGCGACCGTGGACGACGGCCGCTGGGCGCACTCGCTGCACGCCTACTTCCTGCGCGGCGGCGACCCCTCGACACCGATCATCTACGACGTCGAGCGGATCCGCGACGGCCGTTCGTTCAGCACCCGCCGAGTGGTCGCGCGCCAGCACGGCACCGGCATCTTCTACCTCACCGCGTCCTTCCAGGTGGACGAGGACGGCTTCGACCACCAGGACCGGATGCCGGAGGTGCCTGCGGCCGAGGACTGCCCGACCATGGCCGACCTCTACCGCGAGATCACCGGCCGCCAGTCGGCCGCCGAGGGCTGGCAGGCCGAGTGGGCGGCGCTCGACGTGCGACACGCCGGCGACTCCGGGCGCAGCAAGGTGCTGCCGGCCCACGAGCGGCCCGCGCAGGTGCGCCTGTGGTTCCGCGCCGCCGGCAGCCTGGACGGCGACGGGCTCGCCGACGACCGGGTGCTCAACCAGTGCGTGCTGACGTACGCCAGCGACCTCACCCTCCTCGGCGCCTCCCTGGTTCCGCACCAGGCGATGATCGGCTCGCCGAACGTGCAGGCGGCCTCACTCGACCACGCGATGTGGTTCCACCGTCCGTTTCGCGCCGACGAGTGGCTGCTGTACGACCAGGTCTCGCCCTCGGCCAGCGGGGCCCGCGGGTTCTCCACCGGGCGGGTGTTCACCGCCGACGGACGGCTGGTCGCCTCGGTCACGCAGGAGGGGCTGATCCGTCCGCGCTGACCTGGTCGACCGCGGGCGCCGGGTGCCGACCGGGCCTACTCGTCGCGGCGGTCGAGACCGGCCAGGAAGCGCTCGAACTCCGCGCCGAGCTCCTCCGCCGACGGCAACGGCGTGTCGTCGGCCAGCAGCGAGGACTCCGAGGCCCGGGTGAAGGCGTCGTACTGCTGCTCCAGCGCCGTCACCGCCTCACGGATCTCGTCGGAGCCCTCCACCTGCGCGGCGATCTCCGCCGCGCGCTCGGCGGCCGCCTCGACCAGCGCACCGGTCGACAGCTCCAAGCCGGTCTGCCTCGCCACCGCCTCGATGAGGTCGACGGCCGCCTGCGGGTAGTCATGCTGGGCGACGTAGTGCGGCACGTGGGCGACGAAACCCATGGCCCCGTGTCCCCACTCGCCGAGCCGCAGCTCCAGCAGTGCCGCGGCGCTGCCGGGCACCCGGATGTTTCCCTTCCACAGGTTGGGTGTCTCGAGCCGCTCCGGCTGGGCCGAGTGCACGGTCAGCATGAGCGGGCGGGTGTGCGGCAGCGCCATCGGCACCGCACCCAGACCGACCGCCAACGTGACCCCGAACCTGGTCAGCAGGCCGCGCACGGCCTCCGCGAAACGCTCCCACTGGTAGTCCGGCTCCGGACCGGTGAGCAGCAGGTACGGCGTGCCGTTGTCGTCCTCGGCAAGACGCAGCACCAGGCGTGGGGCGGCGTAGTCCTGGTAGTGGTTCTCCGAGAACGTCAGCGGCGGACGGCGGCCGCGGTAGTCGTAGAGCTGGTCGACGTCGAAGCTGGCCACCACCCGGCTGCCGACGGCGAGCTGGTCGGCTGCGAGCCGCCCGGCGCTCCCGGCGTCGAGGAAGCCGTCCAGCGCGTGCACGAGCACGAGGCTGTCGCGCGCGTCGTCCAGCTCGGGCACGTAGTCGACGACGTGCACCAGCCCCATCGGGTCCTGCATCGATCCACTCCTGTGCTCGGGTGCGGTGCGGTGGGCCGGCAGCCGACCGCTCAATCCTCGACCACGTGGTCGGCGAACTTCGCACGCTGCACTCGCCAGCGCGCGAGGTCGAAGCGCCCGTCCGGTCCGAGCGCGTCCACGGCCTCGTACGCCTCCACCATCGCGTGGTGGCTGTTGTCGTGCGCGAACAGGCCCAGCCGGCCGAACGTCACAATCTGGGGAACGCTGGCGACCCAGCTGTCGATTCCCTGGAGTCGCTGCTCGTACCCGATGTCGTACACGGGATAGACCGCGGGCAGCCGCCGCACCACCACCGCCTCGCACGCCACCGGCGGCAACGCGTTGCGGGCCAGCGCGTCCTCGACCATCGCCCCGAGCTCGTCGTCGGAGGCGGACCATACGGAATCCCCCACCGTGCAGGGGATCTCGGCGCACAGCACGGAGTGGTCGCTGGGGTCGTCAGCGGAGACCCGGTAGTTGGCCGGCTCCGAGATGCGGCTGACCGGGGTGTTCCGCGCCGGGAGATAGTGGGCGTCGTACCCGGTCCAGCGGCCGCCGGAGTGCACCAGATAGACCAGCACCATCGCGCGGAACCGCAGGCCGGCTGCCGCCTCGATCGCCTGCAGCGGCGGACCCGGCGCGGTGAGCCGACCCAGCACCGGGAGGGGCACGGTGCTGAACGCGATGCCCGCGTCGACCTCGGCACCGCCCCGGGTGTGCACGCGCACGTCGTCGTACGTCGGCCTGATCCGCTCGACCTCCGCCTCGAGCCGGATCTCGGCGCCCGCCTCGACCGCCGCCTCGGCCAGCCGTTCGGTGATCTGCCCGAAGCCGCGGCGCGGGTAGTGGAACGACCGGCCCTGGTCGCTGCGCCGGGACGTGCGACCGCCGCGCAGCACCCGTCCGGCCACCTTCCAGGCGCTGTTGCCACTGACCCGCCGTCGGGCCTGCTCACCCGCGAGCTGCGACCCCGGCAGGCCCCACAGCTTCTGGGCGAAGGGACCGTGCACCGCGGCGTAGACCGTGGGGCCGAGACCGGCGCGCACCTGTGCCTCGTAGGTGTCGGCCTGCGGGCGTCGTAGCGGGCCCGTGACGGCGTCGCGGGCGATGCCCGCCGCCATGCGTGCCGGCATCGCGCGCATCAGCTCGGCGGGCCGTAGCGGGTAGGAGACCCAGGTGCCGTCGAGGCGCAGCCGTCCGTGCCGCGGGCGGGTCTGCAGGTCGTCGCCCAGCAGCTCGGTCAGGTCGCTCAGCAGCCGGCGCGGCGTGGCGGGGTGCAGCCGGTGGCTCCCGTGGTCGACGCGCACACCGGCCACGTCGAACGACGCGGCCATGCCGCCGACCTGGCCGGCCCGTTCCAGGACCGTGACGGAGAACCCACGCCGGGCCGCTCGCCATGCGGCGGCGAGGCCCGCCGGCCCGGCACCGAGCACGACGACGTCAGAGGAGTTCATGGAGCGGCCACTCTAATCGGTCACCGAGCCGAAGGGTCCGCGGCTACGCCGACTCGCTACCGACCGTCAGCGGTACCTCCCGCAGGCTCTCCCCGTCGCCCAGCCGGGCCAGGTCATCGACGACCGACCGGACGAGGTCGGTGCTGTTCAGGCCGATCTGGTCCAGGATCGCCGGCCGCTTGGCGGGCTGCAGGAACTCCTGAGGGATGCCATGGACCCGCACGGGGGCAATCACCTCGGCGTCGGAGAGAACCTGGGCGAGCGTCGCGCCGCAGCCGCCCACCCGCCCGTTGTCCTCGACGGTCACGACGAGCCGGTGCTCGCGGGCGAGGTCGACCAGGGCCTCGTCGACCGGCTTGACCCAGCGCGGGTCGACCAGCGTCACGCCGATCCCCTGCGCGGTCAGCCTCTCGGCGGCCTCGACACACGGAGCGACCATCGCGCCCACCGCCACCAGCAGCACGTCCTGGTGGGCGCCGCGCAGGAGCACGTCGCAGCCGCCGGCGCGCTCGACCGCCGGGATCTCCTCGGTGACCGCGCCCTTGGGGAACCGCACCACGGTCGGCGCGTCGGTGACCTCGGCCGCTTCGTTCAGCAGCTCGCCGAGACGTACGCCGTCACGGGGCGCCGCCAGCCGGAGCCCCGGCACGACCTGCAGGATCGACATGTCCCACATGCCGTTGTGGCTGGGGCCGTCGTCGCCGGTCACTCCCGCCCGGTCGAGAACGAACGTGACGCCGCACCGGTGCAGGGCGACGTCCATCAGCACCTGGTCGAAGGCACGGTTGAGGAAGGTGGAGTAGATCGCCACGAACGGGTGCAGTCCGCCCATCGCCATGCCGGCCGCGCTCGTGGCGGCGTGCTGCTCGGCGATCCCGACGTCGAAGGTGCGGTCGGGGAACCGCTCCCGGAACCCGTCGAGACCGGTGGGGTGCATCATCGCCGCGGTGACCGCGACGACGTCGTCACGCCGCTCCCCGATCGCGACGAGCTCGTCGCGGAACACGTCGGTCCAGGTGCGGCTCTTGGGGCTCTGCGCGCCGGTCACCACGTCGAACGGCCCGGGAGAGTGGAACTGGTCGGCCTCGTGGCACTCTGCGGCGTGGTAGCCCATCCCCTTGCGGGTCATGGCGTGCACGATCACCGGTCCACCGAAGCCCTTCGCCTGCTCGAGCGCTGACTCGACGGCTTCCCGGTCGTGCCCGTCGATCGGCCCGACGTACTTCAGCCCGAGGTCCTCGAACAGACCCTGCGGCGCGAGGACGTCCTTGAGCCCCTTCTTCACGCCGTGCAGCACCTCGTAGGTCGCGGAGCCCAGCATCGGGGTGCGGACCAGCCGGCTCTTCACCAGCTCGAGGACGCGCTCGTACCGGGGGTCGGTCCGCAGCGACGTGAGGTGCTCGGCGAGTCCGCCCACGGTGGGGGTGTAGGAGCGGCCGTTGTCGTTGACGACGATGACCAGCGGCCGGTCCTGCCCCGCCGCGATGTTGTTCAGGGCCTCCCAGGCCATGCCGCCGGTGAGCGCGCCGTCACCGACCACGGCGACCACGTGCCGGTCGTCGCCCCGGATCGCTGCGGCCTTGGCCAGGCCGTCTGCGTAGGACAGGGCCGTGGAGGCGTGCGAGTTCTCCACCAGGTCGTGCTCGGACTCGGCGCTGCTGGGGTAGCCCGAGAGCCCGCCGGCCTGCCGCAGCCGGTCGAAGTCGGCCGCGCGGCCTGTGAGGATCTTGTGCACGTAGCTCTGGTGCCCGGTGTCGAAGACGACCGGGTCGCGCGGCGAGTCGAACACCCGGTGCACGGCCAGTGTCAGCTCGACGACGCCCAGGTTGGGCCCGAGGTGGCCACCGGTCTTGGAGACCTTCTCGATGAGGAAGTCGCGGATCTCCTGGCACAGCTCGGTCAGCTGTTGGTCATCGAGACCCCGCAGGTCCTGCGGGCTGCCGATCGACTCGAGCAGCGCCATGGAGTGGTCCTCTCCTCCGGGGTCCGGGTCAGCCACCGAGTCTAGGTCCCGGCCTGTAACAGACCAATCGCGGCGACCTTGGGCTCGTGCAGGCTGCCGAGCCAGACCACGCCGTTGTGCTCGCGCACGCCGGTGACCATGTGGAAGTCGTCGTGGGTGCCGTTGAGGTCGTGCACCAGAGTGCCGGCGTCGTCGTACGCCTGCACCCGCACCGTGCGCTTCGGCGACGGCTGGAGGCGGTCGGGCAGCCGCCACACGACCCTGCGCAGCACCGGGTGGCGTGGGAGCAGGAAGTCGAGCGCCGGGTCGCGGGGCGAGGCGATCGTCACCCAGACAAGCCCGTCGGAGCCGGTCGCGATGTTGTCGGGGAAGCCGGGGAGGTTCTCGGCGAACGGCTCGCTCTTGCCGGCCCGCCCGCCGGTGAGCCAGAGCCGTTGTACGGCGTAGGCGCCGGTCTCCGCCACGGCGACGTACGACTCGTCGGCCGCGAGTGCCACGCCGTTGGCGAACGCGAGGCCGTGCAGCAGCACGTCGACCTCTCCGGTCGGGGTCCGCCGCAGCAGCCGACCGGTGCGGCTGTGCGCGAGCAGGTCGCCCTTCCAGTGGTCGACGCCGAGGTCGCGGGTGGAGTCGGTGAAGTAGATGGTGCCGTCGGCGGCGACCGCGGCGTTGTTGCAGAACCGCAGCGGCACTCCGTCGACTCCGGTCGCCGCGTCGACCAGCACCTCGACCGACTCGGTACGCAGGTCGACGCGCAACAGTCCCCGGTGGGCGTCGCAGACCACCAGCGACCCGTCGGGGGAGAACTCCAGGCCGAGCGGGCGGCCGCCCGTCATCGCCAGCATCTCGACCACGCCGCCGTCGGCACTGATCCGCAAGATCCGGCCGTCCTCGGTCCCGGTGATCACCCGGCCGGCGTCGTCGACGAGCACGTCCTCGGTGCCGTAGCCGGGCACCTCGACGACCCGCAGGGGCGGAAGCGTCGGTGCGGGATGGGAGTCAGGCTGGGGGCGCGGCGGGGTCCAGCGGTTGGGCCGGATCGTCGGTCTGGTCATCTGCCGCAGACTACTCACCCGTCACAGGCGCGGACGGAACTGCCGCCCCCGAAGCGCCTGCTCCACCAGGTCGACGGCGCGCCGCCGCGCCACCAGCCGGGCGACCTCACCCTCCCACGCCTGGACCGCCTGCTCGACGGTCTCCGGGCCGACCACGTCGCGCAGGCTGGTGCGAGCCTCCCCGACGGCGCGGCGGAGGGCGTCCAGCGTGGCGTCGGTGTGCACGGCGGCGAAGCGCGCGAGGACGACGGCGTGCCGGCGCAGCACCGGGTAGGACCGCAGCTCGGGCGGGCCGATGTCGAGCAGCCACGCGGCCGCGGTGTCCTGCCAGTACTCCGCGCCGGCCGGCCGGACCTCGACCGGCCAGCCGGGTGGGACGACTGCCTGGGTCATGCCCATCACTGTATCGAACCTCTGTTCGACTAGGCGCGTGGCTCTAGGGTCGGCCGGGTGGACTGCCTGTTCTGCCGGATCGTGGCCGGCGAGGCCCCGGCCCATCTCGTGCTCGAGGAAGCCGACGTCGTGGGGTTCCTCGACGCCCGGCCGGTCTTCAAGGGCCACACCCTTCTCGTCCCCCGTACGCATCACGACACGCTGTCGGACCTGCCGGCACGGATGTTCGGCCCGCTGATGGGCGCGGCACAGCGGGTGAGCGAGGGGGTACGCACCGCGTTCGGCGCGCAGGGGTCCTTCGTGGCGGTGAACAACGTGGTGAGCCAGAGCGTCCCGCACCTGCACGTGCACGTCGTGCCCCGCACCAAGGGCGACGGCCTGCGCGGGTTCTTCTGGCCACGCACCAAGTACGCCGACGACGCGGAGGCCGCCGACTACGCCGCGCGGCTGCGACACGTGCTCGGGTGAGTGCGCCGACCGACGTGCGTTGCTAGCGTGAGGAGTTGCGACTCTCACTCCCATGATCTGGCCAAGGGGTCACGATGAGCGATACGGCAACGCAGGTCGACCGGGGGCAATGGGGCACCAAGCTCGGCTTCATCCTCGCCGCGATGGGCTCCGCGATCGGTCTCGGCAACATCTGGCGCTTCCCCTACGTCGTCTACTCCGAGGGCGGCGGCGCGTTCCTGATCCCCTACTTCATCGCGATCGCCACCGCGGCCATCCCGATCCTGATCCTCGAGTACTCCCTCGGGCACAAGTACCGCCACGCCGGCCCGTTCGCGTTCCGCATGCTCTCCCGGCGCTGGGAGGGCCTGGGGTGGTTCCAGGTCGCGGTCTCGTTCTTCATCGCGACCTACTACATGATCATCCTGGGCTGGTGCCTGGCCTACCTCTACTTCTCCTTCGGCAGCCAGTGGGGCGACGACACCGAGGGCTTCTTCACCGGGGACTACCTCGGGGTGTCGCCCAGCTTCTGGGAGGTCGGTGGTCTGCAGTGGAAGGTGCTGCTGCCGCTGGCGATCGCGTGGGGCCTCAGCTACTGGATCCTGCGCCGGGGTGTGAGCCGGGGCATCGAGCTGGCATCGAAGATCCTGATGCCCGCGCTGATCGTCATGCTGCTCATCATCGTGATCCGCGCGATCACGCTCGAGGGTGCGGGCGAGGGCCTCAACGTGCTGTTCACCCCTGACTTCAGCGCACTCGTCGACCCCGGGGTGTGGATCGCCGCCTACGGCCAGGTGTTCTTCTCGATGAGCATCGCCTTCTCGATCATGATCACCTACGCCAGCTACCTGCCGCGGCGCACCGACCTGTCCAACAGCGCGTTCATCGTCGGCCTCTCCAACGCGAGCTTCGAGTTCCTCGCCGCGATCGGGGTCTTCGCGGTCCTCGGCTTCCTCGCCGTCGCCCAGAGCACGCAGGTCACCGAGGTGGCCGGTGAGGGCGGCGTCGGGCTGGCCTTCATCACGTTCCCCGCGATCATCAACACGCTGCCCGGCCTCAACACGGTCTTCGGGCTGCTGTTCTTCGGGACCCTCTTCTTCGCCGGCCTGACGTCGGCGGTCTCCATCCTGGAGACCTCGATCGCGCCGATCCGCGAGAAGTTCGGGCTCAGCCGCGGTGCGGCCGTCAGCATGGTGTGTGGGGCCGCCGCGCTGATCAGCCTGCTCTACTCCACCGGCGCAGGCCTGTACTACCTCGACACCGTCGACCACTTCCTGAACAACTTCGGGCTCGTCATCGCCGGCCTGCTCGAGGTGATCTTCGTGGCGTGGGTGGTCAAGCAGCTCGGGCCGCTGTCGGAGCACATCAACGCAACCTCCTACCTCCGGGCCGGCGGATGGTGGAAGTGGTCCCTGATGCTGGTCACGCCGGTGCTGCTCGGCGCGATGACGATCTACAACTTCTTCAACGAGGTGCAGACCCGGTACGAGGACTACCCGCTCAGCGGGCTCCTCATCGTCGGCTGGGGGGCGTTCCTGGTCGTCATCCTCATCGGCGTCGTGCTGCCCATGTTCCGTGACCGCGGGCCGGCCGCCAACTTCGACATGTCCGCGAGGAGGTGACCGAGATGGGGACCAGCGCGATCATCATGCTGCTCATCGGTGCGCTCCTCCTGTGGGGTGGTGTTGCCGTGGCGGTGCTCAACTACGCACGCCACAGCCGCCGGGACGAGCGGGCCTTCGAGCACGACTGACGCCTCGCCGTACCGGCCACTGTCGATGCGCCGAAGGTAAAGAAAGCCCAACCGGGCCGTAGGTCCCCCCTCGTGCTCGGACCGCTGCACGTGGACCTGCTCGGCCTGGTGACCGACCTTAATCAGGTCAACCTGACGATCACGGCCGAACAGGGCCCGGCAACCTGCTCGGCAACCTGCTGTGCGCGGTCGCCGGCCTGCTCGACGGTCCTGACGTGGGCGGCGGCATTCTCAACGGCATCGCCGCACTGCTGAACCGGATCCTCGGCGCACTCGGCTGACCGTCGGCCCCCAGGATGTGGGCGCCGGCGAGGTCGCCGGCGCCCACTCG
>DATABY010000243.1:0-12971 GCA_036259355.1 Nocardioidaceae bacterium
GACGCCGCCGGCACCGGAGCGGATGGTGACCAGCGCCTCGCGTGCGTCGTACTCGCCCGAGAGCAGGGTGCGAACCTCGAGACCTTCGAGGTCACGGTGCACCCTGCCCAGCTCGGCCTCGGCGTCGGCCTGGGCGTCGGCGTCGCCCTCCTCCTCGGCGAGCTGGAACATCACCGGCAGGTCCTCGAGCCGGGACCGCAGCGACGCGGCGCGCTCGAGGTCGTTCTGCAGCGAGTTGAGGCGGCCGGTCACCCGCTGCGCGTTGGCCTGGTCGTCCCACAGGTCCGGCGCGGACACCTGCTCCTGCAGCTCGGCGATCTCGCGCCGCATGCCGTCGAGGTCGAGCACCTGCTCGATCGTGTGCATGGTCGCAGCGAGCTGCTTGATCTGGGTGTCGAAGTCGGGTCCAGCCACGATCCTCAAGCCTACGTCACGCGGAGAAGGCGTCAGCCGGGCAGGAAGGACAGCCGGAGCTCGCGGTCGGGGTTGTCCACGTTGAGATCCACCAGGCAGATGCTCTGCCAGGTGCCCAGTGCGAGCCGTCCGCCGACGACGGGGACGGACGCGTACGGCGGAACCATCGCCGGCATCACGTGCGAACGGCCGTGGCCCGGGCTGCCGTGCCGGTGCCGCCACCGGTCGTCGCCCGGCAGCAGGTCCCCGAGCGCGGCCAGCAGGTCGTCGTCGCTGCCCGCACCGGTCTCCAGGATGGCCAGGCCGGCGGTGGCGTGCGGCACGAACACGTGCAGGAGCCCGTCACCCGCGTCCCGCACGAAGTCCTCGCACCGCCCGGTCAGGTCGACGACCGCGTCGTCGGAGCCGGTGCGGATGCTGATCATCTCGCTGCGCATGTGCCCATGCTCGCAGACGCCCCGCGGCGCCCCAGGGTCGCTCAGCCGGCGCCTGCGAGCGCTGCCTCGGTGGCGGTCCGCAGCGACTCCTCCAGCTGGTCGGCGGCCTCGTCGAACGCCTGCGCGTCGTCGGCCTCCGTCGCCTCCGCGAGCGCGGGCAACGGCTGGGCGGCGTACCCGGTAGTCAGCCCCGGGGCCCACACCTGGTGCTTGAACCAGGGTCGCGACGGAATGCCCTCCGGCTGGGTGAGCGAATCCTCCTGCGCCATGATCGCCTCGTTCACCGCCGCGAGCTCGTCGCGCTCCGCGGGCCGCACGCCACCGCGGCGCAGCTCGCGGCCGCGCGCCTCCAGCGCCTCGGTCGCCTCCAGCCACTCCTGCGCCCGCCCGGTGGCCTCCGCGAGGCTGGTCCCCTCGGGGGCTTCCGGCGCCAGGTCGGCCAGCAGCTGCACCGTGTCCTGTGCGTAGTCGCTGTAGCGCATCGGGATCACGCTCTTGTTCGCCAGCCGTAGCGCGACCAGGCCGGAGACCTCCGCCGCCGCGGTCTGTGACTTGTACCCGGGATCGACGATCTCCTCGATCGAGCGCGTGTTGTCGTACGCCGAGTGGTACAGGCCCCAGTCGCCGCTGTAGCCGATGTCGGTGGACGCGACGCCGACGTGCTGCAGCAGCGCGGTGTAGTCGGAGCCGGAGCCGAGCCGCTCCACCGCCGGGCGCCGGCGCTGGTCGGACTGCCCGGCCCAGGCGTCGTACACCGAGCCCTCGCCGGACGGGTTGTCGACCTGCCGGGTCGCGGCGTACAGCAGCCGGTCCAGCGACGGCACCGCACCGGCGCCGAACTCCGAGCCGGCGGTGCCGTCCATGTTCACGTAGGCGACGGCGTTCTCGCGCAGCCGCTCGGCGCGAGCCTCGGCGAACTCGGTGGCGCCGAGCAGGCCGTACTCCTCACCGTCCCAGCCGGCCAGCACGATGGTCCGTCGCGGGCGCCAGCCGTCCTGGTACAGCTCGGCCAGGGACCGGGCGATCTCCATCGTCGACACCCAGCCGGACAGGTTGTCGCGGGCGCCGTAGGCCCAGGTGTCGCGGTGCGCGCCGACGAGCACGTGCTGGCCGGGGTGCTCGGTGCCCGGGATGCGCGCGACCACGTTGCGGACCGGCACCTGCTCGTAGTCGATGTCGAGGTCCATGCTCACCTCGGAGCCGCCGGGCCCGAACCGGTACGGGAAGTCGAACCCGCCCTGCCACTCCTTCGGGGCACGCGAACCCGAGAGGGCCTGCAGCAGCGGCCTCGCCTCCCCGTACGAGATCGGCGCGGTCGGCAGCGTGGGCAGGTTCTCGGCCTCGCTCGGGTCGATGCGCGCCGTGCCGGGGGTGGACGGCTCCCCCGGAGTCAGTGGGTCGCCGGGATAGCGGTAGATCTCCTGGATCGAGCCGCGCTGGATCGCGTCCGCGGGCCGCCACGGCCCCTCGGGGTAGACCGGGCCCTTGACGAAGCCGTCGTCGGCGGGGTCGGAGTAGATGAGCATGCCGGCGGCCCCGTGCTCCTCGGCGAGGTCCTGCTTGACGCCTCGGAAGTTGGCACCGTAGCGGGCCAGCGCGATCCTGCCCTCGAGGTCGACACCCTGCTGCTCGAGCTCGGCGTAGTCCTGCGGGCGGCCGTAGTTGACGTAGACGACCTCGCCGGCCACCTCACCGGCGGGTGAGTAGGCGTTGTAGGCGTCGGCGAGGTCCTCGGCGTTCGGCGTACCGGCTGGCACATCCTCGAGGGATGCGATGTCACGCCGCCGCGGCGCGGTCTGTCGCAGGCTGATGTCGACCGGGCGGGAGGCGTACACGGAGTACTCGTCGACCTCCACCTCCAGTCCGGCCGCGCGCAGCTCCTGGACGGCGTACGCCACCGTTCGCGCGTTGCCCTCGGTGCCGACGCGGCCCACCTGCTCGGCCATCGCGCGCGACCACTCGCGCGGGTGGTCGTCGTCGGCCTCGGCGAGGAACCGCTGCTCGAACTGCCGCTGCCACCCCGGGCCGGCGGCCGTCGGCCCCTGCGCTGTGCGGCCGGGGTTGTCCGCGATCGCCGCGGTCTGCGGGATGAGGGCGAGGGCGACCACCCCGGCCGCGAACAAGACGGTGGTGCGTCGGGCTGACATGGCAAACCTCCCGAGATCGGCTCCGAATCTGCCTATCCCGGACACCTCACCCAACGCAACCCCCTGCTCACCCAGAGGACACACGGCTCTCAGCGGCGCCAGGCCAGCGGCAGCCGCTTCACGCCACGCTGGAAGTTCGACCGCAGGTAGGCCGGCTCACCGGCCGCCTCCAGCCAGGCGGTGCGTGCGAGGAGCTCGCCGAACAGCGCCCGCATCTGCAGCCGCGCCAGGTGCGCGCCGAGGCAGAAGTGCGGCCCGTGGCCGAAGACCAGGTGCCGGCCGCGCGGCCGGGTCACGTCGAACCGGTCGGCGTCGTCGAACTCGTCCTCGTCCCGGTTCGCTGACGCGAACGACACCACGACCTTGTCCCCCGCGCCGATGTCGACGCCCGCGACCGTGGCCGGGCGCACCGCCGTACGCCGGAACGTCATCACCGGCGTCCACCAGCGCAGCATCTCCTCGACCGCGCCGTCGAGCAGCCCGGGGTCCTCACGCAGCGCCCGCTGGGCGTCGGGATGGGCAAGCAGCGCAACCATTCCCCCGGGGATGCCGTTGCGCAGCGTCTCGTTGCCGGCGACGGCGAAGAGCCAGAACATGTTCTCGAACTCCGCGACGCTGACCCGGCCGCCGTCGCCCGTGTCGTGCCGGTCGGCCTCCTGGGCCATCAGGATCGACATCACGTCGCCGGCCGAGGGCTCCCGCCGTTTGCGCTCGCCGAGCAGGTTGGCGTACTCGTACAGGTCCGGCATCCCGGCGCGGGTGCGCGGGTCGGGCATGCGGCCCTCGGCGTCGGGCTCGGGCCGCAGCCGCACGGCGGCGCGGGCCAGGTCCGTCCCCCGCCCGGGGTCGAAGGCGGCGCTGGTGGCGTAGTCGGGGTCCTGCCAGCCGATCACCCGGTTGGACCAGTCGAACAGCAGCCAGCGGTCCTGTGCGGGTACGCCGAGCACGTCGGCCAGCGTGAGCAGCGGCAGGTCGGCGGCCACGTCCTTGGCGAAGTCACACTGCCCCGCCGACCCCGGAGACGACGACCCCGTGCCGAGCATCCGGTCGACCATCGCGCTCGCGTGTCCACGGATCTGTGCCTCCAGCGACGCCACCGCGCGCGGCGTGAAGGACCGGGCGACCATCCGGCGCAGCCGGGAGTGCTCGGGCGGGTCCATGTTCAGCATCATCCGCTGGACGTAGGCCAGGTCGGCCGGCGTCGCCGGGTCGCGGATCTGCGTGCCGCCCGCGGCGGAGGAGAACGTCGCGGGGTCGGTCATCACCCGTTGCACGTCGGCGTGCCGCAGCACCAGCCAGTACCCCGGGCCGGCCGTGGCACCGAGCAGCGCCGGCTCCTCCACCGCGACGACACCGTGCTCGCGGCGCAGCCGGGCCAGGTCGTCGTACGGCACGCCGTGGACGTAGGTGCGCGGGTCGTGCACGCGGCGCGTCATCGAGACCACCGGGTCGCCAGCCGCGTCACCTCGCCAGGCGTCACGCCCGGGGCTGCTCACTGCCTCAGGAACTCCTCCACCGAGGTGACGAGCGCGACCGGAGTCTCGAACATCGCGTAGTGGCCGGCGTTGTGCAGGGTGTCGAGCTCGGCGTTCGGGTAGAACTCGAGGAAGGTCTGCTCCATCACCGCCGCCCCCAGCGCCGGGTCGTGCTCGCCGACGATCGCCTTGACGGGCACCTTGCTACCGGCGACCTCCGCGGAGAAGTCGGTCTGCGCCCAGGCCGTCAGGTAGGCGCCGACGGCCTCGCGGGTGGAGTGCTCGACCGAGTGCGCGACCATCTGCCGCACCCACGTCGACGACAGGCGGTTGCCGGTGGTGAAGTCAATGATCGCCGCCCGGTTGTCGTCGTTGTCGGCGGCTCCACTGAACAGCGCCCAGGTGTCCTCGTCGAAGGGGACACCGGTCGCGGGCACCGGGGAGATCCCCACCATCGCGTCGACCCGGTCCGGTGCGTGCGTGTAGACCCGCTGCATCGCCGTGCCGCCCATGGAGTGGCCGACGAGGCTGAAGGTCGACCACCCGAGTGAGTCGGCGGCGGCCAGCGCGTCCGCGGCGATCTCGTCGAGGGTGTACACGCCGGTCTCTTCCCGGCGCGAGCCGTACCCCCGGTAGTCGGGGAGCGCATAGGTGAAGGTGTCGCCGTCCACGAGGTCGGGCCACCCACCCCACCCGGTCGACGAGCCGAACCAGCCGTGCAGGCAGATGACCTTCCGGTCACCCCCACCTACCGTGCGCGGTTTGTCCACCACGATCCTCCCCACGTGTCGATGATCTCGAGGCGACGCTAACACCGCACGGCGGGTCAGCCCACGGGTACGGCGGCGGAGGCGACGCCCTCGATCCACGGGTCGTGGGCCCACCCCGGTGGCGGGATGGGCAGTTCCAGCGGCGCGGAGATCTGCACGGTGACCGAGTCGCCGGCCGGCAGCACGCGGTAGACGAGGCCGGGGTAGCGCTGGTGCGCCCGGGTCTGCCCGAGGTACGCGGCGACGTACTGGCGCGCGGCCACCGGGTCGACCTGCGCCGTCTCGCCCAGTCCGCCGGTGTAGACCTGCGAGCCCTGCACCCCGTCGGCGGCGGCCAGCGCCGCCCCGTCGGCCAGCGTGTTCAGCGCCTGCCGCCGCAGGTAGGCCGCGGACGCGTCGACCACGACGCCCACGAGCAGCACGGCGATGAGGAAGAAGCCGAGGATCAGCAGGGCCGTCTGCCCTGTCTCTGCGGCACGGTCGTCGAGTGGCCCGGTCACGGTCGCGCCTCGCGGAACGTGCCGTAGGGCGCGCGATGGCTGCTGGACACCCGGATGCTCGGAGCCTGGTCACCGAAGAAGGACGGCACCAGCGGCAGTGCCACGTCGAGGCCGAGCGAGACGACCACGACCGAGCCCGGCTGCAGGCAGCCGCGTGGTTCGGGTTCGCAGGCGATGCCGAGTTCGGTACGCGTCAACGTGAGGCCCTGGTCGCGCAGTGCGACCCCGGCGGCCTGAGCGGCGCGCGCATGGGCGGTGGGCGCGTCCGGGGCCAGCACGAAGGCTCGCCCGGCCGCGCGGCTTGCCGTCGTCACCGCGAAGGCGGCCCGTTGCACCTCGAAGACGCTGAGCAGCAGGTACACCAGTGGCACCAGGAGCAGGATCGTCAGCCACGTCACCTCGACGAGCGCGCTGCCGCGTTCGAGCCGCCGGCTCACGGCAGCGTCTCCTCGACGGCATGGCCGTCGACGCTCAGCTCGACGGCCGGACCCCACAGGCCGAGTGCGGGGACGCGCGCCTGAACGCGCACGACGACGCCGGGGTAGCCGTCCACGGTCGTCTCGGACGCGCTCACCGCGGTGGCGAAGCGCGGCGACAGCACCTCGCCGACGGTCGCCCGGGTGACCGCCGCTCCGTCCTCCGGGCCACGGTCGAAGGTCGCGGCGTACCGGGCGCCCTCCGACGCCGCCGAGGTGAGGGTGTTGCGCACGTGCAGCACCAGCGCCACCTGGGCGATGCCGAGGAAGAGCGGGACCAGCACGATCAGTACCAGCACGAAGTCGACGACCGCCGACCCGCGGTCGTCACGGTCCGGCGACCGACGCCTGGGCACCCGGTCAGCCGACGCTGGCCAGTGCCTCGCGCAGCATCTGGTTGAGCTCTGGACCCGCGATCGCGAGCAGCCCGGCCACCAGCGCCGCGGTCATCACGGTGATCAGCACCCATCCGGGCACGTCGCCGCGCTGGCTCCGGACCCGCGCACGCCGCACTCGGGCCGTCATCTGCCTCATCGGTCTCTCCTCAGTCGGTCGTCAGGGGGTCATCAGGCGCAGGCCCACCAGGCCCGGCCAGAACGCGAAAGCCACCGTCACCGGCAGCACCAGGAACACCACCGGCACCATCATCAGCACTTCCTTGCGCGCACCCGCCTCGATCAGCGTGCGTCGGCTCGCCTCGCGCACGTCCGCGGCCTGAGCGTGGAGTACGTCGGCCAGCGGCGTACCCCGCTCGATCGCGACGGCGAAGCCCTCCGCGAACCGCGCGACCACGGGGAGACCCGTGCGCAACGCCAGCGCGTCCAGGGCCTGGGCCACGGGGGTGCCGGTGCGGCTGTCGGCGAGCACCCGGGCAAGCTCGCGGGTGAGCTCGCCGCGTGCGACGCGGGTGACGCGGTCCAGCGCCGCCATCGGTCCCTCGCCGGCCGCCACCGAGAGTGCGAGCAGGTCGGCGATCGTGGGGAACTCCGCGAGCATGCGCGCCTCGCGTCGGCGTACGACCGCACCGAGGTGGTAGTCCCGCGCGAGCACGCCCGCCACCGCACAGACACCGCACAGGAGCAGCAGGCCCACGGGCTGCCCACGTCCCTGCAGCGCCAGCAGCGAGCACACCACCGCAGCCGCGGCGAAACCGGTGCCGCCCCACAGCACCTGCTCGACCCGGAACTCCTGCACGGACATGGCGGAGCCGGCACGGGTGAGCCGGCGCTGGATGGAACCGGCCCCGCCGAGCACCGACTCCAGCCGGTCGGCCGCCGACGTCAGACCGGGGCCCAGCAGCGCCCGCCACAGCCCCTGCGCCCCGGGCGGACCAGGGCGACGGGTGGTGGCGGCGCTGACCCGCGGCAGGTCGCGCAGGTACGGCGCCATCCGGGTCTCGAGGCGCGGGCGGCGCATGCGCGCCAGGTGTGCGAGCACCAGCAGGGCCCCGGCACCGCATGCCAGACCGAGCAGCGAGCCCACGACGGCCGCACTCACGAGAGCACCCGCCGCTCGTCGGGCAGCCGGCCGATGCGCACCATCAACCGGTACGCGACCAGGCACAGCACCGCGCCGGTGACCAGCACGACAACACCCTCGGGACTGGAGTACCGCCGGATGACCTCCTGCTGGAAGGACAGGAACAGCAGCACGAGCCACGGCGCGGACACGGCCAGGCGCGCGCCGTTGACCGTCCACGACTGCCGCGACTCCAGCTCGGAACGGGTGCGCGAGTCGTCGCGCAGGAAGCTGGACAGCGACCGCAGCATCCGCCCCAGGTCTCCACCGCCCACCTCGCGCGCCACCCGCAACGCCTCCACGACGCGGTCCCCGACCGGGTCGGACAACCGCAGCTTCACCCGGTCCAGGCAGTCCCCGAACCGGCCGGTGACCGTGTAGTCGGTCCCGAAGGCGGTGAACGGCTCCCGCAGCGGCTCCGGCCCGCGCTCGCCGAGCTGGGCCAGTGCCTCCGGCAACGAGAGCCCGGCCCGCACCGCCGACGCCAGGTTGTCGACGGCCTCGGGCCACACGTCGGCGAGCTCGCGCTGCCGTTGACGGGCCCGGCCCCGCAGCATCGCCACCGGCAGATAGCCGCCGGCGGCGGCGAACAGCAGGGCCACGGGCGCCGTCCCCGAGACCGCCAGCACGAGGAGACCGACCACCAGCGCGACCGCGCTGGAGACGGCCACCAGGAGGATCGGGCTCACGCCGTACAGGCCGGCGCGGCGCAGCAGCTCGGTCGCCGCTGCCCGCAGTCGGCCGGTCGGGCGCGCTCGCGGGGCGCCGGACAGCGCGAGCCACACCAACGTCAGACCGATCCCGAAGCACAGGCCGAGCACGGCTCCCATGGCTACTCCGCCCTCAGCAGCGCATGCAGGTCGAACCCGGCCTGGGCGAAGCGCTCGCGCCGGGGTGCCACGCCCCGCGCCCGCACCAACCGGCCGTGGGCCAGCTCGAAGATCGGCTCGATCTCGACGATGTCGTTCTCGACCCGTCCGGGCACACCGACGATCTCGCGCACGCGTCGGTGACCGTCGGCGTCGATGCCGAGATGGACGACGAGGTCGAGGCAGGCGGCGACCGTGGGTACGACGAAGCGCGACGAGATGTTCTCGCCCGCGAGCAGCGGCAGCGTGCACATCTTCACCACCGCCTCGCGGGCGGAGTTGGCGTGCAGGGTCGCCATGCCGGGCAGGCCCGCGTTGAGCGCGAGCAGCAGGTCGAGGCACTCCGCCGAACGGACCTCGCCGATCACCAGCCGCGACGGCCGCATCCGCAGTGACTCGGTGACCAGCTGGCGCAGCGGCACCGCGCCGGTGCCCTCCAGCCCTGCCTGCCGTGTCTGCATCGGCACCCAGTCGGGATGGGCGAACTTGAGCTCGAAGACCTCCTCGCACGACACGATCCGGTCGCGGCCGGGGATCGCCGACCCGAGGCAGTTGAGCATCGTGGTCTTGCCGGCCTGCGTGCCGCCGGCGACCAGGATGTTGAGCCCCGACACCACCGCGGCGTGCAGGAACCGGGCGGCCTGCGGGGTCAGCGACCCGAGCTCGACCAGCTCGTCGAGATGAGCGGCCCGGACCACGAACTTGCGGATGTTGACGGCGCAGAACCCGCGGGCGATGCCGTTGAGCACCACGTGCACGCGGTGACCCTCCGGAAGGGTGGCGTCCACGAACGGAAGACTCAGGTCGACGCGGCGGCCGCTCGCCTTGAGCAACCGCTCCACCAGCTCCTCGACCTGGGCACGGCTCAGGATCGTCGTGGTCAGCTCGTGCCTGCCCTCACGCGCGATGAACACCCGCGCCGGGTCGTTGATCCAGATCTCCTCGACCGTCGGGTCGTCGAGGTACGGCTGCAGTGGCCCGAAACCGGCCACCCGCGCCAGCAGCTCCTCGAGCACGGCCGGTTGGTCGTCGACCGGCGTGACGACGCCCGACAGACTCTGCCGGTCGTGCTCGCCCACGACGCTCTCGGCGATCCGGCGTACTGCCGTACGGTCCACGAGCGGGTCGACGCCCTGACGGCGTACGGCATCGCGTAGCCGTGCGTCGAGCAGGTCGACCGTGGCCGCACGGCCGTTGGTGGAAGAGAGCACTGGCACGCCCCGGTCCCGAGCCCGTCAAGATGTGCGCAGAGTTCTACTGCAGGGAGCAGGAGCCTGACCAGCCCTGCTTTGCAAAGGTGTGGATAAATGTAGGGTCGGGCGGGATCCGGCCCGACCCGACCCGAGAAGGTGGCCACGGATGCCCATGCCCGCACCAGCGACCCTCCGCACGCTCTTCCGCGTCACCGCGGTGGTCGAGGCGATCACGTGGGCCGGTCTGCTCGTGGGCATGGCGTTCAAGTACGTCGTCTCCGGCGACGAGACCGGGGTCCACGTGTTCGGGCCGCTGCACGGCGCCGCGTTCATCGGCTACGTCGTGGTCACCCTGGTGACGGCACACGCGTTCGGCTGGCGCCTGCGGACGAGCCTCCTCGCGCTGGCGGCGAGCATCCCGCCGCTGGCCACGTGGCCGTTCGAGGCCTGGGCCGACCGCACCGGCCGGTTGTCCCGGGCAGGCGTGGGCAGGTAGCGCCCTGCCGGGCGGCGGGTCGAGATCGGCGCCTCACCACCCGAGTGTTGAGTGAGCAGAGATTGACGCCTCACCGCGGCGCAGAGCCGGGTGCGCCCCTCAGGTCCTCGCCAGCCGGCTGGTCTCGTCGTTGATCCACAGGTCCAGCAGCCCGCGGAAGTGGGCGTAGAACAGCTCCTGCTCGTGCGCCGAGTACGTCGACTTCACCGTGTCGCGCAGCAGCCGGTCGAAGCCGGGGCCCGAGACCCACTCCAGCACCTGCTCCTCCAGGTGCGGCAGGTTCTTGGAGCACCACTCCCAGTACCGGTCGCTCTCGAAGTACTCGTCGGCGATCGCCAGGTATGCCTGCAGCTTGGCCTCGTAGTCCAGCGACTCGTCGTCGGCGATGTCGAAGAAGCGCCGGGTCTGCAGGTCGACGTGGGCCTTGCGCCCCTGCACCAGGCAGTACGCCGACCACCGCACGAGCGCGGTGATCGCCCACGGGAAGTAGTAGTGCAGCGACGTGACGGCGACATCGGGACACGCGTTGGCGTAGTCGATCGGATGGACCTCGTCGCCCTTGACCAGCATCTCGGCGGAGTTGAACTCCCAGCCGAAGAACGCGTTGACGATGCGGCTGACGGCCTCGCACTCCCGGCCCGCGCTCGGGTTCAGGAAGCCGTGCGACACGGCGTACCGGTTGTGCATGGGCTCGTCGGGACGGAAGTTCATCACCTTCGTCTCCGGACCGATCGAGAGTGCGCGGGCGAACACGTCGTAGTCGACGGTGGCCTGCAGGTGCATCAGCATCTCGCCGGAGTCGTCGTAGGCCCGGTGCAGGTCGTAGCGGTTGTTGATCCGGGACACACCTCGCCATCCGCCGCCGTCGAACGGCTTCATGTACATCGGGTAGCCGACGTCCTCCGCGATCGCGTCGAGGTCGAAGGGCTCGTTGTACTTGGCAGAGGTGTAAGCCCACCGCACGTTGTCGACCGGATGCTTGTAGGGCACCAGCACCGTCCGCGGGATCTTGAGCCCCAGCCGCAGCATCGCGCAGTAGGCGCTGTGCTTCTCCATCGACTGGAAGGTGAACGGCGAGTTCAGCAGGTAGGTGTCGTCCATCAGCGACGCCTTCTTCAGCCACTCCCGCGGGTGGTAGTACCAGTGCGCGAGCCGGTCGATCACGAGCTCCGTGCGCACGGGGGCGGTGAGGTCGAACGGCTCGATCGTCAGCCGCTCGCTGTCCAGCTCGTGCACCGTGCCCTCTGGGCCGGTGATCGGGCCGACTCGCCGCAGGATCTCCTCGAACGCGCGGGGCCAGTCCTCCTCGGCTCCGAGCAGCAGGCCGATCAGGTGTCGTGCGGTCTGTCCCACGTCGTGTACCTCCAACCCTCTCGCTACCCCGCGACGCTATCGCCGACACCAGATCCTGCGCACCAACCCGGATCCGGACTAGTCCGCCTCCCACCGGAACACGCGGGTCGCGAGGAGCGTCACCACGAGCGCGAAACCGAGCAGGACCGCGATCGGCAGCGCTGCGGCGGCCGGTCCGGCGCCCCGCACCATCACGTCCAGCATCCCCTCGTTGAGGTAGCGCAGCGGAAGGACCAGGGAGACGGTGCGCATCCACGCCGGCGCGACGTCGAGCGGGAGGAACGTGCCGGAGAAGAAGGCCATCGGCAGGATGACCAGGTTGGCCAGCCCGGACGCACCGTCAGATGTCTTGGCCACCGCCCCGGTGAGCAGGCCGATCGCCATGAACGCCAGCGTCGCCGCGACCACCAGCGGCACCGCCATCCACCAGGCGCCGGTCAGCTGCAGGCCGAACAGAGCCATCGCGACCCCGACGAAGATCACCAGCTGCACCAGCGCCACCGACACGCTGACCACGACCCGGGCCGAGACCAGCGAGCCCGTGGACACGGGCGCAAGGCGCAGGCGCCGCAGCAGCTTGGTCGTCCGCCACTGCACCAGGGTCATCGCCGCGCCGAACGTGGCGCTCATCGCGATCGCCCACCCGAGGAGACCGGGCGTGAAGTACTGGATCGTCTCCAGCGACTCGTCCTCCACCTGACGCGGCAGGAGGGTGAAATGGGGTGGCTCCCCCGTGGCGGCGACGTTGGCACTCTGCACGAAGGCCGACATCGTGCCCTTCACGGTGGCGGCCTTCACCTGGTCGGCCTGGGAGAAGTGCAGGACGATCCGGTCGCCGCGCTGCTCGACGGCGGCGTCGGCGTCACCCTGGCGCACGTCGGCCAGCGCTGCGGCCCTGTCGTCGCTGCGCTCGACCTCGAACGCGTCGTCGAAGGCTGCCCGCTCCGACGCGCCCATGTCCTCGAGCAGGGCGACCTCGCCGACCTCGATGAGCGAGGACCTCGACTGCTGGTCGTCGGAGAACATGCCGGCGAAGAGCACGAGGAACATGAGCGGGAACAGCACCACGAAGAACAGCGACATGCGGTCGCGCACGAAGCCACGGGCCATCGCAACGGAGACCGTCCACATCGAGCTCACGCGCGGTACTCCCGGCCGGTCAGCTCCAGGAACACGTCCTCGAGCGTGGCTCCCCTGACCTGGAGGTCGGCCAGTGCGTCGCGCTCCGCGAGCTCCGGGAGCAGCTTGGCCGGGTCCCGGGTGACCAGCTGCAGCGACGGACCGTCGATGGCCACGTGCTCGACGGCCGGCAGCTTCGCCCCC
>DATABY010000244.1:0-12499 GCA_036259355.1 Nocardioidaceae bacterium
CCGAGGCCGGCTTGAGCTCCTCACCCTTGCGCTCGTGCGTGAGCGGCTCGCCCTCGACCCAGATCACTCCCCCGGTGACCTTCTCCAACGTCATCAGCAACCGCAGGATCGTGGTCTTTCCCGACCCGCTGGGTCCGATCAGCGTCACCCGCTCGCCCGGGGCGATCGAGAAATTCATCTGATTGAGTACGACGTTGCTGCCGAAGCTCTTGTCGACATCGTCGAAGCGGATGATCTCGTCGCCCGCGAACGATGTGGGTTGCAGGGGGCTATGCGTGGCCAAGACGAATCTCCAGTCTCCGCATCAGAACCGACGTGGGATAACTCGCGAGGAGGAAGATGAAGCCCGCGATCGTGAGGGGTTCAAGGTACCGGAAGGTGGAGCCACCGATCTGCTCGGCGGTGGTGACCATCTCCGCGAGGCTGATCACGATCACGAACGGCGTCTCCTTGAACAAAGCGATGATCTGGTTTCCCATCGAGGGCAGCACCCGGCGGACGACCTGCGGCAGCACCACCGCCTGCCAGGTACGCCGCGGCGACAGTGACAGGGCCGTGGACGCCTCCCACTGTCCCTTCGGGATCGCGTCGATCCCGGCGCGGTAGACCTCGGACATGTAGGCCGCATAGTGGACACCGAGGACGGCCACGCCGGTGACCCACGCGCTCAGCCTGATGCCCACCTCGGGCAGGCCGAAGTACACCAGGAAGAGCTGGATCGGGATCGGCGTGCTGCGGACGAACTCCACGATCCCGTAGGTCGGCCAGGACACCCACATGATGTGTGAACGCCGTCCCAGCGCCAGCACCAAACCGAGGGCGATGGCGATGGCGCCGGCCGCGGCCGTGAGCCCCAGCGTCACCTCGACGAAGGCCTCCAGGATCTGCGGGAAGACCTCGGCGGCGAACTCCCAGTCCCAGATCATGCGGCGCCGCCCGGCGCGTGCACCACGGCCGACTCAGGCGTGGCCCTCCGCCGACTACTGCGCCCGACGCGAGCGGATGCCCGGCGCTCCCACAGCCGCATCAGGGCAATCAGCGCCTGCGCGAGGACGAAGTAGACCAGCAGGGCGATCGCGAAGGCGGGCAGGCTACCGATGTCCTTGCGCAGTTCCTGCACCTCGAACGTGAGCTCGGTGATGCTGAGCAGGAAGAGCAGCGACGACCCCTTCAGCAGCTGGACGAGCAGGTTGCCGAACGGCGGGATCATCTCCGGGATCGCCTGCGGCAGGATGACCCGTCGCATGCGCTGGAGCCGCGTGAAGCTCAACGCGACGGTGGCCTCCCACTGTGCCCGTGGCACCGCGTTGATGGCGCCGCGCACGACCTCCGAGCCGTACGCACCGAAGTTCAGCGCCAACGCCAGAGTCGCGGCGGCGATGGCGTCGAGGCGAAAACCCAACAGCGGCAGGGCGAAGTAGAACCACAGCAGCTGGACCACGAGCGACGTGCCACGGAAGAACTCCACGACCGTCCGGGAGGCCCCGCGCACCAGTACCGACGGCGACAGCGCCATCAGCCCGAACACGAACGAGACCACGAACGCCGCGACCGCCCCCAGCGCGGTGTACGTCATCGTCACACCGACGCCACGCAGGAACAGCGGCGCCGCGTCGAGGATCTCCTGCCACACAGCTGCGCCGCTCAGGCGTTACACAGCTGCTGGGCCGTCAGCCCCTCCGGAGGCTTCTCCGCCGCGGTGAATCCGTACGGCTTGACCAGCTGCAGCCACTTGGGGCTCGCCAGCAGCTTCTCGAGCTCGGTGTTGAAGGCGTTGACCAGATCGGTGTCGCCCTGCCGGAAGACCGCCGCACCGGCGCCGATCTGCTCCTCACCGTTGACCACCGGAGTGAACGGCTCGGCCACTTCCACGGCGTTGTCACCCTCGGCCAGCGAGCGCACCGAGATGCTGGTGAGCGCGAGCGCATCGGCGCGCCCGGACTTCACCGCGTCCAGGCCGCTCGTCTGGTCGGTGACCGTCTGCATCTGGTCCGTCGAGACCCCGGCTCCCTCGGCCTGGTCCGCCTCCACGGCACCGCTCAGCACGGCGAGGGTTGCGCCCTTCTGCGACACGGACTGGTAGTCCGAGAGCCCCATGGGGTTGCCGCGCTGGACCAGCAGCGCCGTCGGTACGACGTACTCGGGGTTGCTGAACGCGGCCTGCTGACAGCGTTCGGGAGTGATGAACATGCCCGCCGTCACCACGTCCACGCGGCCGGCGTTCAGGGCGGGGATCAGGCCGTCGAAGTCGAAGAGCCGGCCCTGCAGCCGGATGTCGCCGATCTGCTTGAAGATCTCGCCGTGGATCGCGGGCGCCTCGCCCTCGAGCTGGCCACCCTGGCCGCGGAAGGCGTACGGCTCCTCGTTGGCGAAGCCGACCGTGACCACGCCGGCCTCGCGGATCTCGGCCAGCGTGCCTCCACCCTGCGTGGCTCCGGTGCCGGGATCGGTGCGGGAACAGGCGGTGATCAGACCCGGTGCGACAACGAGGCCGCTGGCGAGCATGCTGCGCCTGAGGAAGTCGCGTCGCGACCAGCCGGGGTAATCCATGAGGAATCCGCCCTTCTCGCTCGGGTGACCCCGCCCCCGCACCCCGGTATCAGCGACGCGAGAGACGGGCATAGCCGCCGTCGTCGTTAGATTTTGGACGCTACGGAGCGGTATCTGGCCTGTCAACGACCACCGCGCTACCCGCGGGTCACAGTGCTGTATCGGTTCACGCGGTCACATCCCGATCTCGGACTGTGCCGCTGCAAGCGCCTTCTCCGCCGCTGCGCGCACCGGCTCCGACCGCTCGTCGAGGCCTGGGTCGACCAGCACCGACCAGGTCGGCTCGTCGTCGCTGTGGGGTGAGCGCCGGCCCGAGACCGTGATTCCCCGCTTGCCCTCGACGGGCTCGAAGAACTGGATGACGATGGAGGCGGTGACGCGTTCGCGGACCAGCCGGAGCAGTCGGTCCGGGTCCGGCAGCGTCGCTCGGTACGTCGGCTCCGGTCGGCCGAAGTCTGCGGTCTCGACGACGACAAGTTGCTCGCTGTCACGGTCCCACGTCGCGCGCTCGATGGTCTCCCAGGGCAGTCGCCGCCAGCCGTCGTGCTCGGGAAGCAGCAACGCCCGCCCCGTGCCGACGTACCACCGCTCCTCGCGGTCGGCCGCTGCCGCAAGCACCGACTCACCATGCTGCAGCGGTAGCGAACGCGCCACCTCGGTGGGGACGCTGGCGCGGGTCGGACGGCGGGGAAGGCGCACGGCCCCATGATGGCGTACGCCACCGCGGCCGGCGGGCGGCCCCTCAGCGCAGGTACTCGACGAGCATCTCCGCCCGCGAGTCCCGGCGCAGCTTCTCCAGGGCCTTGACCTCGATCTGGCGTACACGCTCGCGGGTGACGCCGAACAAGGCGCCGAGCTCCTCCAGGGTCCGCGGCTGGCCGTCGTGCAGGCCGAAGCGCAGGGCCACGATCGAGCGCTCCCGCTCCCCCAGGCACGCCAGGGCCGTGGCCACGTCGCCGCGGATGAACTCGTCGGAGACGCTTTCCAGCACGCTGGTCGCCTCGTCGTCGGAGACCAGGTCGGACAGCACGCCGTCGGCACCGTCCCCGACGGCGCTGTCCAGCGACACCGGGTCGGCCGCCCACAGCAGCAGGTCGCGGGCCCGCTCGACGGTCACGTCGAGCTCGGCGGCCAGCTCGTCGAGCGTGGGCAGGCGCCCCATGTCCTGGAACATCCGGCGCTGCTGGCGCACCGCCCGCTGCACCGCCTCGACCACATGCACGGGGATGCGGATCGTCCGGCCCTGGTCCGCGATCGCCCGTGAGATCGACTGCCGGATCCACCAGGTGGCGTAGGTCGAGAACTTGAACCCGCGCTTGTAGTCGAACTTCTCAACCGCGCGCATCAGCCCGAGGTTGCCCTCCTGCACCAGGTCGAGCATCGACAGACCGTGCCCCGTGTAGCGCTTGGCCATCGCCACGACGAGCCGCAGGTTGGACTGGATCAACGTCTGCCGTGCCTGTTCCCCGAGGGCCACCAGCAGCCGCATGTCGTCCTCGTCCTCGGCGGCGGCGCCGTTCATCAGCGCCTCGTCGGCGAGCAGACCGGCCTCGATGCGGCGAGCGATGTCCACCTCCTGCGCCGCGGTCAACAGCGGGATGCGGCCGATCTCGTGCAGGTAGACCCGCATCAGGTCACTGGAGATGCCCTGCTCGCTCGTGGCGCCGTTCGATCCACGGTGCCCGTCGAGGACGGTGACCCCGTTGGTGCCGTTGGACGCCGGACGAGCGACCTGCGGTCGTGGCACGGTCGGCTGCGTGCGGCCTGACCGGTGCCTGGACCCATCGATGCTCGGCGGTCCCTGAAGCGCTGCCGACATGCGAACTCCCTCACCCTGTGTGTCCCCTCGATCATCAGTGTGTCTTGGCTCATACGGCGTTCGCGCAGCGTTTTACCTAAACATGGCGAAAGACGTGCCGATCTAGGCCCTCTTTTGGTGCAAACCGGACGCAACGCGTCCGTGCTGGCTACAGCCCGCCACCGATGATGCGCTCACGCAGCTCACGACACCGCTGTTCCAGGGCCATCAGCTGCCCGAACATCCGGTTGTACTCGGTCGTCTCCTCGACCGGGTTGGTGCGCTGCAGGCGGGACTTCAGCTGCTCGATCCGGCGCAGCATCGACAGCTCCTGCGGCCGCGCGAGCCACGCCGCGGCGACCCGCGCGTCGGGTTCCCCGCGCACCCGCAGCGGCGCCACGGCGAGCGCCGACAGCGCGGACTGCACGTGCTGGTCCTCGGCCTTGTCGCGGAGCCGACTGACCCAGTCGCCGGACCCGGCTGCCCCCGGGCCACCGACGGTCTCCACCGCGCGGCGTACGCCGGCCAGGGTCGGATGCGTGAAGTCGTCGTCGCCGAGCTCGTCGAAGTGCCCGACCGCCAGCGCGGGGTGCTGCACCACGACCTGCAGCGCCTCCCGCTCGGCTGCGAACCGAGGCTCGGCGAGATCGGGCCGCGCCGGCTCCTCCGGGGCGGCCGGTCGCGTGGAGTCGTCGGCGGGTACGCCGGGGCGCCGGTCGGGGCGCTGCCGGCGCCGGCCCGCGGCCTGGCGCACCTCGGTCCGCACCTCGTCGACGTCGAGGCCGACCAGGCCGGCGAGCTCGCGCGCGAACGCGTCGATCTTGGACCGGTCGCGCACGCTGGCCACGAGCTGTGCGGCCTCCCGCATCGCGTCGATGCGCGCGTCGGCGCGGTCGAGGTCGTAGCGCTCGAGCACGTTGCGCAGCACGAAGCGGTACAGCGGCACCCGGCGGGCGATGAGCTCGCGCACCTCGGCGTCGCCGTGCTGCAGCCGCAGGTCGCAGGGGTCCAGGCCGGCCGGCTCCACCGCGACGTAGGTCTGCGCGACGAACTGCTGGTCACCCTCGAAGGCCCGCAGCGCCGCCCGCTGGCCGGCCTCGTCGCCGTCGAACGTGAAGATGATCTCGCCCCGGAACTGCTCGTGGTCGAGCAGCAGCCGCCGCAGCACCCGGGCGTGGTCCTCGCCGAAGGCAGTGCCGCAGGTGGCGACCGCGGTCCCGACGCCGGAGAGGTGGCAGGCCATCACGTCGGTGTAGCCCTCCACCACGACGGCCTGCTTGCGCCGGGCGATCTCGCGGCGGGCCAGGTCGACGCCGTACAGCAGGTGGCTCTTCTTGAAGATCGGCGAGTCGGGGGTGTTGAGGTACTTGGCCTCGATGTGGTCGTCGTCGAACATCCGGCGCGCCCCGAAGCCGACCACCTCGCCGCTCACCTCGCGGATCGGCCACAGCAGCCGGCCACGGAACCGGTCGTACGGGCCACGACCGGACCGGCCGACCAGCCCGCCGGTGACCAGCTCGTCCTCACTGAAGCCCTGCTGCCGCAGATGCCGGAACAGCGCGTCACCGCTGCGGGGCGCGAAGCCGACGCCGAACTGCTCGGCGGCGGCCTGGTCGAACCCGCGCTCGTCGAGGAACTGCCGGCCGACCTTGGCCTCCGGCGACTCGACGAGCTGCGTGGCGTAGAACTCCGCCGCCAGCCGGTGTGCCTCCAGCAGCCGGGGCCGCTGCGAGGGGTCACGCCGGGGCGCGCCGCGCTCGGGCTCGGTGTAGCGCAGCTGTACGCCGTAGCGGTCCGCCAGCCGCTCCACCGCGTCGGTGAAGGCCAGCCCCTCGACGCGCATCACGAAGTCGAAGACGTCTCCGCCTTCCTGGCAACCGAAACAGTGGAAGAAGCTTCGTGCCGGGGTCACGTGGAACGACGGGGTCTTCTCGTCGTGGAAGGGACACAGGCCCTTCAGCGACCCGCCGCCGGCGCGGCGCAGGGTGACGTGGGCGGAGACGACCTCGTCGATGCGGGCGCGCTCGCGCACCAACGCGATGTCGTCCTCATGGATCCGCCCAGCCACGCCCGGAGTCTACGCAGTGGCCGGGATGGCGACCCGGGGACGTGCACAGGTCACCGCAGCGGTCACCGGCGCACCGCCTCGGGCAGCGGTACGGCGGGGTCGGCCAGCCGCTCCGGGTCGACTCTGTCACTGGACCGGATCAGATCCTTGACCTCCTCGATCGAGTCCCACACGTTGATGTGCATGCCGGCCAGCACCCGGTCGTCGTCGAGCCAGAACGCCATGAACTCGTGGCCCGCCACGTCGCCGCGCAGCACCACGGTCGTCTCCACCCCGCGCGGCAGGTGGCCGGCGAACTCCATCCCGGTGTCGTACTGGTCGGAGTAGAAGTACGGGATGCGGTCGTAGACCACCTCCTGACCGAGCATCGCCTGGGCCGCGGCCACGCCGCCGTTGAGGGCGTTGGCCCAGTGCTCGACCCGCACCCGGCCGCCCAGCAGCGGGTTGAAGGAGTTCGCGATGTCACCGGCCGCGAAGACGTCGGGGTCGGACGTGCGCAGCGACTGGTCGCACAGCACGCCGTTGTCGACCTCGAGGCCGGCGCCCTCGGCCAGGTCGGTGTTGGGCACCACGCCGACCCCGGCCACGACCAGGCCCGCCGGCAGCGTCTCGCCGAGCCCGGTCACCACCCCGCTGACGTGACCATCACCGGCGAGAATCTGCTGCACGCTCTCACCGAGCCGCAGGTCGACCCCGTGCGAGACGTGCAGGTCGGCGTAGACCTGACCCACCTCGGGACCGAGCGCGGCGTACAGCGGTGTGGCCTGGGGCTCCAGCACGGTCACGGAGGCGCCGTACTCACGCGCGGCGGCGGCGACCTCCAGCCCGATCCAGCCCGCACCCACGACGACGACATCGGGCCGGTCCACCAGCCGCTTGCGCAGGCGCTGCGAGTCCTCCATCGTGCGCAGGTAGTGCACGCCCTCGACGTCGGCTCCGGGCACGTTGAGCGTCCGCACGCTGGACCCCGTGGCCAGCAGCAGCCGGTCGTACTGCAGCTTGTCCTGGTTGTGCACGTAGACGTTGTGCGCCGAGAGGTCGAGGCGCCAGGCCGGCCTGCCGAGCCGCAGCTCGATGTCGTGGTCGGCGTACCACTGTTCGGGGAACAGCGTGGCGCTGTCGTAGCTGTCGCTGCCCTTCAGCGCCCCCTTGGACAACGGCGGCCGGTCGTACGGCAGATGGTGCTCGGCGCCGATCATCACCACCGAGCCGGAGTAGCCCTCGGCGCGCAGGGTCTCCGCCGCCTTCGCCCCGGCCAGGCTTGCGCCGATGATCACGAACCGTTCTTCGCTCATGTGCCCTCCTCGGTCCAGCCCTCCACCAGGTGCCGGTGCCACGCCAGGGCGGACGCGTCGGTGAGCGAGGCCACCTGGTCGACGATCACACGTAACCGCGCGGCGTCATCCGGCGCAAGGTCGAAGTCGGCACGAAAGACCGGCTCGAGGGACTGCGGCCCGGCCTTGTCCAGGGCGGTGACCAGCTCGGCGACCATCGCGCGCTGTTCCTGCAGCTCGGCCACGCGGTCGCCGGTGCGCATCACGTAGTGCGCCGCCAGGCCCTTGAGTACGGCGATCTCCTCCCGCGTGTGCGCCGGCACCTCGAGGTCGGCGGCGTAGCGGGTCAGCGGGCCTCCCCCGTGCGCGGCCAGCGTCTGGTCCTCGACCTCGCTGCAGAAGCGCCCGATCAGCTCGCTGGTGAGGTTCTTCAGCGCCGCCTGCGCGGAGCGCGTGCCGTCGTACGGGGTCGCCGGCCATGCCGGGGTGGCCCGCAGCCGCGTGATCGCGGCCTCCAGGGCGCCGTCGGATGCGTCCGGCAGGTACCAGTCGACCACGGCCGCGACCACGGCGCTCCGCTCCGCGGCGTCGTCGAGAACGGTGAGGTCCATTCGTCCGGCGGCCACGGCGTCCTCGACGTCGTGCACGGAGTACGCGATGTCGTCGGCGAGGTCCATCGCCTGCGCCTCCAGGCAGGTGCGGCCCGCCGGCGCGCCGGAGCGCAGCCAGCCGAAGACCTCCGCGTCGTCGGCGTAGACACCGAACTTGCGGATCTGCCGCGGCGACCCGTCGGCATGCGCGCCCACCGGTGTGGGCGCGTCCTCCCGCGGCCAGGGGTACTTGGTGGCCGCGTCGAGCGAGGCCCGGGTGAGGTTGAGGCCGGCGCTGCGTCCACCGGTGTGCAGGGTCTTGGGCTCGAGCCTGGCGAGGATGCGCAGCGTCTGTGCGTTGCCCTCGAACCCGCCGGCCTCGGCGGCGACGTCGTTGAGCGCCCGCTCGCCGTTGTGGCCGAACGGTGGATGACCCAGGTCGTGGGCCAGGCAGGCGGTCTCGACCAGGTCGGGGTCGCTGCCCAGGGCCCGGGCCAGCTCCCGGCCGATCTGGGCCACCTCGAGGGTATGGGTGAGTCGGTTGCGCACGAAGTCGTCGCTGCCCGGCCCGACCACCTGCGTCTTCGCGGCCAGGCGCCGGAGCGCCGCAGAGTGCACGACGCGCGCGTGGTCACGCTGGAACGGTCCCCGGCGTGACCGCTTGGCCGGCTCGTCGGCCAGCCGGGCGATGTCGTCGGGGCCGTAACCGATCCCGTTCAGCGCTGCACCCATGGGCCGATCATCGCAGCATCGGCCCACATCCCGGTCGCGGTGCACGTGCGCACAGTGCACGTCGGGTTTAGTGGCCCCATGCAGGCACAGGGCAGCGCTCGGGCGCTCGTCGTGGTGTTCGTGCTCAACGGGTTCCTGATGGCGCAGGTCTTCGCCCGCGTGCCCACGCTGCGCGACCAGGTCGAGGCCTCCACCGCGCGGCTCGGGCTGGCGCTGGTGGCCGTCGGCGTGGGGTCGATCCTGGCGATGCCGTGGACCGCGCGGCTGACCGCCCGGTTCGGGAGTCCGGCGGTGGTCACGACCAGCGGTTTGCTCACGATGGCCTCGTGGGCGTCGCTGGCCTGGATGCCGACACCGACAGCACTGACCGCGGCCTTCTTCGCCGTGGGTGTCACGGTCGGCGTCTGGGACGTGGCGATGAACGTGCAGGGCAACACCCAGGAGAAGCGCCACCGCCGGGTGCTGATGCCGAAGCTGCACGCCGGCTTCTCCGCCGGCAGCGTCGCCGGCGCGCTGCTCGGCGCGGCGGTCGCCGCCACCGCGCTGCCGTTGCGCGTGCAGTTCGGCGTCGTGTCGGCCGTCGCCGCGCTTGCCCTGCTCGGGTGCGTACGGCGACTCGCGCAGGATGCCGACGAACGGCCGGCCCGCACGGATGCCGACCGGCCCGTGGGGCGGTCGGGCGGCCGGCGCCTCACCGGGCTGGAGCTGCTCCTCGGCGTCCTCACGTTCTCCACCGCGCTGGGTGAGGGCGCCGCCAACGACTGGCTCGCGCTCGTGCTCGTCGACGAGCGCGGGGCAGCCGAGGCCGTGGGCGCGCTGACGTTCGCGGGCTTCAACGTGGCGATGACCGTAGGACGCCTCGGCGGGGGCGCGATGATCCGTCGCACCGGCCGGACGCGGGTGCTGCGGCTGGCCGGGGCCACAGCGGTCACCGGCGTCCTGCTCGTCGCGCTGGTGCCGAGCCTGGCCGCCGCGGTGGCGGGCGGGATGCTGTGGGGCCTGGGGCTGTCGG
Organism: Nocardioidaceae bacterium; assembly: GCA_036259355.1. Lineage (GTDB taxonomy): Bacteria > Actinomycetota > Actinomycetes > Propionibacteriales > Nocardioidaceae > JALZDI01. Next base: position 10,025 of record DATABY010000244.1, read on the forward strand.
TCGTCTTCCCGGCGACCATGTCGGCCGCCGGGGAGATACCGGACCGCGGGCCGCACGCGATCGGTGTGGTCTCCACGATCGGGTACGCCGGCTTCCTCGCCGGCTCGCCCACGATCGGCATCGTCGCCGGGCAGATCGGGCTCGACCTGGCCCTGCTGATCGTGGCGGCGGTGTGCTCGCTGGTGTTCCTGCTCGCCGCGGCGGCGCGGGAGCGCACCGAGACTATGGTGGGGAGATGAGGACCATCCTGGTGATCATCGTCGTCGTCGCCGTCGTGCTCGTCGCGCTCAGTTTCCTGCGCAGACGGCGCTGAGGACGGCGCGCCCCGTCCGCCCGAGCCGGGCGGGGCCGGGTCGGTCAGAGTACGGCGGCCCGCCCGGCCTCCAGCCGCGCCACCGGGACCCGGAACGGCGAGCAGGAGACGTAGTCGAGCCCCGCCGCGTGGAAGAACTGGACGCTGTCGGGGTCGCCGCCGTGCTCCCCGCAGATGCCGAGGTGGAGATCGGGGTTCGCCCCCCGCGCGGCCTCGACCGTCATCCGCACCAGCGCACCGACGCCGTCCTCGTCGATCGACTCGAACGGTGAGACCCCGAAGATGCCGAGGTCCATGTAGGCACTGAAGAAGGCGGCCTCCACGTCGTCGCGGGAGAAGCCCCACGTCATCTGGGTCAGGTCGTTGGTGCCGAAGGAGAAGAAGTCGGCGGCACCGGCGATCTGGGCCGCGGTGAGGGCGGCACGGGGAACCTCGATCATGGTGCCGACCGGGCAGTGCAGATCCACACCGGTCTCCGCGGCCACCGCGTCGAGCACGCGCCGCACCTCGTCGCGGGCCAGCTCCAGCTCCTGCACGGTGGCGACGAGCGGCACCATGATCTCCGGGCGCGGGTCCTTGCCGGCCTGCTTCAGGGCCACGCAGGCGTCCGCGATGGCCTTGACCTGCATCCCGAACAGCCCCTCGATGACGAGGCCCAGCCGCACCCCGCGCAGCCCCAGCATCGGGTTCTGCTCGTGCAGGCGGCGCACCGCGTCCAGCAGCGTGCCCGCGCGTGCGTGGTCCTCGCCACGCTCCTTGGCCAGCGCCACCTCCACGGCGAGCTCGGTGAGGTCGGGCAGGAACTCGTGCAGCGGCGGGTCGATCAGCCGGATCGTCACCGGCAGCCCGTCCATCGCGTCGAGGATCTGCTCGAAGTCACCGCGCTGGTCGCGCGCGAGCTCGTCGAGCGCCCGCTGCCTCTCCGCCGAGGACTGCGCCAGGATCAGGTGTTCCACGTGCTCGCGGCGCGGCCCGAGGAACATGTGCTCGGTGCGGCACAGCCCCGTGCCCTCGGCCCCGAAACGCCGTGCCCGTGCGCTGTCCTCGGGGTTGTCGGCGTTCGCGCGTACGGCGAGGCGCCGTCGCTCGTCGGCATGATGGATCACTCGGTCGACGGCGCGCACCAGGTCGTCGGCCTGTGGGTCGTCGATGCCGAGCTCGCCCTCGAAGTAGCGCACCACCGGCGACGGCTGCACGGACACCTCACCGGCGTACACCTCTCCGGTGGTGCCGTCGATCGAGATGGTGTCGCCCTCGCCGAGCTCCAGACCCGCCGGCCCACTCAGCCTGCGAGCCTCCGGGTCGATCTCGAGCTCCTCCGCACCGCAGACGCAGGTCTTGCCCATGCCGCGGGCGACGACGGCGGCGTGGGAGGTCTTGCCACCCCGGCAGGTCAGCACGCCGTGGGCGGCGAGCATGCCGCCAAGGTCTTCTGGGTTGGTCTCGCGGCGCACCAGGATGACCGGCCGTCCCTCGTTGGCCCACTCCACCGCGCGGGCGGAGTCGAAGACGATCTGGCCGGAGGCCGCACCGGGTGAGGCGCCGATCCCGGTGGTGATCACCTCCCGGTCGGGGTCCTCGGCGAACCACGGGAACATCAGCTGCGCCAGCTGCGCGCCGTGCACCCGGCGCAGCGCCTCGTCGGCGTCGATAAGTCCCTCGTCGAGCAGCTGGGTGGCGACCACGAAGGCGGCGCCGGCAGTGCGCTTGCCGACGCGCGTCTGCAACATCCACAGCTTGCCGCGTTCGATCGTGAACTCGATGTCGCACAGGTCGCGGTAGTGCCGCTCGAGCTTGGACATGATGGTGAGCAGCTCGTCGTACGACTTCGGGTCCAGCGTCTCGAGCTCGGTGAGCGGCTTGGTGTTGCGGATGCCTGCCACCACGTCCTCGCCCTGGGCGTTCTGCAGGTAGTCGCCGTAGACGCCCTGGGCGCCGGAGCCGGGGTCGCGGGTGAACGCCACGCCGGTGCCGGAGTCCATGCCGAGGTTGCCGAACACCATCGTGCAGACGCTGACCGCGGTACCGAGGTCGGCGGGGATCCGCTCCTGGCGGCGGTACAGGACCGCGCGCTCGGTGTTCCACGAGTCGAAGACCGCACGGACCGCGAGATCGAGCTGCTCGCGCGGGTCCTGCGGGAAGTCGCGGCCACACTCCTTAGC
>DATABY010000245.1:0-21574 GCA_036259355.1 Nocardioidaceae bacterium
CCCCCCCGAAGGCGAGCGCTCGAGGGTGACTCGGCGATGCCTGGAGCCGTTTACTGCTCCAGGCCGGCCTCCTTGGCGGAGTCGTAGGAGTCGTTGATGAGCACCACCTGCCGGCCGGGCCGGTCCAGCACCGAGGCGGCGATGGAGGCGCGGTATCCCGACCCGCAGTAGACCCACACCTCGCCCTGCGGCACCTCGTCGATGCGCTCGCCGAGCTCGTGCAGCGCGATGTGCTGCGAGCCGGTGACGCCGCCCTGGGCGCGTTCCTCGTGGCGGCGGGCGTCGAGCACCTGCACGTCGCGCTCGGCCTTGGTCCTGGCCAGCCCAGCGAAGTCGCTGACCGGGTAGGACCGCACCTCGCCGCCGTCGGCCAGCGCCGCGATGTCACCGGCTGCGATACCGGCCAGGGAGTCGATACCGATGCGCACCAGCTCGCGCTTGGCCTCGGCGATCTGGTCCATCGACTCACCTACCAGTGTCAGCGGCGTGCCCCAGCGGTAGAGCCAGCCCAGATACGTGACGAAGCTGGTGGACAGCTCGAACCCGAGAGACCCGGCCAGGTGACCGGCGGCGAACGCGGTGCGGTCACGCAGGTCCACCACCCACTCGCCGGTCTCGATGCGCCGGCGCAGCTCGGCGGCGTCGACCTTCTCGGGCAGCGACAGGTCCACCGGCGCCGGGCCCTGCCGGTTGATCGGCGCCATCCGCTCGTAGTAGGCCGGGTAGGCGCTCAGGCCCGAAAGCAGGGTGTCGACGTACTCCTGCTCCTCCATCGTCAGCGCCGGGTTGTCCTGCTTCTCCTGGCCGATCGTGGAGGCGTCGCCGGTGGCCGGGGTCGCCGAGCAGAAGCTGCCGAACCCGTGGGTGGGGTAGACCTTGGTCTCCGCCGGCAGTTCGGCGGCCAGGCGCCGTAGCGAGGAGAACTGCTTGCGGGTGAGGGTGTCGGTGTGCTCTGCCGCCACCAGGTCGGTGCGTCCGCTCGTGCCGAACAGCATCGACCCACCGGTGAACACTGCCTCCGGGTTGCCCTCGGCGTCCTCCAGCACGTAGGAGAGATGGTGGAACGTGTGGCCGGGAGTGTGCAGCGCGCGGATCCGCATGCTTCCGGCGCTCAACAGGTCACCCTCACGCACGGGCGTACGCTCGAACGACACGTCGTCGTCTGCCGACACCACGTACTCCGCACCCGTGCGCTGAGCCAGCTCGAGGCCGCCGGTCACGTAGTCGTTGTGGATGTGCGTCTCCAGCACGTAGGCCAGTCGGACCCCGTGCTCGTCTAGCAGTGCCTGGACGCGGTCGATGTCGCGCTGTGGATCGACCACGACCGCGGTCGCACCGTCAGTGGCCAGGTAGCTGCGGTCCCCGAGCCCGGACGTCTCGATGATCTCGATGAGTGCCATGCTCGTCCCCTACCCCGCAGGGTGTCCGTGACTCGTCCGGGCGGGCCGGGACACCTGAACTGAGCCCGCCACCTGTTCGGTACCGTTCGTGCACCGGCTCCGCCGGCGGGAACCTCCCGTCTTCCCCTGAAAGGTAGCAGCGACCGTGAAGGTCACTATCGACTCAAGCGAGCCCCTGGACCACGCGCTTCGCGTGCTGGGGGCGCTGTATGACGTCACTCTGCACGTGTCCTCTACAGACTCCGATGAACAGAACGGACCACAAGACGGCTCCGGTGATCGGCACTTGTCCAGCGCGCGGAGGCCCGGCCGGAAGAGCCGACCGGTCAAGGGCGCGTCAGCGGCACGACGGAAGTCGTCGGCCGGGGGTAAGCGAACGACACGCGTGAGGGTGAGCACGGCCGAGCTTCGGTCCTGGGCTCGGGAGAACGGCTACGCGGTGGCAGAGCGCGGAAGAATCCCCGCAGAGATTGCCGCCGCCTACGACGCCACCGAGAAGGGCTGACCGCCGAAGACCTGGGTTCGAGCACCGGTGGCGCCCGGGCGCTGACGCCCGTGCTCGCCTCGGCTAGAACCGCAGCTCGTGGACGACGGAGTCGACCACTGCCACCAGGTCGCCGCCGGACTCGGCGGCCGCCTTGCGCTGCCGCTGGTACGACGCCCCGGCCCGGGGGATGTCGGCGACGAAGGACATCTCGTCCTCGCAGCCCAGCTCGCGGGCCAGCGGTGTCAGCCGCTCCAGGAGGTCGTGGAGGTCCTCGGTGACCAATCGCTCGGAACCGGCGGCGTCGAGAATTATCTCCGCCTCGAGGCCATAACGAGCCGCTCGCCACTTGTTCTCCTGCACATGCCAGGGCGGCATGGTCGGCAACGTCTCGCCGGCGTCGAGCCGGCGGTCGAGGTCGACGACGAGGCACTGCATCAGCGCGGCGAGGCCGGCCAGCTCCCGGAGCGTCGAAACCCCGTCACACACCCGGATCTCGACCGTGCCGAACCTCGGCGAGGGGCGCACGTCCCAGCGGATGTCGCTGATCTCCTCGATGACGCCGGTGCGTAGCTGGTCGTCGACGAACGACTCGTACTCGTCCCAGGCCTGGAACTGGAACGGCAGGCCAGCGGTCGGCAGCTGCTGGAACATCATCGCCCGGTTGCTCGCGTAGCCGGTGTCGGTGCCGGCCCACATCGGTGACGACGCGCTCAACGCCTGCAGGTGCGGGAACCAGTTGAGCAGCGTGGTGACGATCGGCAGCACGTGGTCGCGGCGCTGCACACCGACGTGCATGTGCAGGCCCCAGATCATCATCTGCCGGCCCCACCACTGGGTACGGGAGATCAGCTCCTCGTAGCGATGGCCCGGGGTGAGCAGCTGGGACGACCACTGTGCGAACGGGTGGGTCCCGGCCGAGTAGAGGTCGACCCCCAGCGCGTCGGCGTGCCGCCGTACCTTGGTCGCCGTGTCGGTGAGATCCGCGATTGCCTCCGGGACCGACTCGCAGATGCCCGTGACGATCTCGACGGTGTTGCGGAGCAGCTCCTTGTGCAGCTTGGCCTCGTCGACGACCGGGGCGTGGTGGAGCTGAACCTCGTCGAAGAGCTGGGAGGCCAGGTTGACGAGGTCGCGGGTGGTCTTGTCGACGAGGGCGAGCTCCCACTCGATGCCCACCGTGGGGCGCGGAGAGCTGCGGAACTCGAGGGCCACGACTCATGACACCATCCGATGACGGGGCGGCGAAAGAGTCTGGGCGCGCATGGTCGAGCGCGACCCGTCGCAGCGCCCGTCGACAGCGCCGGCACGGAGCAGCAGTCCGTTAAGCCAGCCCGTGCTAGGCGCAGGACCCCGACGCCGGCGCCACCGCCGCTGTGCTGAAAGCGGTGGCCCCGGCGACCTTCGGCCTTCCCTAAAGGGCGGGCTTCTGCGAGGTTGGTGCGGCGCCTTCTGGCTCCTGCTCTGGCATGGTTCCGGCTCGGAGCTCGGTGCCCACGTCGAGGGTCGCGCGGTCCTCATCGAGTCGACGTAGCGCCTCCTGCGAGCTCACCGTGTTCCGCGGCGTGGCGAGGCTCACGAGAACGCCGGCTGCGAGCGCGGTGAGCAGCGACGGGATGACGGGGTTGCCCCAGAACGCGGTCCACTCGTCGTTGAAGTTGACGAGCAGGGCGGCGCCGGATCCTCCGGCGAGGCTGGCCAGGCAGCCTTGCCACGTCGCGCGGGGCCAGAACTTGCCGAGCAGCGCGGCGATGAGGATGCCGGTGAGCAACGTCGAGATCATCAGCGTGATGTAGTCGATGATGCTGGTTGCCACGAGCGCGAACAGCAACGCTGTGGTCATGACGACCGCCAGGCCGATGCGGGAGTAGCGCACCATGTTCTCGGCTCGGGGCAGGCGTCCGGTGACGGCTTGGCTGACGTCACGCAGCAGGATGGTGACTGCGGTGACGGCGTCGGAGTCGCCCGAGGACATGGTGGCGGACATGCCGGCGACGAGGAGGAAGGCGCCGAGCCACAGCGGGAAGATTTCGGTGGCCAGGTAGGGGAATGCGAGGTCGGTGTTGCCCATGCCGGGGTTCAGTGCCTGCGCGGAAAGTCCGGCGATGGCCGGCATCACCGAGAACACGGCGAAGAGCACGCCGACTGCCAGGAAGCTGCGGCGGACCACCTTGACACTCGCCGCCGAGTAGATGCGTTGGCGGTAGGAGGGCGTGGCGAGGACGCCTACGGCGATGACGAGTGCCAGCGAGATGGCGGGGACCAGCCCGAGGCTTTCGATGCCCAGGAACGAGGTGGCTTCCGCGGGGACCTGCTGCGAGATACCGCTGAAACCTCCGGCTTCGATGAGCGCGAGTACGGCCAGCACGGAGAAGCCGACGAACAGGATGGTTCCTTGGACGGCGTCGGTGATCACGTCGGCGAGGTAACCTCCGACGATCGTGTAGAGGCCGAAGCCCACGGCGACGAAGATCTTGGCCACGGTGGCGTCGATGTCGGTGAGGTAGGACAGGTAAAGGGAGCCACCGAGGACGTGGGCGCCGAGCCAGCCGATCTCGGCGATGAACAGCAGGACCGCGACGACGCCTTTGACGGCGTAGTTGGCTCCGTAGTAGAAGCTCATCTCCTCGGACAGGGTCATGAACTTGTAGCGACGTACGTCCGCGAACAGCCACACGATGCCGAAGACCCCTGCGGCACCGCCGATGCCGTAGAGGGTGCCGGCCCACCCGCTTTCGTAGGCGAAGCCGACGGCGCCGAGGCTCGAGCCAGTGCCGACGAGCGTGGCCAACGTGGTGCCCAGAAGCAGCGGGGTTCCCAGGCGACGACCAGCGAGCAGGAAGTCCTCACCGCTGGAGGTTCGTCGCGCGACCCAGATTCCTAGGCCGAGCATGAGGACAATCGAGACGGATAGCGCCCCGAGGTAGATCAGGTTCGAGCCGGTTTCCATTGCGTCGTCTCCTATGGAGCTGGGGAGGGAGGGGGCGTGCTATGCCGTCGCGTCGGGAAGTGCGAGGACTGCGTCGACCTCGATGGCGAAGCCGGGCAGGTCGACGGGGATGGTGGTTCGAGCTGGTGGCTGTTCGCCGAAGTACTCGGCGAACAGCTCGTTCATGGCCGCGAAGTCACCGAAGTCGCGCAGGTAGACGCCGACGCGGACCGCGTCGCCCAAGGAAGCACCGGCGGCTTCGGCGACGGCCTTGAGGTTGTCGAGGGCGGCGCGGGCCTCAACGTCGAACGATCCCTCGACTCGCGTGCCGTCCGGCCGCGTGGGTGTGGCACCGGCGCAGTAGACGGTGTCACCGACGACGACCGCCTGTGAGTAGGGACCGCCTGGGGGAGCGGCCTGGTCGGTGTGGATCACGCGCTTGCTCATGTGCAGTCCTTCGGTGTCGGAAGTCAGAAGATGGTGCGGATCGCGTCGACGACGCGTCTGTGGGGGTCGATCACGGGGATGAGGCTCCACTTGTCGAAGATCGTGCAGGGATGCGAGAGGCCGAGTTCGACGACGTCGCCCACTTCGAGGACTCCGTCGTGGTCGCAGAAGCCGTGGTGGTCGTTGAGCTCGACGATCCGTGCGCGATCGCCGAGAGGGGTCGCGGTGCCGTCACGCCGGACGCTCAACACAACGGGCAGGTCGATGTCGAAGGCAACGTCGCGCTTGCCGACTCCGAGCAGGGCGCGGCCGGGCTCGGGACAGGACAACACGCGAGCGAAGCAGCTCAGTGCCGGCTGCAGCGGGTCGGGGTCCGCGGAGGAGCGCAGCGGAGAGCTACGCTCGTAGGACAGGTGGTCGTGGCTGATGTAGCAGCCCGACCGTACGACCGGTCGGACGGGCTTGCTCAACGACGTCAACGCGCCGAACGCGTCGGCCACGAGGTCGACGTATCCGCTGCCGCCCGCCGTGAGGACGATCTCGGTGGCATCGGCGAAGAGCCCGTCACTGTCACAGGCGGCGACGAGGTCGGTCAGCTGCGTCAGCCAACCGCGGGCCTCGCTCTCCGCCTCGTCGTCGCGTCTGGTGGCGAGCACACCCTCGTAGCCCTCGATGCCGGCCAGGCGCAGGCGAGAGTCGGCGGCGACAGCCGTGGCGAGTTCGCGCGCCGCCTCCGCCCCCCGTACGCCGGTTCGCCGACCGGGCACGCCGAGCTCGACCAGCACGGGTACCGGCGACGTCGAGCGGGCCTCGTCCACAGCGCTGACAAGGGCGCGGAGGCCGTCGGTGCTGTCCAGCAGGCAGAGCAGCTCGAACCCGGGGTCGTCCGCGGCCTCGGCAACCCATCGCAGCTGTGCGGGGTCGAGCACCTCGTTGGCCAGCAGCACCCGCGGCACGCCGTACCGGCGCATGATCCTGGCTTGGGCAACGGTGGCCGCGGTGATCGCCCACGCGCCGTGCTCCAGCTGCGCGGACCACAGGTAGGGCGACATCGATGTCTTGCCGTGGGGCGCATGGTCCACGTTGTGCTCGGTGCACCACCGGGCGAACCGCTGCAGGTTGTGGGCGAGGGCGTCGCGGTCGCCGACCACGGCGGGCAGCCACAGGTCGTCCAGCGACCATGCAGCATCTCGGACCTGCTGCGGCGTCGTCGGTGTGGTGGGCAGGCTGCGCGCCTGAACCGGCTCGTCGTCAAGGCCTGCCAGCGCGTCGGTTGCTCGTGGATCGCTCAGAAGCTGCGGTGTCATGTTGTCGCTCCGGGACGGGGAAAGGGCTCGTCGAAGTCATCGGGGTGCGTCAGCCGGGGCCGGGCCGCTTCGCGGGTCTCGGTCACCCGGTCGTGCTCCGCGCGGCGTTGCGCCGTACTGAGGGAGATCCATGGCGGTGGTGGCGCTGAGGCGCGTGGGGGCAGTAGCCGACCGGACACGTAGGTGGCGCGGTTGGTCAGCCGCATGGGCGCGGTACGGGAGTCGCCATGGACGTCGACGACGGGGAAGCTGCCGTTCTCGATGTCGAAGATGGCCAGGTCGGCCGGTGCGCCGGCGGTGAGGGTGCCGACCCCCTCGGACAGCCGCAGGGTGTCGGCCGGGCGTCGGGTCGCGGCCTCGATGGCCTGGGGCAGGCCGACGCCGGCGGCCAGGAGCTTGGTCACGACCGTGGGCAGGTCGAAGGCCGGCCCGTGCACCGAGCGGGCATGCAGGTCCGAGGAGATGACCGGTACCAGCCCGGCCGCCAGTTCGGCCTCGACTACATCGAAGGCGAAGGCGCCGGACCCGTGCCCGAGGTCGAACACGACGCCTCTGTCCGCGGCCGCCTTGGCGCAGTCGGTGAGCTCGCCGGCCACGACCATGTCAGACGTGCAGCCGGACGCGCAGTGGGTGAGGATGTCGCCCTCGGCCAGCAGCGGGACGATGTCGGCGATGTGCGGCGGCCCGTACCCGACATGCACCATCAGCGGACGGTCGAGGCGCCGCGCGAGCTGGACCGCACGGTGCAGTGGTTCGAGCCCGTGCGGGCCGACGGTGCGCGCGTCGATGCGAGCCTTGACTCCGACCACCAGGTCGGCGTGCTCGCTGGCCGCGGCTGTCGCGACGTCCACGTCCAGGTGGTCCAGCACGTGGTGCTCGGCGGTCTCTCCCACGAGCCCGATGGCCGACACGTTCAGGAGCAGGCGAACCCGCAACGGCATCGGTTCGACGAGGCGGCGCAACGCGGTGAGGTTGTAGGCACCGGCCGAGCCGGCGTCCACCCAGGTGGTCACGCCGGTGCGCCACGCCACGGGCTCGGGGTCGAGGCCCCAGTAGCTGCCGCCGTGCCACACATGCGTGTGCATGTCGACGAGACCCGGCGTGACCAGGCAACCGCTGGCATCGACGGTCTCGGCGGCCTGCCCCGCCGGCAACGAAGGCGCGACCTGCGCGATGCGCCCACCGCGGAGCGCCACGTCGGCCACGTCGTCGCGCCCGTTCGCCGCGTCGATGACGCGGCCACCGCGAACCAGCAGATCCCACATGGGCCCTCCATGCTGCGTACAGCGCAGCACTGTTGCGTATATGTCAGCACGGTGTCTAGCATCGTGGTTGCGCGGCCGTCAACAGTCGGGCTCTGACCACAGGCAGGGAAGGTGCACACGTGGGTGAACGACCACGCGATTCGATGGACGCGGTGTGCGTGGGCGAGACGATGGTGCTGCTCGTCCCCGACCCGCCGAAGCCGCCGGACCTGGCATCGGCCTTTCGCCGCGAGATCGGCGGTGCGGAGTCGAACGTGGCCATCCACCTGTCGAGGCTCGGCAGGCGTGTCTGCTGGCACAGCGCGATCGGCGACGACGCCTTCGGCCGGTTCGTGCGCGCACGGATCGCCGACGAGGAGGTGGTCTGCGACTGCGTCCGCGTCGCGCGGGGACATCGAACCGGTCTGTACGTCAAGGAGTTCGGGCCCGACGGCACGACGGTCGCCTACTACCGAGACCGATCCGCGGCCACGACACTGGGGCCCCACGACCTCGCGGGTGTGTGGAGGCACCAGCCTCGTGTCGTGCACACCACGGGCATCACCGCGGTGCTGTCGGAGTCCAGCCGATCCTTGGTCGCCGGGCTACTCGAGAGCGCGCCACCCGACGTGCTCCGCAGCTTCGATGTGAACTACCGCCCCACGCTGCACGACGAGGACGCGGCCGAGCGCCTGCTACCGCTGGCGAGACAGGCAGACATCGTCTTCTGCGGCCTCGACGAGGCCAAGGCTCTCTGGGGAGCGCAGCACCCAGAGGATGTGCGAGACCTGCTGGCCGGCGTCGCCACCGTCATCGTCAAGCATGGTGCCGAGGGGGCTGTCGCATTCCGGGGCGGTCGGTCGTGGCACCAGCCTGCGCCCAGCGTCGACGTCGTTGAGCCGGTCGGTGCCGGTGATGCCTTCGCCGCCGGCGTGCTCGACGGAATGCTCGACCTCGCGGACCTGCCCGATTGTCTCAGGCGAGGCGCTCGACTGGCCGGGGAAGCGCTGCAGGTCGATGGGGACCTCCCGCCCAGGGCCGCCCGCGACCACGGCCGCGAAGATGGGATCGCTCAAGTCGCTCGGGACACCGAACGCAGCAGCGTCCCGACCACGTAAGGAGCGTCATGTCCGGCAGTGTGGAAAGGGCCCTGCACATTCTTCTCGAGCTTGCCTCCGGGCCGGCGACTATCAGCGAGCTCGGCCGACGTCTCGACGTGCACCGCACGACTTCGTTGCGGCTGCTGCGCACGATGGAGGATGAGCGCTTCGTCAGTCGCAACGGAGATGGCCGGTTCCAGCTCGGTCCGCGCATGCGCATGCTTGCCCACATCGCCCTGGAGAGTCTCGATGTCAGGGCTGCTGCCAGTCAGCACCTCAAGGCCCTCGGCGAACGGTGTGGGCAGACCGTCCACCTGGCCGGACTCGAAGACAACTGCGTGATCTACGTCGACAAGGTCGAAGCGCAACACGCGATCCGCATGTACTCCCGGATCGGGGCCGTCGCACCGCCGCACGCCACCGGAGTTGGGAAAGCCATCCTGGCCCACCTTCCGCGGGAACAACGCGACAAGCTCGTCGGCCCCGGGCCCTTTCGCCGTTGCACGGCAAACACGCGAGTGACCCGCGAGGAGCTGGACCTAGACCTCAAACAGATTGCCGAACAGGGGTGGGCCCTCGACGACTTCGAGCACGAGGAGTTCATCCACTGCATCGCGGCCCCGGTCAGGGATGCTTCCGGCTACGTCCGCGCCGCGGTCTCGGTATCCGTCCCGCGCATGGTCCTCGAACGTGAGGCACTGCTTGCGCTCGTGCCGGAAGTCACCGCGACCGCCGATGTGGTGAGCGAGGAACTCGGATGGAGGCGACATGAGCACGCAGCGGACGAATAGGCCTTCGCAGCAGACGGAGCCGCCGACGCCGTGGACGGAGTTCTTCGACCACCACCTGCAAGAGGTGCCGATCATTGCCATCCTTCGCGGTATGGAGCCCGACGCGGCGGTCGAGTTTGCCGGCGCGGCCTGGGATGCCGGCGTGCGACTGGTAGAGGTCACCCTTGAACGTCAGGGAGCAGCGGAATCGCTCCAAGCCGTCGTGGAGGCAGCACCGCACGGAACCCCCGTGGGCGCCGGCACGGTCACCACACCGCAGCGGCTGGAGCTGGCACTGCAGCGGGGGGCAGCGTTCGCGATCGCACCCGGACTCGATGGGGCCACCGTGGAGTGCGCACAACAGCACAACGTGCCGTTCCTGCCCGGTATCGCCACCCCGAGCGAAGCCGGTCATGCCCTGCGACTCGGCATCACGACCGTCAAGGCCTTCCCCGCAGCCGGTCTGGGGACACACTGGATCGCCGCCATGGCCGACCCCTTTCCGGAGCTACGGGTCATCGCCACCGGCGGCGTCAACGCCGCCAATGCGGCAACCTTTCTTGCTGCTGGAGCTGTGGGCGTCGGTCTGGGGTCGTCCCTGCGGAAGGATGGTCCGCACGACGTCGTCGCGGCCGTACGTCGGCCGCCGTAGAGGCGCCGGTAAGAAGGAATAGAACCCCCGCGCGTCAGCGTCGCCGAGAGTGGCGCGTCAGGACGGCTTCGATCTCGTCGTACCCGCTGTTGCGGGCGTGCTGCAGCGGGGTGACGCCCTCGTCGTCGGCGATCGAGGGGTCGGCGCCGGCATCCAGCAGCAGGCGCACGATGTGCTGGTAGGGGCGGGAGCCGTCACCGAGGATGACCGCCTCCAGCATTGCGGTCCAGCCGAGGTCGTTGACGTGGTTGACGTTCATGTCGGTCTTGACGACACGGCGGACGTAGTCGACGTGGCCGCGCTCGCTCGCGGGGATCAGTGACGTGCCACCGAACCGGTTGGTGATCGTGAGGTCGGGGTTCGCCGGCAGCAGCGTCTCGGCCAGCGGCACGCTCCCGGTCACACCGGTCACCAGCCATGCACTGTCGTCGCGGTAGTCCTGCGCGTCCGGGTCGGCTCCGAGCGCGACCAGCAGGCGGGCGACGTCGACGTGGTCGTGGATGGCCGCCAGCAGCAGCGCGGTGCGCTGGTTGTGGTCGCGCGCCTCCAGCGGAGCGCCGGCGCGCAGCGCCACCGCGACGGCGACGGGATCGCCTCGCCGGGCGCCGCGGAGCAGCTTCGCCCGCGCCTCGTCGCGGGACAGCCGGTCGGCCCGCTTCGCCTTGCGCAGTGTGGTGGCGATGCGCTCGAAGCCGTTGGACTCCGCGTGCTGCAGCGGTCGCACCCCGTCCTCCTGTGACGGCAGGTCGACGTCGGCGCCCCCCGCGACGAGCAGTCGCACCGTGTCGACGTACCGGCGGGTGCCGTCGCCGAGGATGATCGCCTCGTGCAGGGCGGTCCAGCCGAGGTTGTTGACGTGGTTGACCGCGATGGGGGTCTGCAGCAGCCGGCCGACGATGTCGGCGTGACCGCGTTCGGCGGCGCGGATCAGCCCGGTGCCGTTGAAGCGGTCCCTGCTGTGGACCTTGGCGCCGCTGCGCAGGGTCAGCTCGAGCAGCCGCAGGAAGCCTTCGCTGGTGGAGATCAGGTAGGCGCTCTGCTCGGTCTCGTCCTTGGCGTTGACGCTCGCGCCCCTGCCGATCAGCCGCCGGGCACGGTCGACGTCGTTGTCCCAGGCCGCCGCGATCAGCCGCCGGTCCAGCCGGTCCTGGTCGCGCGGCTGCATCCTCGGGGTCTCCTGCCGGCGTGGCTGCTGGGTGGGGGCCGGCCGGGTCTCGGAGGTCGGGGCCGTGTTCGGCAGCCGGGTCGGCGGTGCGCCGGCCTGGTCCTGGCGCGTCTGCTGGCCCTGGCAGCCCGCGACGACCAGCGCCGCGGCCAGCAGCACGGTTGCGAGCGCCTTCATCCGCGTGCCGCCGGCGGGACGAGCTCGTACGGCGTGCGACCGGTCGGCTCGTCGAAGTGGCTGTCCACCACGGAGAGCACGGTTCGCACCGCCGCCGGCGATGGCATGGCGGGTGAGGCGTTCGCTGGCTCGGAGGCGCGGCTGCAGGTCAGCATCGCGGTGGTGAGGCCGCTTGGGTCATTGGGCGCCGTCGCCGGCACCTGAGTCGTCGTCCTCGCGGCGGGCTCGACGCTGCAGCTCCCGGCGGCCGTAGGTGGCACGCCGAACGGCGTCCTCGCCTTCCAGGGTGGAGCCGAGCGCACCGGCCACGGTGCCCATCGAGCTGGCCAGCCACGCGAGCGACAGATAGTCGACCAGGCTGGCGGCGTGGCGTAGTTGCTCGGACAGGTAGCCGGGCTCGATCACGACCAGCGATGCAACGAGGGTGAAGGCGAAGAGAAGGACGTACATGCACAGCACGCCGATGGTGAGGGTCACCACCGTTGCGGCGTTGTACAGTGCGGCGCGCTGCTTGTCCCGGCCGGGTCCGCGGCGTTCCCACAGGCCGTTGTAGGCGATCAGCCAGGCGACCATGGCCACGACTGCAAAGACGGTGACCAGGGTTAGCCGCAGCGGGCCGGCGGCGTCGGCCATGACCCAGATGCTGGAGTAGAACACTCCGAACGCGGCGGTGGCCACGGCAGCTGCGATCGCGCTCGACAGGCTGGGCACCAGCCGCCATGGCTTGTTCACACGCACCATGCCGGTCAGGAGCCGGAGCTGGCCCCGCAACCCGGACAGCGCTGCTTGGGTCACCGGCTCGCCGGGGAGCTCGCGAACCGGGGACAGCACCTCCGTGGCCACTCGCCCGCGACGGCGGTGTCCGTCCCCGTCGACGCCCGTGCCGTACCCACTCTGCGGGATGGTGTCGGTCAGCTCGTGCAGCACTCGTACCAGCGTCCAGCGGGCGTGTGTTCGTAGCCGCACGGCGCCCATCGCCGGGACCGACACCAGGGCGGCGCACAGTGAACGGTCGACCTCGAAAAGCAGCGCACGTCTCGTGCCGGTCCTCCGGGGCAGCTCGGTCATGCAGACGACGTAGTCCCAGTCGTTGTCCTGCAGGAGACGCTGTGTGTGGTGCTGGAACGGCAGGTGCCCGTCGCTGTCGAGTGGCAGCGTTTCGCCGCGCACCCGGACGCGCCAGGTAACGTCGGGATCCACGTGCGCCGCCAGGTCCTCGGCGAGGCGCCCGGCCAAACTCTTGGCCAGCTCGCACGGCACCCCAGGGTCGGCGATCACCCCCACGGTCACCGCCCGCTGGGTGGGCTGATGCCGCATGCCCGCAGCCGCGGCCGCCGCGGCTTCTTCGCTGCTCAAGGAACTCGAGTCCCGGCGGTTTCTCTGGCCACCACGCACCCTCTCTCTGCCGTTCGCTCACCGTCTCATCCGGCGGAGCCGATCCGCTCGCGGCTCCACCTCGCCGTAGATCGCGGCTTGGACACGGCAGCCTCTTGAGCGGTTCAAGTCGGCGCCCTTGGGGCGCGGCCTCCCGACCGCGGTCAGAGACGTGGGCAGGGGCGGGGTCGAACCGCCGACCTTCCGCTTTTCAGGCGGACGCTCGTACCAACTGAGCTACCTGCCCTCACAGGCCCTGCTCCCACGGCCGGTCCGGCCGCTTCACAGGTAGGACGCCGTTGCCGACGCCCGGGCGCGCAGTCTACCGGATGCACCGAGGCGAGTGCGTACGGCGGGATCGCCGCCGGCGCCGCTACGTCCGAGCGCGGGCGGCAGGGTGGGCGACGTCCGAACGGCGTGCACCAGGTTGCCGGCGGAGCCTTCGGGTGCCGCGCGGTTCGTCGGCGCGTCAGAGCGCGGTGAAGACCTCGTCGTGCTCCAGCCGCGGCAGACGGTCGAACCAGGCGTTCTCCGCGGGGCGGCCGATGTTGACCACGACCAGCGACGTCCACGGCCGGTCCGCGAACAGGTCGTTGTCCAGACCCTCTGCGTCGAAGCCGGTCATCGGGCCGGCAGCCAGCCCGGCGGCGCGCACCCCGAGCAGGAAGTAGCCGATCTGCAGCGTGGCGTTGAGCCGGGCGACGTCGGCTCGCGCGGCGTCGTCGGCGAAGAGGTCCTTGGCCTGCGGGAAGTGCGGGAAGACCTTCGGGAGCTGCTGGTGGAACTCCGTGTCCGCGGCCAGCACGGCGACGAGGGGTGCGGTCGCCGTCTTCTCCCGGTTGCCCTCGGCCATGTGCTTGAGGAGCCGCTCGCGGGCGCCGTCGGACCGGATCAGTGCGGCCCGGAGCGGCTGGTTGTTCATCGACGTGGGTGCGTACTTCACCAGGTCGTAGATCGCCCGCACCGTCTCGTCGCCGACCGGTTCGTCGGTGAAGGTGTTCGCGGTGCGTGCCTGGCGGAACAGCAGGTCCTGGGCGTCGGTGGACAGCACGAGGGCGTTGGGGGAGGCAGTCATAGTTCCAGCCAACGTCTGCCAGAGCCATCGCCATTCCGGTTCGGCGCTGAGTCACGCGTCACAGCAGGGGGGCCGCGTGGAGTGCCGGATCAGCCCGTCGTGGCCGGCGTACCGTCGGCGGCCGCCAGCAGCTCCTCCAAGCCTCGGCCGATGCCGTCCACGAGCACGTCCACGTCGGGGAACGCGTCGAAGTCGGCATTGACGCCGAACTGCATCGTTCCCGAGTAGGAGAAGATGCCGATCGAGACGCGGCACCCCGCCGCGATCGGGACGTAGGGGTACGCCGAGCTGAGCCTGCGCCCGAGGACGTACAGCGGGACGCGTGGCCCCGGCACGTTGGTCGTCACGGCCTGCACCCACGGCTGCCCGACGCGCACACCCGCCCGGGTCCCGAGCGCCAGCAGGGTCGGGGCCACGACATCACCCATCGCGATGATCGACCTGGCGTCGAGAGCGCCCATCGTCTGCTTGTGCCGGTCCATCTGCCGGCGCACCGAGGTCAGCCGGGCCTCCGGGTCCGTCTCGCCGACGGGCAGGTCGACGAAGACGGCGCTGACCTGGTTGTTGAGGGTTCCGCGCTCGTTCGGGCGGCGCAGCGACAGCGGGACCATCGACCGCACGACCAGCCGCTCGGAGAGCTCCCCGCGCGCCTCGAGGAGATCACGGAAGCCACGGGTGATGGTGGCCAGGATGACGTCGTTGACCGTGCCGCCGAGCCCCTTGCGCGCCCGTTTGACGTCGTCGAGGGTGAGGTCGCTCCACAGCCAGCGCCGGTTCGGCCCGATCGGGCCGTTGAGGGAGCGCGCAGCGGGCGTGGTGACCTGCCGCGCCACGCCGGGCAGGCCGGTCCCGACGGCGGCGCCGCTGCGTAGCAGCGCTCGAGGTGTCTCCGTGACGCGGTTGAGGCGCGGTAGGGCCGTCAGCTGCTTGACCGGGTGGCTGACGGCGTCGCGCACGCTGGCAGCGAGCACCGACGCGGTGGAGGGTGCCGGGACCGAGGTGACCTCGGCCGGCTCCTCCACCGGCCGCGCGGACGGGTCGAGGTCGAACATCAGCTGCATGAGGTCGGTGCCGGCCACCCCGTCGATCATGCAGTGGTGGACCTTGGAGATCAGGGCCCAGCGGCCGTCCTCGAGCCCTTCGACGAGCCAGTTCTCCCAGAGCGGCTTGGCCATGTCGAGCCGCTGCGCCAGCACCCGGCCGGCGAGGTTCCGCAGCTGTTCGGGCCCGCCCGGGCGCGGAACCGCCGTGTGGCGCACGTGGTAGAGGATCTGGAACCGCTGGTCGTCTACCCACACCGGACGGCCCAGGTGCAGCGGCAGCGGCCGCACCCGCTGCGTGTAGCGGGGGACCGCCGGAAGCTTGCTCAGGAGGAGCCGCACCAGGTCGCCGTACGACGGGGCCGGTCCCTCGAAGACGGCCACCTGCCCCACGTGCATCGGGGTGTTCGCGCTCTCGGAGAAGAAGAACGCGGCATCCGTCGTACTCATGCGGTCCACGGTTTGCTCCCCTCGTCGAGGCCGTCGCGTTCCATTGACGCGGCGGTTTGGAGGCTCCGTGGGCCGGGAACTTACCCTCGGGTCACGGGGGAGGCAATGCGGCTTTGCCGCGAAGTCAGGCGTTATCGCTGGTTTTGCCGCGACTTTGGGCGCATCCTGAAGTAGAGGAACATTCAAGGAGGTCGCTATGGCGGCGGACTGCGAGGACATCCCCGGGCGCATGGGCCGCGGCGAGGCCGCACCGCCGCTGGCCTACCTCCTCACCGAAGGCGCGCGGGCGATGGCCGAGTACGGCCTGTTCCTGGGCACCGGTCCGCTCCGGCTCGCACTTCCCCGCGGCGACGGGCATCCCGTGCTGGTGCTGCCGGGCCTCGGAGCCAGCGACGTCTCCACCCGGGGGCTACGGGGCGCCCTGCGGCGGCTGGGGTACCCCGTGCACGGGTGGCGGTTGGGACGCAACATCGGGCCGACCGCCCGCGCGATGAGCGGCATGCGCGAGCGCCTGGACGAGCTCGGCGACCGGTACGGGCGGTCGGTGAGCCTGATCGGCTGGAGCCTGGGTGGCATCTATGCCCGTGAGCTGGCCCGTCAGTCTCCCGACGCGGTTCGCCAGGTGGTCACCCTCGGCAGCCCGTTCCGGCTCTCCCGCACCGACCAGAGCCGGGCGCACTGGCTGTACTCCCGCTACTCGCACCTGCACGTCGCCGACTGGCAGCTGCCGTTGGAGCACGACCGGGAGCCGCTGCGGGTGCCGGCGACCTCGATCTACTCCCGCTGCGACGGCATCGTCGCCTGGCAGGCCTGTCTCGACCAGCCGACGAAGACGACGGAGAACATCGCCGTCATCGGCAGCCATCTCGGGCTCGGGCACAACCCGGCCGTGGTGTGGGCGGTGGCGGACCGGCTCGCGCAGCCGGAGGGGCAGTGGGCGGCGTTCCGGCCGCCAACCCTGCTGCGGTACGCGTTCCCCACACCCGATGCCTACGTCGGCGCGGAGCGCGCGGCGACGCACGACGCCGTGGCCTGACGCAGCGCCGAAAGAGCCGACGCAGGGCCGAGCAACAAAAGCGACCCCGACGGGACTCGAACCCGCGGCCTCCGCCGTGACAGGGCGGCGCGCTAACCAACTGCGCTACGGGGCCAGGTTGTGCAACGTGTCTCGACGCAGAAGTTTACTGCACCCTGCGCCGGTGCCCCCAACGGGATTCGAACCCGTGCTACCGCCTTGAAAGGGCGGCGTCCTAGGCCTCTAGACGATGAGGGCTTGGGCCGTCTCGACACGCCAGGTGCCGTCGGGGACCGGTAAAGCATACGGGCTGGCACGGTGGCGACCAAACCGGGCAGGGGGTCGGCCGGCGGCTGCCCTCGGTCGGCCAGCGCCTGACCACCTGCTGTGCGGGCTGCGGGCAGCCCACCGGGACAATGGGCCGGTGATCGAGATGAGCAGGCAGCGGTTCGAGGAGCTGGTGGCGGAGGCGCTCGACACGATCCCGCCGGAGCTCGCCGACCTGATGGACAACGTGGCGATCTTCGTCGAGGACGACGCCCCGCCGGACGACCCGCGCCTGCTCGGGCTCTATGAAGGGACTCCCCTCACCGAGCGGGACTCCTGGTACGGCGCCGGCACGCTGCCCGACCGCATCAGCGTCTACCGCAACCCGACGCTGGCCGCCTGCGACTCCGACGCTGACGTGGTCGACGAGGTGCGCATCACCGTGGTGCACGAGATCGCGCACCACTTCGGCATCGACGACGACCGGCTGCACGAGCTCGGCTACAGCTGAGCCCGCAGCAGGACGCCCATGGTTGCTAGCCTCCGGCCCCGCCGAGCCACCAGCCCAGTGCGCCCGCCGCCACGCCCACGGCCAGGCTGCCCAGGGCGTACGTCGCGGCATGCAGGCGGTTGATCTCGAGCAAGGTGTGTGTTTCCCACGCGAACGTGGAGTACGTCGTGAACGCGCCGCAGAAACCGGCACCGAGCAGCGCGTGCGCCTGCTCACCGAGCCCGGCCCGCGCAAGGAAGCCCAGCAGCAGCGATCCCACCACGTTGGCGGTGAACGTGCCCCAAGGCATCGGAGCCCGGCCGTTGAGCCACAGGCCCAGCAGGTACCGAGCCGGGGCACCGACGGCCGCACCGACCGCCACCAGCAGTACCGTCACCGACTCCTCCCCGGAGCCACCAGGCGGCCGACCTCGACCGCGACCACGGCCGCCGCCAGGGTGCCGAGCAGATATGCCAGCGCCTGCAGGTCGTGCCCGTCCGCGAGCAGGGTGCGGGTCTGCACGGCGTACGCCGAGAACGTGGTGAACCCGCCCAGCAGCCCCGCGCCCAGCACGGCGCGGACCCGCCGGGGCATCCGCGGGTGTGCGGGCACGTAGGTGTGCAGCAGGCCCAGCGCGAACGACCCGGCCACATTGATCGCGAGAGTGCCCCACGGGAACCCGCCGGACCCCGCGGCCGGCACCCACGCATCGACCACGTACCGCAGCACCGAACCGAGCGCGCCGCCGGCCGCGATCAGCACGAGCACGTCGGCCTCGGGGCGTGGCCGGGCGGTGGTCATGGCTGCCGATCGTAGGCTGGCAGCCATGTTCCGCGTGACCGCACCGGAGGCCGGCCTGCGTCCGGGCATCGACGTACGCCGCTCCGCCGACCGCTTCACGACCGAGGTGGGGTGGCTCGACTCCAAGCACTCGTTCTCGTTCGGCTACCACTACGACCCGGCCAACACGCACTTCGGCCTGCTCATGGTGAGCAACGACGACGTGGTGCTCCCGGGCACGGGCTTCGAGACTCACCCGCACCGCGACATGGAGATCGTCACCTGGGTGCTGGGTGGCTCGCTGGTGCACCAGGACTCCACCGGCCACTGTGGCGTGATCTACCCGGGGCTGGCGCAGCGGATGAGCGCGGGCACCGGCATCCTGCACTCGGAGAAGAACGACTCCTGGCGGCTGTCCGGTGGCGAGCAGCACGAGGAGCCGGTGCACTTCGTCCAGATGTGGGTGGTGCCCGACGAGCAGGGGGCCGTACCGGGCTACGAGCAGCTCGAGATCGACGACGCGCTGCTGTCCGGGGAGTGGGTCACCGTGGCCAGCGGGATGCCAGAGCACCGCGACGCCGCGGCGATCCGCATCGGCCAGCGCGACGCCGCCCTGCATGCGGCTCGCCTCGACCGGGGGCAGTCCGTGTCGCTGCCGCACGCGCCGTACGCGCACGTGTACGTCGCCCGCGGCGCGGTGGACCTCGAGGGCGCCGGCCGGCTCGACGCGGGTGATGCCGCCCGGGTCGCGGTCGCCGCCGGACAGCGGGTCACCGCGAGCGAGAACGCAGAGGTGCTGGTCTGGCAGATGCGCTCACGCCTGGCCGGCTGAGCCCGGCTGAACCCAGGCCGGCCTCCGGTTGGCTCCGGTCAGCCCTCGGTGCCCTCGGTCAGCATCGCCTCGTCGCGCAGTCGCATTTCGCCCGTCCACGGCGTCGGCTCGGCGCCGTCGATCTGGCCGATGAACTCGCCCAGCCACCACTCGCGCAGCTGGACCGCCTGCTGACCCGGGTGCACGAACAGCAGCTCGGTACCGGTCCAGCTCTTCTCCATCTCCCGTGCCATCTCGCGGACCCGTACGAAGGCGTCGCGGCGCGAACGGCGCACCTCGAACACGGCGTCCACCGCGGCGCCGTCGTCGCTTACCGCGGGAGTGCGGTCGAGCGTGGACTTCTCGATCACGTAGAGGTCGCCGTGCACGGCGTGCGCGGCGGCGCAGAACTGCTGTGCCGTCCGCTGGCGTGGTGAGGGTTCCGCCAGCGCGACCAGGTGCATCTCGCGGACCAGCTCCAGCCAGCGCTTGCGGTAGTGCTGCACGAGCCAGGGCGGGACCCCGAGCAGGCGGACCTGGACCTTCTCGAGCCCGTCCGCCGCCTCCTCTCGGCCCTGGGGCGCCGGCTCGTCCCGTCCGGAAGCAGTGTCCGGGAACGCGTCGGCCAGCGCGTCGATCGCAGCATCGAGATCCAAGGTCGGGTGCGCGATGTCGCTCTGCTCGCCGGTCTCGGGCTCCCGCCGCGGTGCGGCGCGGGCGTTGTCGGCGGTCCCGTTCGCCGGTGCGGGCTGGAACCAGACCGCCTTACCGTGCTTGGTCGTGGACACTCCCCACTCGCGCGCATAGGCCCGCACGATGCGCAGGCCTCTGCCGATGGTGGAGTCGACCGTGGTCGATGGCGCCGCGTCCACAGCCGGCTGCTGCACCAGCGGCGACCCGTCGTAGACCTCGATGACGACCCGCTCGCGGTTGCGGGTCAGCTGCAGGCCGATCGAGGTCTGGGCGTGCAGGATGCCGTTGGTGACCAGTTCGGAGACGCCCGCCTCCGCCGCGGCCACGAGGTCGGAGCGGCCGATCTCGGTCAGATGGTCCCGCACCCAATGTCTCGCCTCGGCGGCCGAGCGCGGTTCGGGCGGAAACTGCGTACGAGCCTGCATCGAGCCGAGCCTCCAACTGCCCCTGGTCCCCCGGGCGGCGGGTGAGGCGCCACCGCCCTGTCGATGTTATGCCCTGTCGCGGCGGGCTTGTATCCCGATCTGGCCGGTTTTCACGCGATCTCGGTGGGGACCGCGAACGGCGGCCGCCCGCTGCCGGTGATCCGGAACCCTCCCCAGGGGTCCTCCTCACGGAGCGTTGCGTCGGCGGCGTACCCATCCTCCGTGTACAGCCGCACGTCGAGATTGGGCTGCAGCGCTGCTCGCGTGTCGTCGCCGGCACGCAGCCGGCCGGCCCACTGGTAGCGCCCGGCGATCGGCTCGAAGTGCCCCGACAGGCGGGCATGTACGGCGATCTCGCGGTCGTCGACCACGAGCCGCGCTGGGCCGTCGTACTCCTCTGTGACCTCCTCGGCCGGGTCACGCGCGGCCGCGGCGGCGCCCTCCTGCGGCTCGGTCATCAGTCGACGAGCCCCGCCCGCTGCCACAGGCGCCGACTGGCGCCCTCGAGCAGT
The DNA here is from genome assembly GCA_036259355.1 of Nocardioidaceae bacterium. Classification (GTDB taxonomy): domain Bacteria; phylum Actinomycetota; class Actinomycetes; order Propionibacteriales; family Nocardioidaceae; genus JALZDI01. The sequence goes on from DATABY010000245.1 coordinate 20,608, forward strand.
CCGGCGTTCTCGAAGGTGGCCACCACCTTGCGGGCGGCCCACTTGCGTGTCTCGCGCCAGTGCGGGTTGGCCTCGGCGATCTTGCGTGTCGCCCTCGGCTCCAGGCCCACGGCGGCGTAGACCTGCTCGTTGACCAGCTGCGTGGTCGCGATGTAGGCGATCTGGGCGAGCACGTGCCGGGTCACCGCCTTGCCTGGCGCGCTCATGGCGGCCCACTCGTACGGGAAGGACTCACGGGCGTAGCGCATGTGCCGGGCCTCCTCCACGACGTGGACCCGGGAGATCGCCCGGGCGAGCGGCTGCAGCGACTCGTCGGCCATCGACTCGCGCTGCAGCTGGTCGAGGATCTCCTCCACGAACAGCGCGCCGGCGAACGTCAGCGTCCCGTTGGAGACCTGCTTGAAGACCTTGCCGAGGAAGTGCGTCAGGCGGATCGGGGGATAGTGCGGAGCGCCGACGCGCGCGATCCCCTTCGCGAACATCACCGAGTGCCGGCACTCGTCGGCGATCTCGGTGTAGGCGTACTGCACGTGACTGCTCGTGGGGTCGCGGTCGTAGGCGTGCCGGACCAGCATCTGCATCAGGATCGTCTCGAACCAGATCCCCATACTGCCGATGCTGGCGAGCTCGTGCTTGCTGAGCTCGATCCGCTGCTCCTCGCTGAGCTGGTGCCACACCCACGTGCCGTACAGCGAGCTGCGGTGCGGCGGGACGAAGTACCGGTCCGGTGCTAGCGGCGCCTCCCAGTCGATGTGCACGACCGGGTCGTACGACGTCTTGGCCGACGCGTCGAGGAGCCGGGCTGCGTTGCGCTCCCGGCTCTCGTCACGGGTACCGGCGAGCAGCTCCGACGTCATCGACGACCTCCCACGGGTATGCGTCATTGGGAATGTAACACCGTGAGTGGTCGATGACCAGGACATCGGACGACCGGACCCGGCCGAAAGAAGGGGCGCCCCCCCCCGCC